>JAAVFL010000039.1 GCA_014800795.1 Bacteroidales bacterium | reverse complement strand
TTACCTATCTGCTCATAATAGCAGTTATCGTCACCTCGGAAGATTAAGCTCTCAGCCTTGTCTTTCTTAATTTTCTTTTCTTTGATAAGCAGGGCTTTTTTCAAACGTATGCGTTCAAGAAGTACCGATGCCGGTTCATCTTTAGGATTTTGAGATACTAAACGCCCTTGAATTGCTTCTTGTAGAATAGACTTTTGCAATAAAGTCTTAATTTCTTTGTTCAACGTATCAAGATTATGCTGTACTTTTGAATATCTTTCAATGTGAGGGAGAATAGATTCAAGTCTCTCAACAATACGATACTGTTCAGCAATAGGAGGTAAAGGAAACTTGACATCTAAAATTTTTGCTACAGAAAGTCCTGGTTGAGCAGTTGCAGTAGCGTATTGGTTTAGATTCATCGCCATCAGGAACCAATACATAAATTTGTAATTTATCTCGCCATAGTTATCTACTACAACTGCATGTTCAGTTGCATAAAATCGTCCACATTCAATATTAAGGCAACCACATAATGCTCCCTGACGACCAACTATTGCATGACTTCCCTCAGTATTGTATGTTGCCACAAATCCTCTTAAGCCATTTCCTCCTATGCATCTAAATGGATACGATGCTGATTGCTCTGAAAAAATTTTCTCGGAGCTAATATTCTTACCCGCTTGCATAGAGCATATATCTCTAACATTGCACCACATCCACGAATCGGGTATCTCGAAGGGTATTTCGTCGTCGATGCAGCGGACGGTTCCGTCGGCGAATTTCTCATAATGGGAATTATCGTCACCGCCATAGATGATGCTTTCGTTCTTAGGCTTCTTGATTTTCTTCTCCTTGACCAAACGTGCTTTCTCTTCGCGTATGCGTTCGAGGAGTACGGATGCCGGTTCGTCGTTAGGGTCTTGCGGTACAAGTTTTCCTTGTATCGCCCATTGGAGTATGCTGTTTTTAAGTTGCTTGCCAGTCATAATCAGTCGCGAGGAATTTCGATGCCGAGGATTTTTTCAATTTCAGCGAGTGTGCGGTCGATCTCATGGTCGAGCGCAGCACGCTTTTTGTAGTAGTTTGCGAGAAGTTCTGCCGGAGGCAGTATTTCTTCCTCGTCTTTGGGGAACTTACACTGGTCGAAGTTACAATCAAGTGCGATTAACTCCTCAGCTGAAAACTTTCGAGACTTCTCACCAAGTTCATCAGAAACGATTTCTTCACGATTATTCCACCATTGGCGTATTGGCTCACAATGCTCCAGTCGCATCGGTTTGGTTTTGGAGAAATGCTTATATCCCTCTGGCATATCAAGACGGTAGAACCATACATCTTTAGTTGCATATTGTTCTGACGCCCCCTCTGCTCGCTCTTTATTGAAGAAAACAATATTGGTAGCAATGCCAGTGTAAGGCGCAAAAATGCTTCCCGGTAAGCGAATAATTGTGTGAAGATTGAAATCGCGCAGTAATTTCGTCTTGATAGCGAGTTTGGCATTATCCACACCAAATATGAAACCGTCCGGGACTATTACGGCAGCACGACCCTCGGCTTTTAAGCGATACATAATAAGCACCATAAAGAGGTCTGCTGTCTCGCTGGAACGCATATCAGAAGGAAAATTGGTTTTAATGCTCGCTTCTGTGCTGCCTCCGTAAGGAGGATTCATGGCTATTACATTTACCTTATCTTTTTCCTTAAAGGAATTATATGGAGTACCGAGACTATCGCAGTGGCGAATGTTTGGAGCCTCAATATCATGTAACAGCAAGTTTGTAATCGAGAGAAGGTAAGGGAGCGGTTTCCATTCCTGACCTATAACTGATTGTTGATAGAGCTTCTCATCATCAGTGGTTTTGCGTTGAGCTTTAAGATGATTAAGTGCTGAGGTCAGGAATCCACCTGTGCCAGAGGTAAAGTCTCCGAATGTTTCGCCAAGCTGCGGATTTAGGATTTCAACCATAAAGTCGGTTAATGCCCGTGGAGTATAGAATTCACCGGCGTTACCTGCTGACTGGAGATCTTTAAGAATGCCCTCATAAATATCACCGAAAGTGTGGCGGTCATTGGCTTCAGCAAAGTCAATCTCATCAATTATATTGACGATTTGACGGAGCAAGATGCCATTCTTCATATATTGGTTAAGATCTGAGAAGACCTCTTTGACAATAAGCTGACTGCGCGGGGTATCGGCATCGACGTTTAGCTCTTTAAGTGTAGGGAAGAGAGTGTTGTTTACGAAGTCAAGCAGATCGTCACCGGTCAGAGCGTTGCCGTCGGCATTATCAACAGCCCAATTTCGCCAACGTAGTTCTTCCGGTATGATTGATGTATAGCCGTCTTCGCGAGTACACTCCCAGACTTCTTCCTGCGCATCATATACTTTCAGGAAGAACATCCATACCATTTGCTCAATTCTTTGAGCATCGCCATTGATACCGGCATCTTGTCGCATAACATTCTGTATGCGTTTTATTATGTTATTTACAGCCATTGTTATGCAACTTTATAAAGTTCGTTTTCCAATTCTTTTATAGCTTTGTCGTAACCTGATTTCCCTCCGAAAAGGCGCATTATCTTAACTGCATTGCCTATTTTGGAGAAGGGATCAAGAGATAATATGGTAGGATCTTCAAGTTGAAGCACACCATTTGTAGCGTACTTTTCCAGAAGGGATTCCAGTACTTCCCGTGCCTGACCGCTATACTTTGAAAGATAGTCACGTTTCTTAACGTTGTTCGCACGTTCTCGCCGGGTCATAGGCTTACAGTCGAATGCTACATGGCATATTATATCGAAAATATCGACATCTTCCAAGTGTGGATTAGCTTCACGCACAGCATCAATCAGAACATCATACTCCTTAAGTTCATCAAGTATTGCCTTTTTGCGTGCAGTTGCAGACCATCGAGATATGAATGTGTCGATATCTGCGAATTTTTTGCGAATATTGCGACGAGTGAAGGAGGTAATGCTTTCATTCACGAGTTTGCCATCTGCGCCAAGATATGATACTATTTCAGTCTCTATACGCACAGCTTTCCCATCAACCACATATTTATTTTTCGGAGAATAAGGTTCTTGTGGTTCTTGAACGTGTGCAAGTATAGATTCATTCCTTGAGTAAGGTCTGCTACTCTGATATGGTTCAGGATCTCCGTCGAATGCTGGGTCTTTAAATAACTGGGTAGCATTCCGAAAATCAAGAATTTCAAAATGCCACTTGTTTTTATCGGGACGAAGGCGAGTTCCGCGGCCAACAATCTGTTTGAACTCTGTCATAGAACCAATTTCTTTGTCAATAACTACGAGTCCACAGGTTTTGCAATCTACTCCGGTAGAAAGTAGTTGAGAAGTAGTCACGACAGTCGGATAGGGTTCCTCGGGATCAATAAAATTGTCTAGCTGCTTTTTACCTACGATATCGCTACTTGTTATTCTCATCACATAACGTGAATCTTTTTTGCAAAGGTCTGCATTCATATTAACAAGTAATTCCCGCATGGCTGCAGCTTCGTCTTCATCGGTACAAAAAACGATAGTTTTTGTCTTACGACCAATCTTATGAAGCATCTTGGTAATGCGTCGGGCAACAATCTCTCGCCGTTTCAACAGAGCTATTTTTCGGCCAAAATCCTTGCGACTGAAATAATCTTCTTCAATTAATTGACCGTAAATATCATGTTCGTCTTCTTCCGGTTCCCATCCTACAAGATCTACATTGATGAAAGAGTTTGTAACTCTGTAAGGAGCGAGGAATCCATCTTCAATACCTTGTTTAAGAGAGTAGGTGTAAATTGGTTTGCCAAAATATTCAAGATTATTGGCTCCCTCTTCAGCTTTAGGGGTTGCGGTAAGACCAAGTTGGGTTGCCGATGAAAAGTATTCCAAAATACGTCGCCACTCAGAATCTTCCTTTGCACTTCCACGATGGCACTCGTCCACAATGATAAGGTCAAAGAAAGTAGGTGCGAACTGTTTAAATGGGTCGGGAACATTCTCATCATAGGATATGAGCTGCTGATATAAGGACATATAAATCTCAAATGAAGAATCCAATTCCTTATTTTGGATTTTTGTCATTATACCTTTAAATGGCTTAAAATCCTGAGCCATTGTTTGATCAATTAAAATATTACGGTCTGCAAGATAAAGAACTTTCTTTTTTGCTTTTGATTTGACGAGACGATGGATTATCTGAAAAGCAGTATAAGTTTTGCCGGTTCCCGTTGCCATTACCAATAAAAGCCTATTTTCGCCTCTCGCAACAGCGTCAATAGTCCGATTAATGGCGATACGCTGATAATAGCGAGGTTCATGTGTGTTCTCGTCCCAATAATAAGGTTGCTCAACTATGTGAGATTGAGCCGGAGTATAATGTTTTGCAGTGTACAGCCTCTTCAAAAGTTCTTCAGGCGATGGGAATTCATCCAATTGTAAAGCAGTTTCTTTCCCGGTCAAAAAATCATGCTCGATAAATCCATCCCCATTAGAGCTATAGGCAAAAGGGACATCAAGTATTTCGGCATATTCTATTGCTTGCTGCATTCCTCCGCCAATAGGCTTGTTATTATCTTTTGCCTCTACAATTGCAATGGGGTTATTTGCCGAGGTATGGAGTAAATAATCTGCACGTTTTCTTGCCTTTCGAGCAGCTTGACCCCCTTGAAAAATGACACGACCATCAGTAAAGGCAAATTCCATACGGATATGAGAGGTGGCCCAGCCCTTATTAAGAATTGCCGGGGTAATATATTGGAGTTTTATGTCTTCTTCTGACAGCTTCTTCTTGCTCATATTTTCAATATTTCCTATAATATTGTATTATCGGAAGTTATTATCAAAAGAAAACATCCTCATAGCATCTGAAGGCCGACCTTATCGAGCTGTGCTCGCTTTGCAACTGCAAAGAACGCCTGTAACGACTACAAGGATGTTCTAAAAGGTTTTCGGCTCTCGCCGTAAGTATTGGCAAAGCCAAGCGACAAGCCGGTTACTTTTTTATTTACTGATTCTTTGCCGAGGCAAAGCGACCAAAGGTCGATGAGGTCATTTTCAGAAAGGCGTTACTTAATTGCAAAATTAGTAATTTTTCTGAGATTTCAGCTATAAATCAGTCGGAAATTTTGCGCGCAGAGTGCTGTGTAAGGGGAGGTTGGATGATTTTATGGTGGATTGTTTTCTAAGGTGGATTGGCGCTTTTTTTGTCTTTGGGATAAGGGGACGGTATGTTGTTATTGTGGGGGATGATGGTATTGCGTAGGGGGATGTTGTTATTGTGCGGGCGGAGGTTGTTGGGTTGATGTCATGGGGGATCACAGGAGATTGATCTGTCGCGCTACACGGCATGCTTCCGTTGAGTTTTTAACCTGTAGTTTTGATAGAATTGTCTGGCGGTGGCGGCTTACGGTATGCTTGCTTATGTTGAGTTGCCGGGAGATGTCTGTGCTTGTATGTCCGCGCTCGATCAGTTGTAGTACCTGTAGTTCGCGGCGGCTGAGTATGGAGCTGTCGACGTCGGAGGTGAGCGGTTCGGTTTTTCCGGTAATGGAGTCTATGATTATGCTTCTTGATGAGATTGGGAAAAGTTCGGGTCCGTAGATGCAGATGGCGTATCTTACGGTTTCGCAGTCGGCGTCGTAGATGTAATACATCCGGTGGATTACGTTTATCGGTTCGATGCGGTTGCCTATGCGATTGAATTTTATTCTGGTGGCGAGATAGAAGTGCTGGCGGCGATGACGGGGGAGGCGCCGGAGGTAGTTGAAAAAGCGGATTTCCGCGAGATATTTCTGCTCCTGCTCTTCGGGTGTCATGAGTGACAGTATGTTGCGCTCCCAGATGGAGTTTTCGATCGTATCTTCTTCTATTCCGAGTGCTTTAGCGAAATGTCCGTAAAAAATACGGCTTTTGTCCAGGCGTAGATCACTTACGACTACAATGCAATTTTCCACCATCGCCATTGCCGTGGCGTAATCGTATACAGAGCTGTCGCCAATTGCCGGGGTTTCGAAACTCTGATTTTTAAGCAGTGAATCAATGATATGCAGGTTACTCATTTCTGAAATGGTTATTTTTAGGCATTGTGAATTATACCGCAAGCAATTAACTTTGCGAAGTTAAATAAATTGATTGGTTATTTCATAAACTATTGACTCAAAATTATGAGAAAAATACTTATTTGTGCAGCTTCGTTAGCTATTACCGCTCAGATAGCAGGTGCCCAGACGCTTGAAAAGATGAATTGGTTCAACGAACCTGCCGAATGGAATATCTCCGACGGAAAACTGACAATGCAGGTTACACCTAAGAGTGACTACTGGCGTATATCTCACTACGGTTTCACCGTTGATGACGCGCCATTCTATTATGCAGAATACGGAGGAGAGTTTGAGGCTAAAGTCAAAATTTCCGGTGACTACAAGGTGCGATTCGATCAGGCGGGAATGATGATCCGAATCGACCACGAAAACTATATCAAGACCGGCATTGAGTTTGTTGACGGGAAATATAACCTAAGCACAGTCGTTACTCATCATACTTCTGACTGGAGTGTAATCGCGCTTGACCGACCGGTAGAGGCTGTATGGATTAAAGCTGTCCGTCGTCTGGATGCTATTGAAATCTTCTATTCTTTCGATGATGAGGAATACATAATGATGCGCAATGCATGGATGGAGGCTAACCGTCCGGTAAAGGTCGGGATGATGGGAGCGTGTCCGGATGGAGATGGGTTCTCAGTAACATTTTCTGACTTTAAAGTAACCCATCTGCCAGATCAGGTTCGTAGCCAATGGCTCAAAAATAACGCTGATTAAGGATGCAGGTCAGATAATAAAAAACTCCCGCTCGATTCCGTCGAGCGGGAGTTTTTATGTTGTTGTAATCTGTGGCATTTTCAGAGCTTTATTTCCACTTTGTGGGAGCCTGCTCCATATTCCTTCGATTCTGTTTCACCGGGGAGGGTTACGTCGGCTACGGCACCTTCGGGAATAGAGAATTCCCAGATCCATGTATCGCCGTCGTAGTGCCAGTTGCTTTCGATCGGACCTGCTGCTGAGTTGTATTTCGCGTTTACGAAGCCGAGGCGCTTGTCGGGAACGGGTTTCATTACAATGCGTTTGAAGCCGGGGTTGGCAGCGTCGGTGGCGATACCGGCCATTGTCTCCCACATCCATTCGGCCACACAGCCGTATGCATAGTGGTTGAAGCTGTTCATTCCGCGGGGACCCATGCCTTTGTCAAGCATATAGCTGTTCCAGCGTTCCCATATTGTGGTGGCGCCGTTGTCAACAGAGTAGAGCCAGCTGGGATTCTTGTGCTGGAACAGGAGTTCATAGGCGATGTCGGTCATGCCGTTTTCCGATAATGTAGGCATGAGGATCGATGTGCCGAGGAATCCGGTCTGCAGGCAGTTGTCATGTTGTGCGAAATTCTCGCGCAGACGTTTTACGATGTTCTCCTTGGCTTCACCTTCGAAAAGATTATTGCGGAGGGCGAATAGGGCAGGGGTCTGCATGGTGTTGAGAATCTCGGTCTTGAAGGTTCCGTCGGGATTGAGGAATGTTTCAAGGATATATGCTTTGGCTTCAGAAGCGATAGCGTCATATTTAGCAGCATCGCGGCCTGTAGCGGCAGCCATGTCGCGCATCATCATCGCGTCCATCAGCCAGTAGCTTGCGCTGAGATAGTTCCAGTAGTCGATCGCTTCGGGACGCACGAGGGTTTCCCCCTTTTCGTTCTGGTAGTGGCTTCCGCCGCCGCAGCTTTCAAGGGGCTCGTAGCTCAGCCAGTCGGCCCACTGATAGTTGCTGTTCTCATTAATGAGCGCCTCGTGGTTGTATTTGGTCTCTGTTATATGGTTGAGATATTTTTCCATGGCATCCCAATTCTCATCGATGATTGAGGTGTCGTCAAACTGCTTCCATATCACCCATGGAACTATCACACCGGCGTCAGACCATCCCAGACGTGAGTAGTCGTTGGGGGCTGCACCATACTGTGCAATGGGAGCTACACCGGGGAATCCGCCGAATTCATTCTGAGTGTCGCGCATGTCGCGCATCCATTTGTGGAAGAATTTGTCGGTGTTGGCAAAGAATGTACCTGTTTCAGAGAATACCTGGGTGTCGGCAGTCCATCCCAGACGCTCGTTGCGCTGAGGGCAGTCTGTGGGGACGGAGAGATAGTTCGAACGCTGGCCCCACACGGTATTTGAGATGAGCTTGTTGATATCGTCGTTACCGGTGGTTATGGTACCGGTTTCCATATCCTTGGCAATGGAGGTTACAGGTATGGATTTAAGGTTCTTGATGCGAACCTCATCGTCGGCTGTAACAGATAGGAAGCGGTATCCGTAGAAGGTGCGGCGGGGGCGATAGTCAACGAATCCGTCGTTGTTGCCGAATGTATAGTCGAGAAGCATTCCGGTATCGGGTATGCGGAGGTTCAGGCGGTGAACGCTACCTTCAGGGCCGTCCATGCCGCGGCTTCTGGCACCGTTACCATCATTAAGAAGCTCGGCCGGACGTGCGTTAAGGTGGGTTCCTTCTTTCGCGCTGAATTCAAATTCGGGGACTGCAGCACAATTCTGTCCGAAGTCAACCACGAGTGTCTCGCCCGGACGTATAACTATTTCCTGGCCATCGGCATATTCGCGGTCAATCACTACTTTTCCGAATTCCTCTTCATTCTGACCGCTGACTTCGCTCCACACGTAAGCCTTGACGGGGGAGAGGGTGAGGTCTTCGCGATAATAGATTTCCGCACCGTCTGATGGTAGAATTTCGCCGTTGAATTCGGTGTTTACTTCAGGAGCCGATAGCTTCTCGGGTGTTTCATATCCTGGAAGCTCACGCGCATCGTATGCTTCGCCATCGAATATGGCGGCATGTTTCACGGGCCCGGCAATTCCGGCCTTCCAGTCGGTTGTGTTTGTTCCGTAATAGCTTTTGGTCCCGTCGGCGTAAGTAAGTTCAAGTACTCCGCGGAAGGCAACCTTTTTACCGATCATACCGTCGTTACCACCGGGAGTGATAATTTTGTCGCCCCACCAACCTGGTGTAACCTGCACGGCGAAGGTGTTTTCGGCGTCTGCTTTCGTTGACATGGCGTCGGTAACATCGTAGGTGAACGAACGCTTGGTTTTAGCATAGTGAGTGAAACCAGGTTTCAGTATTTCCTCGCCTATGAGTTTACCGTTAACATAAAGTTCATAGACACCAAGTCCGGAGGTCATCCAGCGTGCGTCTGTAACTTTCTGTTCGTTTGTGATTGTTGATACAAACCAACTGGCTCCGTCGGCAGCCCGCTCGTTGTCGCCATGTATTGGCCCGGTCACAACCGGTGCGTCGGCAACAGATATCCACTGTGAGCAGTCCCATGCAGAGTTGTCAAGGGCATCTACCCGTTCTCCGAACGTTTTAGCGTTCGATGACGTACAGCTCACCACGGTTATCAATGCAGCTCCGGCAGATAATGCGATAGCAATTTTACTTTTCATCTGTTATGGTATTGATTGTTGTTATGTGAATTTTGGATTTGCAAATATAATAAAAAAGTCGACTCTTCTCTATCAACTTTTGTATAAATACATTTATATTCTGATTCCTATACCCAACATCAGATTCTGCGGATCTCTGAATTGTCCGAGCCGGTAGCCGATGTTGATATATAGTCGATGGATAATGAATGTTTTAAGTGTCAGAGACTGATAGAAACGTTTGTCGCCGTGTGGATTGACGATGTTGTATCCGAGACCGGCATCTATGCTAAATATCGGCATTGTGAGCTGTGCGTGGGCGGCCATTCCGACTCCGATCTGTTCAAGGAATGGCGGACGTCGGAACTTCAGTGTTTCATGATAAGTGCCTTCTACCCAATATGGTTCCAGTCCGGCACCTTCATCCCATTGAAAATCAAGCGAGCCACCCGTTGCGACCCAACGGTTGATCCGATACATTGGTGCGAACTGAAATCCGGCAACAGCAAAATGCCCCGGACATAGTTGTCGTTCAGGCGGAAGGCCGACATTCACTACACGTTTACGTGTGGATCCATATGCGATTATGTCATAGAACCATCGGCGTGGATAGTCTGTTTTAAACAGTTCCGCCGGGGTAGTGGTGTTTTCATCCCTATGTTTTTCAGGATTTAGTGTACAGGCAATGGTGATGGCACCCCCAACGGTGTTGACACCACCATTTGGCCATGACGTATTGCCGTTTGAGCTGTGAGTTAACTGAACTCCGGCATACGCCCTCCATCGTGGTGTCATTTCATAGTTAAAAGTCATGCGCAATCCCATGTGGGCTGTGACAGAAGTGCTTAGCGAGAGGTTCTCTTCCAACGGATTACCGGGGCTATAATGCTTCCATCCGAAATCGGTTCCGAATTGCCATTCATAGCCGATCCATATGCGGCTGTTGATATGAACGACAGGCGCTCCCTGATATATAAATGCCGATACAGGAGTGCCGAGTAATCCGGAAGGGGAGAAGTCCGTTAATCCTATACCCATCCCTTGATACAAACCTTCGTACAGAATTCCCTCACGTGTGGAACTGTTGAAGCTGAATCCGGCCCTGATTTCAGTCGAGAGGCAGCGGTCAACGCTTTTTTGCAGCGAGTTCTTACCTTTCAGAAAAGCATTCGATTCAATAACAGACGATGTGCCAATACCGGCTTCTACGTGCCATTGTGGCATCCGGTGAAATCCCGTAGGGATAGAATCGGCGTAAGATGCGTAGGCAGGAATGCTTGCAGCAGCGTTGATTATTGCGGATATGAGATATATCTTAGTCTGCATCTTCAATTCTTATTTCGTTTGCCGCAGGATATAGAGCATCGCATTGGAAGCGTGCCGTATGTTGCCGTTTTGAAACGGGATTACGGAATGTCATTACCCCTTCAATTTGGCATCGTGAATATAAAACATCGCTTGCGAGGGTAATAGAGGAATAGGGAGGGACTTCTATGGGAACAGGTGTCTTGTAGTCTGGTCGGTACGTGGTGCGTCTTGTTCCGATTCTTATGCTTTCAGACTCCATAAGTTTCCATTCTCCATCGATATATACCGGCAGGGATAATGTCACAAAATCCCCTCTGATCCATTGATCCGGAGATTCCACGAGGGTAGAGGCCTGATAGCGTATGTATGGATACCAGTAGAATATCTGACTGACCGGACCGTCATTTTCGTAGCTGAACCATTGTGTGTATGTTTCGGCAGCGTCGTTTATTTTCAGTTCACCGTATTCAACAGCTATCAGTTCCAACTTTTTCCCACGCTCTATGTCAATCTCGATGAATTTTACAGTATAATCGTATTCAAGTCGTATTGAAATATGATTCTCACTGCTTGAATTTTCTATACTTATGAATGTGATTTTATTCCCATGTTTTATAAGTTCGTATCCTATATATTGGTTTTCAAAAACTATACTTCCGAGTTCCGATGCCGGAGAGTCTGATGCAATCTCTCGTCCATTACGGTCGTAATATGTGCAGTATTTGCTATAGTCTGAAAAGAGATCGAAAGTAATATGGGTCAGTCCGGCGGTTGAAATTTCGAACGATGTCGTACCGCCGTCACCAGCCACAGTCGCATATGTATAGTCCGGCAATTCAGGACCGTCAAGGAATATATCATGATTGCATGCCGACATTAATGTAATTATGCAGGCAAATATAGGAATCTTTATAGCAGGCTTCATTGCAAGTTGTAATTATTGAGTCGCCAGCCAGGAGCTATCTGGTATCGGCTCCTAAAGTTACGCATTTTTCTGATATCAGACAGAATTACAGTTGGTTTTACATGGTAACCACATCAAAATCGGCCATTACTGAATGAATGGGAATGTACAGGAGTTGATCAGAAGCAACTGGAAATGAGCTTCTGCAGGTATAGAGGTCTTTGTATTATCATAACACTTGTTGTCAAATATTGTGCCTTGTCACACAAAAAGACAGCGCAAAGATAGCTCAAAAAAGTATAATCGCCAAGATAACTGCGAAAAAAACGACTTACGGTTCGTTAAAAAAAGGAAATTTATTTGGTGGTGAAGATTATTTTTTGTAATATTGCAGTCGCAATTGGTTGCCCTGTCGTCCAAGAGTGGAGGCGTTAAGGAGCATCAAAAGGGAATCCGGTGAGAATCCGGAACAGTACCCGCTGCTGTGAATCCTATACCAAAGTCTATTGCACTATGTCATTGAGACTATTTAGTCTTGAGAAGGCGTGATAGA
>JAAVFL010000038.1 GCA_014800795.1 Bacteroidales bacterium | reverse complement strand
GGAGCCTATATAATTCCACCAGCAAACATCAAGCGAATCAACTATGAGAATACATATGTAAAAAACAAACGTGTTGACTACGGTGACAATATAATGCTTCAGGTAGCGCCGGGAACAATTGCTTATATGAGTCGATTCGATAACACAACTCATACAGGTTACAGATTCTCACTTGAATTATTCAAAGACAAAAAACTTGTATCACGATTGACATCCATGTCAATTAAATGGGACACCCTCTACCAATGGCAGGTGCGTGACTACATCATACGCGATTTCAAGGATAACCGCGAAATCATAACACGTGGGCAACGCCTTGATACTGTAATACCTTTCGAGCCCCGCGACTTTCTTATTTCAAGCAAAGATCAGGAGATGCTTACATCCCCTGCATTAAGAGATTATATCTCACGTCAAAAAGAACGGGGCGTCGCTAATATCAAGACATTCGAGATTGAATATGAAAAGCGAATCGCAATGTGTGCAGCAGCGTTTATCCTCACAGTAATTGGAATGTCACTATCCTCTAAAAAGGTAAAAGGTGGTATGGGAGTGAATATCGGCCTTGGCCTGGTGTTGAGTTTCAGTTATATTCTCTTTATGACTGTGACATCCTCATTCGCAATATCCGGGCTTACTTCCCCATTGATAGCCATGTGGATACCCAATTTCATATATACTATAATTGCAGTCTTGCTATATTTCAAAGCGGCACGCTAAGTTTATACTATACCACGGTTTAGGTTTATTGAAAAATTTTTAATGGCAACGATGTAACCTTCCGCGTTTAAACACGACAAACATTAGTGTAATGCCACTACAGACACATGCATAATAACACTGACCGGCAGAAGGAGAACGAATTTGAAAATCTGGTGAGAGACAATAAAGCAGTTCTCACCAAGGTCTGTTATATGTATGCGCGTAATCCGGATCATTTCAAGGATCTCTATCAGGAAACGCTTATAAACCTATGGCAATCACTTGATAAATTCAGAGGTGAAAGTTCTGCTACGACATGGATATACAGAATCTGTATAAACACGTGTATCAGTTGTTTCCGACGTTCACGAAAACACGACCAGAACTTATCAATAAGTTCTCCCGAGATGATGGAACTCGCGGACCGTGCTTGTGAGGATCATGAACATGCAAATTGCTTACGCGAGATGTATAATCTCATCAATCGACTTCCGGCGTTGGATAAGGCTATAATTCTAATGTGGCTGGATGAAAAGAGTTATCATGAAATAAGTGAAGTAACCGGCCTGCAGCGTAATAACGTTGCTGCAAGACTTCACAGGTGCAAACAAAAACTTTTGAAAATGAGTGAGACTTAAATGACCGGTATTCCGAAATATTTCTCACTTAATATGTATAAAGTATTTACAGAAGATAAGGTTATGAATACTAACAAATTTAATATTGAGCAGATGCGCAAAAACTGGAGGCGCCTCTCGATAGAGGCGCCTGCTTTCGGGGGCGCCCCCGAAAGTCCGCATCGCTTTCCCCTTTCAGAGAAACAGCGAATTCTGAATCGTTTTCTGATGATTGCCGGCGCAGGCCTGATATTCATGATTTATATGCTCACAATAGTAAAGCATATTTCTTTCCCGACATGGCTTGTCATATCATATGAAGTATTTATGTCGCTTGCGGTTGCCCTTGATCTTTATATGTACATAAAACTTAAAAAGGTCGATTTTACTACTATGTCAACTGTAAACGCTATCGCTTTTATCAGACATTTCGTAAAATTACGCAACAATTGTAAGATTTTTCTAATTATTCTTGCAGTGCCACTGATTGCTATGATATTATGGGTATTTTATGACGCAGGTGACCACAATTGCGTAATCGGTGGAATTGTCGGTGGTATAATCGGAGCTTTGATAGGTTTGTATATTGACAGAAAATTCAGGCGCGATCTGAAAATAATTGAAACTATATTGGGAAATGAGAACGACTGACAACATAGTTCATTTTTTACACAATATAGTTCTCTACAAACACGTTTATTCTCTAAGTATCTGCCCCTGAAATTAATGTTCGGATAAAACGCATTTATTCTCCGGCTATCGCTTTTTTTATATCATACATTTTCAAAAACAATTGACAATATATGAAAAGATCATGTACACAACATCGCGAAGTATACGCGCCAACTTCCATGATGTGTCTGATTTTATTCCTAATGATATCTCTTTCCGCTGCGGCTGCAACTTTATCTATTAAAGTAACAGACAGCACCACAAACGAACCATTGGAGTTCGCTGCCATCGCTCTGAAACATGGCGACAAAAATATCGGTGGATTGACCGATACAGAAGGGATATATTCTACATCTGTATCTTCAGGTAAATGGAATATTTCCATTTCATCGGTCGGATATACTCCTATTTCAACAGAAATAGAAACTACGGATAGGGATCAGACACTTTCGTTCAAACTCAAGCCATCATATACACAAATCAGCGAAGTTGTAGTAACAGCGCGCGAAGGAAAAGGTATATCCAGTTCATCGCTTATTGACCGTAAAGCGATGGAGCACCTTCAGCCATCAAGTTTCACCGACCTCATAGAGCTGCTTCCCGGATCTGTCAGTAAGGATCCTGAAATGGGAAAGGCAAACCTCGCAAACCTTCGACAAGCCGGTAATGCATCTGCGGATGGCTTCGATACATCCTCCCTCGGAACATCATTTGTTGTGGATGGAGTGCAGATCAATACCAATGCAAACATGCAAGTTACGGCCGATACTGATAAGACATCACGTCTGACCACCGGAAAAGGAGTTGATATGCGGTCTATTTCCACCGACGATATCGAAAGTGTTGAAGTCGTCAGAGGCATTGCATCTGCCGAATATGGCGAAGTAACATCCGGCCTCATAAATATCAAACGTAAATCAGGCGCATCGGGTCTGCAAGCACGCTTTAAGGCTGATATGCAGAGCCAACTCTTTTTCATGGGAAAAGGTTTCAATATGCCCGGAAAGGATTGGACTACAAACGTATCCGCAGACTACCTCGATAGTAAAATCGATCCAAGAAACAGCCGTGAGAACTTCAAACGCATTACCGGCTCCATTCGTTCCACCAAAAAGTGGATCGGGAAAAATATAAATACCACATGGAATACATCCTTGAATTATACCGGAACCTTCGAACGCGATAAGAACGATCCGGATCTGACAGTAAACGGAACTATTGACTACTTCATTTCCGACAATAATAGCTTCACTTGGGATAACACGATATCGTTTATCTCGCCCAAAAAGAAATTTTTTCAATCTCTTGTAATCACAGCCGGACTGAGTTATAGCACTGAAAAACTGCATCAGGATAAAACCATAGCATCTTCACGTCTGTATCCTATGCCTATCTCAACAACCCCGGGGTCGAACTACGTAGGATACCTCCCTATGGTCTACAATGCGACTTTGGATGTAGACGGCAAACCCTTCACTTCAATAATGAAACTCGCCTCTCAGTTCCGCTATGATTACTGCAACACAACCAATCAACTTAAAATTGGTGCCGAATATAACTACTCGAAGAATTTCGGTAAGGGACAGATCTATGATGTGATGCGACCGATAGTTGCCGGGAATATAACACGTCCGCGGGCCTTCAGTGACATTCCGGGAATGAGCCAGTTATCTGCATACGCCGAGAATACATCTGAATTTCATCTCGGGAATCATTTCGTTGAATTACAACTCGGCATACGTGAGACACAGTTGTTGAACCTTGATAACCGTTATTACCTGAACAACAGGCCATATTTCGATCCTCGTATTAATGCAAAATGGACGCTCCCGCAACTTTTTGTCAAAGGATATCCTATCGGTTGGGAAATAGGAGGTGGATTTGGCTGGCATACAAAAATGCCTGTTGCAGCCTACCTGTTTCCGGATATGCGCTATACAGATTACGTGCAACTCAACTATTTCCACAACGATGAGGAATACCGTACGATGAATGTATATACGTTTGTGGAAGATATAACCAACTATGATATACGTCCCGCGCGTAACTTCAAGTGGGAAGTCAGAGGTGATATAACATTCCGAAATAACCGCTTGTCAGTTACATACTTTCGAGAAGATATGAAAGATGCGTTCCGGCAGGCACCGTCCATTCATATATACGAATACCGTAGATACGATGCATCCGAATATAACCCGGACGAAACAGGACATGCACCTGTAATTGAAGAACTGCCTTGGCAAGTGGAGCATAGACTTGCCTCTGTAAACCATGCTGCAAACAGTTCAAGAGTGAAGAAAGAGGGTGTGGAGTTCACTTTCTCCTCGTGCCGCATACCTGTAATACGAACACGTGCGACTGTCAGTGGCGCTTGGTTTCGCACGACATTGTCCAACAGTGTTGGACTATGGTATAAACCCAATACTATAGTCAATGGAGTAGAACTTCCTTTTGCTGGATTTTACGATGACAAAGAAGGTTCTGTTTACCAATCGTTCAACACAAACTTTATGTTCGATACAGATGTACCCCGGTTGGGGCTAAACTTCTCTATATCTATCCAGAACATGTGGTTCACCTCACAACAGACGCTTTTCAAAAACGGTATTCCCGAATATTATATGGGAGTGGATGGCGAGATAATTCCATTTACTCCGGATTTAGCGGATGATCCATATCTGAGTCAACTTATCCGAGAATATTCTGCTACTGCGTTTGAAGAACGAAGAATTCCCGTATCAACGACATTTAATATAAAAGCCACAAAAAAACTATGGAATGACCGTATCGGAATAGCCATATACGTTAACCGTCTTCTCAGTATAACCCCCGACTACTACCTGTATGGTACATTACAACGTCGATATACGTCACCATATTTCGGGATGGAAATTAATTTGAAATTTTAACTTGACAATAATATAGCGAAATGAATATACATAGCCGCATTATTAAAATGCTTCTGTTCACAGTATCAGCACCTTTACTTGTTTCATCATGCATTGATGAGACTGATGACAATGTAAATGATAACATCGCGGTTGCGTTCGTCAATCAGCTTCCCGACGGAATTAGCACAATAAAATCAGCTGAAATCAGACTGACAGAGCTTAATACGGGAAATGTTTATCGCCTCGATCCATTTTCGGAAGAGCTGGGCACTCTACCTCTCGGGATTTACGATTACGAAGGTACAATCATTGTTGAATCGCTTGACGAAACTACCGGATCGACTATCGAGAAAACACTTCGTGTTACAGGAAATTCTGTAACTATATCCAGTCCCCTTTCCTTACGCCTCGAATGGTTTTATTCCAATCCGGGAGGCACACTCGTATTCTCAGAGATTTATGCTACAGGTTCTCCGAATGCAACCGCTACAGGAGGGATACGCGACAGCTACTTCAGGATATACAATAATACAGATCAAACAATATATGCCGATGGTCTAGGAATCGCAGAGTCTGCTTTCGTTAATGCGAAGTCCACTACATATGAGATTCTGACAGAAGCCAACAACCGTCAGAATAATTTTACAGCAGCAACCATATGGGTAATTCCCGGTAGTGGGACAGATGTTCCCATCCGCCCCGGTGAATCGCTAAAAATAGTTGATCAGGCCATTGACTGGAGTTCACAAGTTACAGGTGCTTTCGATCATACTGATGCCGACTTCGAATGGTATGATGACAACGCTCAGGATACAGACAGTCCATTGGTACCGAATCTTTCCAAATGGTATTGTTACTCCAATACTATATGGATAATGTCGAACCAATGTAACCGCTCGTATGCTCTTGTACGATTTCCTGAAGGGTTGACTGCCGAAGAATATCTTAGCCAATATCATGGTGGATACGATTATATATCCACAATAGGTACACAGATGCACAATGACCGTGCTTACCTTATCCCGAATGCATGGATCATTGACGGCGTCAATCTCGGTAACTCTGAGACATACATTTATGGCGCTCTTGGAAACGGTATCGACATCAGCTATGCATGCATATCCGACAGAAATTCCGATCCTAATCGTTTCGGCCGTATTTTCAAACGAAAAACAGCCACAAAAACATCTGACGGAATGGTTATTTTGCAGGATACCAACGACTCCAAAGCCGACTTCATTGTGGTATCATCACAAGCAGAATAAAGATTATTCATACAACCGATGGGTATATCGTATAAAAACATATCACTTTTAGTTCTACTGGTACTTGCCCCGCACTCTGTATTCTGTACTGAAAACAATGGTGGGAGGTCTCAGGACAACAGGCTATTGGAACATATATCTGAGGAAAGATCAGCGGAGGGTAAATTTACTGTTAATTCAGTAGGCGGTAATCCTTCTGCTATGTTCTACGCACGTACATACTCTATATCTGATTTCTCCATACGTGGCGAGTTTCTCAATCGCGATGAAGCGTATATGGTTCAGACCGGAACAGGACATTCGTATGGTAATATTGAAGCTAATTCATACATGCGACTGACTTCCAATACCGTAGTATGGGGAACTGCCCAATTTGAGAGTGGAACTGTAAGAGATATAAGATGGAATAATTCTACAGACTTCGATCTGGTAGGACCATATGTTCTTGCTGATTCAGTCGGCGGTGATATGACGTCGCGTAAATATAGCTTCTCAGGAGGCTATGCCGGAGAAAGTAATGGATGGACATGGGGCGCATATATCAGTTATCTGGCTTCTATCGATTACAGGAATCGTGATCCCCGCGATAAAATTGTAGTATCGGATCTCGCAGTAAAAGTTGGTGGAACAAGACGTCTGTTTGCGACATACGCATTGGGTATAGGAGCAGATCTCAGAGTCTATAATCAGGAAAGTGATATAACTTTCTACAATCCGAACAATGAGATCAGAACTTACGCTTTGCTGGGATTAGGATATTACAATCCACGCTTCAGCGGTAACACAAATAACAGTACTGCCTATAGTGCATTCGGAATCGGAGCTGAATTAAATCTCTTCGATACATCCCGACGTGGTGGATATATATGCATGACGTTTCATTATCTACCGGTGAAACAGATACTGCGAAATTTCAATAATCTTGAACTCACACGTTCGGGGAACTATTTCGCCGGTGTTTCCATGGGGTATAAGATCGGAATCAACGATATAACCTGTACCCCACAAATAATTATAAAAACCAGAAGGCAACTCGGATATGAAAATCTATACGGAAGTGCGGTAGGTAATCATTATCCCCAAATCGGACGACGAAGAAATTACTACCACGACCGTGCATCAGCAATATTTGACATTCCGCTCTCTCTTCCAATAAAGAAACGGGGCCGGTTGGAATTTGTTCCGGGAATATCCATGTCATACGATCGTGAAAACTACAGGAAGCCATATCGGAACACATGTGTTACATTATGCAGTCCGCAATTGTCAACTGCAGCCGAATGGAGATCCTCAACTTCATTATTACTCTCAATCCGACTGTTTGGCAGACACGATTTCGTCACAAATAAAACTGCAAGTCTACAGGGATTGAGCGAAAAATATCTGATCGGGACTTCCGTTCTACATAACTTCACAATGCTATCAAGCGCAGCAACCCAATATGGCGGAAGACTTGAAGCAGACTTGGTTATTACACCTACAATAGCGCTATATTTGGGGGCGGATTGCAATAATACATATTATCCGGGACATGGCAATGCGATTGCCCTGGGACTGAGTGCGGGACTTAAATTCTAACCGTCAGATCAATTTGTATCACATATATATCGTCACTTAAGAAAAAGTTGCTTACTTTTGCGTAATATAATCAACCACATCAATGAGCAATCAGACTGAAACATCTGTTATCTCGGTGAAGAACCTTACCCAACGCTATGGAAAAGGTCGCATCATCTATGAGAATCTTTCGTTTGAGGTGCCACGAGGTAGAATATTAGGCCTTCTCGGAAAAAATGGCACAGGAAAAACGACCACCATCAATATTCTGATGGGATTTCTTAAACCGCAAAGCGGAGAATGTAAGATATTCGGAGAAGATATCACCTGCATGTCGGCTTCTACCCGCAGTCGTATCGCCCTCCTGTTGGAAGGTCATGTACAGTACTCTTTCATGACTATCCGGCAAATAGAGCGATTCTATTCACAGTTCTATCCGAAATGGAACAGTGAAGCATACTACGGCCTTATGAAAAAACTGAAAGTAACTCCTGAGCAGAAGATTTCTTCAATGTCAAACGGACAACGTTCGCAAGTCGCGCTTGGACTGATTCTCGCACAGAACGCTGATCTTCTCGTACTTGATGATTTCTCATTGGGACTTGATCCCGGATATCGCCGGCTTTTTATCGAATATCTCCGCGATTTTGTTAAAAACGAAGGAAAAACAGTTTTTATGACTTCGCACATCATTCAGGATTTGGAACGCCTCATAGACGATTGCATTATAATGGACTACGGCAGAATTCTCACACAGATGCCTGTTGACGAGCTTATGTCGACCTTACGCCGCTATTCCTACTCTGAAGGTAACCTTCCTTCAGGCGATGGGATATTCAGTCCCTGGCATACTGGCAATGAAAATGAATTTTATTCTTTTCTACCTGAAAGTGAAGTACGTATATTACTTGATAAACAGGGTATAAAACCTTCTGACCTTAAAAGTGAGGCACCTGCCTCTCTTGAAGATGCATTCATCGGACTTACAGGACGATATTGAAGCAAGGTTACTATCTATAATAGATAAATTCAGAATCATCTACAAATACAACATATGACTAAAGCTATATTTTTCAAGGAACTGATCAAGACACGGCGCGTGTTCTGGGTGAGTCTTCTTGTTGCAATCATATTTGCCATTTACGCAATAATGTGTATCAGGCGTGTGGGAACATCTCATGGTGTTGAGCACATATGGCTGATTATGCTTATGAAAGATCAGACATTCATTGATGCAATAAAGTATCTGCCACCTGTCATCGGACTGGCTATCGGAATTGCACAGATGAGTCCCGAGACACAACAGAAACGACTGAAACTGACACTCCATCTCCCCTATCCGCAGAATAAACTTATATTCACCATGATTTGTGCGGGAATGGTTCAGTGTATATTCATATTCCTGATTCAAGCTTTTATTATAGGAATATACTATTATGGTGTGGTAACTCCTGAAATGGCATCTCATGTAATGCTTACTACATTGCCCTGGTATATTGCCGGACTGAATGCCTACCTCTTTACATCTGCCATATGTCTGGAAGGAACTTGGCGCAGACGCATAATTTTGAGCCTTATAGCTATAGGAGTGATTTCGGTTTACTATATGCAGAGTGTTCCTCAGGCATATAACGGCATGATTTTCGGTGCTGTTATTTTTACTATTCTTCTCATTCTTCTCTCATTATACTCGGTAAATCGCTTTAAGGAGGGGCTCATAGACTGATTATGAAAAACTTTTCAAAGATAGTTCTTTATATTGTCGCAATAGCGGTTTTAAGCTGGTTTCTGCCATGGATATACGCTCTGATGTTCCCGGCACCCTCAGGTGAACCGTTCTGCAGTTTTTCACCGGTTAACGGTAAATGGATTATATCTCAGTCATCCCCCGGAGAAAAACCACGGATCATGATTCTTGAAAACGAAACCGATGGCCCCACCACTACGATCATAACCCGTGATGAACGTGATTCACTCGTTCCACAGCTGTTTTATAAGGAGTTGCTCGCACATGATCGGCTCCCTGACACCATAAATGGTAAAGTGGTGAATGCTCACGAACTTCGCTCTCACGAACTGATGTTCACCAGTTCACCACGTGATATTGTAAAGCGCACTCCTGGAGTTTGGATGATGATGGAGTCAATGCCGGTGCGTGTTGAACTCTCCGACCCTACTGAAGTATTCCGATTTACTAAAAAAGGCGGAATAGAATTTGTCGACATGGCTACTAACTCAGTAGTACCTGACAGGGGAAAACGATTTACCGAAACAATGGAGCAACGAGGCTTCGTATTTCCTGCAATTGACCTATCGGCCAATATTACTTCAAGAAAGCAATACGATGAAGGATATCTCATGATTGACAGTGAAGGGAAACTGTTTCATGTAAAACAGCGTGCCGGCCGACCTTATGTAGCATCTATTTCCATGCCAGACGGTGCGGTTGCAGAAAAAGCCTTTATTCTTGAGGAATCTGATAGAAGCATACTTGGATTCGTGGCTGATACAGACGATAACCTGTATATTATTGAGAAAGACGGTTATCGTGTATACCCTCTTCCTGTCGGTAAAGTCAATCCTAGTAAAGAGAATATGATGTGTATGGGTAATCTGTTCAATCTGACATTCCGCTTTACAAATAACGGTGTTTCAAGGTGGAGAGCTGTAGAGCGTACTGACAACGGATATCAGCTTGCCGGCTCATACGATTACCAGAAGCCCCGTATGGCTACTGCTAAAATTGCAGACTATCTGTTCCCCTATACACTCGCATTTGTTTCTAACAGTGATTCACTTGCATATCCCCGCTTTGTCAACATCAGCTGGTATGCGATTTATCTCAACCTTCTGCTTGCACTTATGCTTCTGTTTGTACAACGCAAAGATAGAAACAGCTGGACATATGCCGGCGCCGCAGTGACTGTATTCTGTGGTATATTCTCATTTATACCCTTCATCCTACTGAAAGACTAATTAATATTTACTAACGTTATAATATTCCATATCATTATGAAAAAATCATTATTTTTATCGGCCATAGCATTTTTTGGCATGATGGCCGCAACTTCATGCGGTAATAAAGCTGAAAACAATGTTTGCGAAGATACTGTAGTTGTAAGCATCGATTCAGTTGTCGCTAATCCGGAAGCATACATGAACGACACAATTACTGTAGAAGGTGTAGTATCTCATCTCTGCGCACATGGCGGAAGGAAAGCATTTCTTCTGGGATCAGATGAAAACGTAATGATCCGTTGTGAAGCTACTCCTGAAATGGGTGGTGCTTTCCCTCAGGAGTCCGTACACAAACCGATGCAGGTAACAGGAGTTGTTGTTGAATCCCGTCTTGGCGAGGAAGAAGTAAAGCAGATCGAAGCACAGCACGCAGAACAGGTAAAAATGATTGCAGAACAAGCCGGAGCCGAACAGGCAGCAGCTGTTGACCAGGCAGCAACAGGATGCGAAACAGAACGCAAGGCTCAAGGTCAGGGCGATATAGATTCATTTGCAGCCCAGATGGCAGACTATCGTGCCCGCATAGCAGAACGCTCAGAAAAGGAAGGCAAGCCATATTTGTCTACATATTATATCATCGCCTACTCTTACGATATTCTCTCAGAATAAATTTACAAGAAGGTCAGACAACAAAATCATTTCAGATAACAGATGGCCGTGTCATTATTAAATGACACGGCCATCTGCATTGATATTGCGTAAGTGCAGCATATAAAGATTTACGATACATGAACTGCACCGGAACTCCCGGCGACAATTTCTGAATTATGACAGAACGCTAACGGAAATGCAATAGCTATTAGCTTGATAAACAGTTACTACACAATCGCTTTGCAGAGACGACTATACATGGAATTTAATTATTACGTTAAAAGAGACCGCATCAAAGATGATACGGTCTCTGCTATAAGATGCCACATCAAAGGATGCGATGAAACTCCGAAAGACAGGTTTTGAGTTCTTGTTATCCTTTGTAATCTGCCTGGTCAGCCGAATGGTGACTTCCTCACAAGTAAGGAATGGAGCCCGCCATCAGATAACAGAGATTGTCTCGGTATTTCATATAAATTTGATGAGTTTCCCAATCAACTTTGGTGTGGCAATATTTTCAATTTTAAAGCGAGACACCTCTATGCCTCCCTTTGACTTTATAACGCAAAATTACGCAATATGGTTTAACCTTGCAATAGGGATATAAAAAAATTTCACCGGCTGCAACTTTGCAGACACTCACTTCGTCTAATACATGAAAATAAAACTGATATGATTTCATTAAGAGATGTGAACAAGACATATCCGGGTATAGTTCCGCTTCATGTACTCAAAGGTATTAATCTTGAGATAAGTAAGGGAGAATTAGTCTCTATCATGGGGGCTTCCGGATCCGGTAAATCTACTCTGCTGAATATTCTCGGAATTCTTGACAATTACGACTCCGGAGAATATTGGCTCAACGGAACTCTGATTAAAGATCTTTCTGAAAATAAATCAGCCGAATACCGCAACCGTATGATCGGTTTTGTGTTTCAATCGTTCAATCTCATAAACTACAAAAATGCGGTTGAAAATGTTGCTCTGCCCCTCTTTTATCAGGGAATAAGCAGAAGAAAACGTAATAACCTCGCTATGGAGCAACTTGATCGACTCGGCCTCTCCGATCGTGCGCACCATTTGCCAGGTGAGCTATCCGGCGGACAGAAGCAGCGGGTTGCCATCGCACGTGCCCTTGTTACCCAACCATCTATTATTCTTGCCGACGAACCTACCGGTGCATTGGACAGCACTACCTCGCGGGAGGTAATGGAACTGTTCAAAGATCTGAATAGACGCGACGGAATGACTACGATAATAGTAACTCACGACCCGAACGTTGGTGAACAAACAGATAGAATAATCAGAATTTCTGACGGTATCATCCGTTAAAAGCATGGAATAAAGATGTTTGATCTTATCAACGAAATTCTCCAGACATTGCGCAATAATAAACTCCGCACAGCATTGACCGGATTTTCTGTTGCCTGGGGTATTTTTATGCTTATTGTATTGCTCGGAATGGGCAATGGTGTAACCAACTCTTTTATGGAACACGCCATGTCGCCAGGCTCTCAGAAAATAGATATCTGGGGAGGTCGCACATCAAGACCTTACCAAGGTTATCGCGAGGGACGCAGAATCATTCTGAAATCTGGAGATATTGACAAGATAGAAGAGGAACACAAGAGTTTTACCTCCGACGCAACTTCCACAATTTATGGAAATTCAACAACCTTTAAAGCCGGTAGGAATTCCATAACACAATCATATACCGGTGTATTTCCTTCCGAGATAGAAATGTCTGGAGGTAATAAGCAGATGATAAAAGGACGCTTTATCAACGATAATGATATGAAATCATGCGCAAAAGTTATCGTCTTACCAGATCGTTTCGAAAAACAGCTTTTCGACAACGAGGAGAGTTTGGGGAAAATAGTATCAATAAATGGCCTGGCATTCAAGGTAATAGGTGTATATACCGCCCGTTGGGGGCGCGAAACTTACATTCCGTTTACAACGGCACGTCTTCTTACCGGTAATGCAGATAATTTAGGTAGCATAAGTGTCATCCTTAAAGACCTTAAAACGGAGGAAGACGGAAAAGCCGCAGAGAAGGATTTGCGGCAGACCCTTGCTGCTGCCCATGATTTCAATCCTGAGGACCAAAGTGCCGTGTGGATCTGGAATCAGTTCGCAGATGGGATGAAGGGCCTGGCTGCAATGAGTATTCTGAATACATCAATATGGATTTTAGGTCTATTGACACTTTTAAGCGGTATTGTGGGTATAAGTAATATTATGTTTGTATCAGTAAAAGAACGAACACATGAGATTGGAATACGACGTGCTATCGGAGCGAGGCCACTAAGTATTCTAACACAAATTATCACTGAGAGTATTGCAATAACAACCCTATTCGGTTATATCGGCATATTTTTCGGTACGATAACCACAGAGATACTCAACTCTGTTTTCGGTGATACCGATTTTATATCCAATCCACGCGTAAGCATGTCAGTAGCCGTGCAGGTTACCGTAGTACTTATAATCTCCGGGGCGCTAGCCGGTCTTTTCCCGGCTCTTAAAGCTCTAAAAGTAAAACCGGTTGAAGCGCTGCGCGACGAATAAGCATCAATGTTATATGAGAGCCAGATTATTTGACATAGAGAATTGGAAAGAAATCGGAGCAACGCTTGCACGAAACAAGACACGAACCTTCCTCACCGGATTCGGAATATTTTGGGGAACTGCCATGCTTGCCATCCTTCTGGGAGGCGCAAGAGGGGCCAAAGACCTGCTTATGCGCAACTTCAGCGGATTTGCTACCAATAGCGGCATCATCTTTACCGGCAGAACATCTATCCCATATAAAGGCCATCAGAAAGGGCGTTATTGGACATTGGATATCACAGACATGGAACGTATGAAGGAAGCTTTTCCAGTTCTTGAAACTGTAACTGAACAATATTCTTCATATGGTGTCAGCTTCCGAAACGGCAAACACTCATATTCAGGAGCCGTAATGGGAGCATCCCCTGAATTTACAGATGTTATGGTTCCAAAAATTTACAGCGGTAGATTCGTTAATCAAGCCGATATAGCAACAGAAAGGAAAGTCGCGGTTGTCGGTCAAAAGATCGTAAATGAGATTTTTCCCGGCGATCCATCCCCTTTAGGTAAGGATATTCTTGTAAATGGTGTAACATATAATATTGTTGGTGTAGCAGGGCAGACAAACGAAATAAATATGGGTGCGCGCGTTGACGAATCCGTGATACTTCCGAGTTCTACGTTCCGTCGCGCTTTCCATCGTGGGAATAATGTCGATCTCATAATGATAGTAGCCAAGGATGGTGTCTCTATTGCGGATATCATTCCTGAAATCAAACGTCTGCTTTTTGTTCGCCATACCATAGCACCCGATGATCTTTCAGCATGCGATATTTTCGACGTATCGGAACGTTTTGAAATGGTTGATAACCTGTTTATCGGGGTGTCACTTCTGGCCTTTTTTATCGGATTCAGCACATTGCTGGCCGGAATCATAGGTATCGGAAATATAATGTGGGTAATTGTAAAAGAGCGCACTCAGGAAATCGGTATACGTCGAGCTCTCGGAGCTAAACCTTCCGATATAATTGTGCAGATTCTCTCGGAAGGAATCATGCTTACTACAATTGCCGGCATAGCAGGAATTTCCTTCGCAACAATTGCTCTCGGCACAGTTCAATATCTTACTGCCAACGAGATTTCTACGCCACGGTTCCAGATGCAGTCCGTCCAGGCTATGACTATTATGGCAACCTTTATAATACTCGGGACTTTCGCCGGACTAATTCCGGCACGCAAAGCTATGAATATAAAACCGGTTGAAGCTCTTAACGACAAGTAAGCCAAATAATTTTTAATGACAAAACCAAACTACTTACCATAACATGAAAAAATTTTTCAAGATTTTACTGTGGATATTTATCGCAGTTATTTTTGCAGGTACATTTATTTACTTGATCATAAATGCACGCGAGAAACATCATGAATACGAACTTGTAAATCCAACTGAGGCCTCAATCGAACGTACTACCGTATTAACCGGCAAGATTGAACCCCGTGATGAAATAGAGATCAAACCTCAGATTTCCGGAATTATTAATGAAGTTTTCGTAGAAGCAGGTGACCATGTCAATACGGGTGATATCATCGCGAAAATAAAAGTTATTCCTGATGAAGCTCAGCTTTCATCTGCGCAGAATCGTGTCAGAGTGGCAGAAATAAATCTCGAACAGCAACGGCTCGTTTACGAGAGAACTAAAGCACTTTATGAGAAAAAATTTGAAAGTCGCGAAAAATATGAAACAGATGAAGCCTCCTACAGTCAGGCAAAATCCGAACTTGATCAGGCACATGATCAACTCGCAATTGTGCGTGATGGTGTATCATCAAATAATGCTCTGGGATCAAACACTCTTGTTCGATCTACTGTAACCGGGGTTGTACTCGAAGTTCCTGTCAAAGTCGGTACATCTGTAATTCAGGCAAATACATTCAACGATGGAACTACTATCGCTAAAGTCGCTGATATGACAGATTTGATATTTGTAGGGAAAGTCGACGAAACCGAGGTTGACCTGTTAAGCGAAGGAATGCCAACACGCATCGCAATAGGAGCCGTGTCGGGATCCGATATATCTGCTGTAATTGAAAAGATTGCGCCTATCGCCACTGACGAGAACGGGACAAATACATTTGAAATCAAAGCGGCACTGAATATAGATACATTAACCACTAAACTACGGGCCGGATACAGTGCAAACGCCACTATAATACTTGAGAAGGCCGAAAATACGCTTTCCATTCCGGAAAGAGTTGTAGAGTACAATGGCGATAGTGCATTCGTATATATTTTACAGAATACAAATCCTCAACAGTTTACCCGCACAGCCATTACGACCGGAGTATCAGATGGTCTGCAGGTTGAATTGAAATCTCCAAATCTGGATAAGAGCACACAACTTCGCGGAAATCGAGCTAACTGATATAAAAAGATGAAAATGAGATATAAATCATTCATAACGTGGTGTATGCTTTCCATAGGTATACCGACAGTTGCTGAAACTTGGAGCCTCGAACAATGCGTTGATTACGCTATAAATAATAATCTGAATGTTCGAAACGCCCGTCTTAATATTGCCGAAGGCGAGCAGAATATAACCGATGCCAAAGACCGATTTATGCCATCGCTTAACGCGAGTGCCTCTGAAAGCATGAGTTTCGGACGCGGCCTTACCGCTTCAAATACATATGCTGACCGAAATACAACAAACTTTCAATGGGGTGCATCCCTCAACCTTCCCTTGTTCCAAGGTCTTTCGGAATACCGTCAGGTTGATATGGCAAGAGCAAACCTTACCCGTCTGCTATATGAATTCGAGGCTACAAAAGATAATATTACACTTAACGTCATTTCGCAATACCTACAGGTTCTATATGCCAAAGAAGTGTTGAAATCAGCAGAGCGTCAACTCGAACACACAACCTTTGAAGTTGAACGTCAGCGCACGCTCGTAGAAGAAGGTAAAGTTGCCGAAGCTGATCTCTTTGATGCCGAGGCTCTGATGGCACAGGATCAGCTTCAAGTTGTAACTGCTGAAAACGATATAAAAGTATCACTCGTTGAGTTGGCGAACCTTCTTCAACTGCCATCAGCCGAAGGATTCGACATATACCCTGTTACCGAAGATGAACCGATCATACCGACATCTGATGCCGTTTTCAATGCGGCCCTATCACATAACAATTCCATAATGGCATCCAGACAGGGTATTAAAGTTGCAGACAGTAATATTTCTCTCGCAAAGTGCGGCTATATACCACACCTCAATTTCAACGCCGGGCTAGGTTCAAGTTACTACACTGTCGGAGGATACAAGAGCGACTCATTCCGCGAACAGATGCGTCATAATTACTCTACGTATCTCGGGTTCAGTCTATCTATTCCAATTTTCGATGGTTTCTCTACGCGCAATTCCATAAGAAAAGCTAAACTTCAGAAATTGTCGGCCGAATTAGAACTTGACCGACAGGAGTCTGAACTATTCAAAACGATTCAATTGGCATACTATCAAGCGCGCGGAGCCCGAGATAAGTATTTTGCCTCGCAAAAGACACTTGAGAAAACTACCCTTTCCTATGAGGCAACACGTGAAAAATATAATCTCGGCCGGGCTACCCCAAGTGAATACGAACAAGTCAAAAATAATCTGTTCAAAACAGAAATATCGTCAATTCAAGCTCATTACGAATACCTGCTACGTTATCGGATATTGATATTCTATCAAAATAATTCAATATG
>JAAVFL010000037.1 GCA_014800795.1 Bacteroidales bacterium | reverse complement strand
GATGTCCGCTCCTGGGGGCGCACCGAGGCGCCCCCGCCGCTCAGGCATCCCCCCCTCGGGAGAGTGAGGAGAATGCATTACATGCTCGAAGTTTTGCACTTCGGTTTGGAATCTTCAGAAATTGCATGAGAGTAAACCGGGAAGGGAGAATTGCTGTTAGAGAGATAGGGGAGAAGGAAAATGCGTTTTGACTATAAGTTTATGAAAAAGAATCAGATTGTAATTTGGCTTGGAGCGCTTGTTGTAGGCGTTGGCATAGGGTTGCTCAGGATTGACGGTGTGGATGAGGTGATGAATTTTATCGCGACAGTGTTCACTCGACTGTTCCGGTTGCTTGCGGTACCGACTATTGTGCTTGCAATTATAACGACGCTTGCCTCGCTCGGGGGTGGAAAGGAGATGGGGCGCATGTTTCGCACCACGCTTACCTATACCTTACTGACTACCACGGCAGCTGCTGCGGTGGCGCTGGGGCTTTATCTGCTTGTGGCACCGGGAAATCTCCCAGCCGGGTTCGTAAAGGCAGAGGATGCTGTGTCAGCCGATACTGGCACTAAGTTTTCATATACAGATCACCTTATGTCGGTAATTCCTGATAATATTGTGAAGCCATTTCTCGATGGGAATGTGCTTGCGCTGCTTATAATATGTTTTGCGGTGGGCATAGCTCTGTCGAAGATGCCGGATTCGCAGCCCAAACGTTCGTTGATGAACGGTCTGGCGGGATTGCAGGATTTGCTGTATATGTTGATTCATTGGCTGATTGCCGTGTTACCGATAGGTATCGTAGCTTTCGCCGCTCAACTTACGGCGCAGGTAGGCGGTGGCATGATGCTTGATTCGCTTGGAAAGTATGTGCTTGTAATTATAGCGGGCAACTGTCTGCAATTTTTTGTAGTGCTTCCGTTGTTCCTGCTTATGAAGGGTATAAATCCGATAAAGACGCTGAAGGGGATGCTTCCGGCTGTCATGATGGCTCTGTTTACCAAGAGTTCTGCGGCAACATTGCCTGTGACGATGGAGAATGCCGAGAACCGTGTGGGGGTCGACAAGAAGGTGGCCCGGTTCGTATTGCCGATCTGTACGACGGTGAATATGAACGGTTGTGCGGCTTTTATTCTGGTGACCTCCCTTTATGTGATGCAGAATAACGGCATGGCGGTGGGGTTCCCGATGATGGTTGTATGGCTTCTGATTTCCGTTCTGTCGGCTTTCGGTAATGCGGGTGTTCCGATGGGGTGTTATTTCCTTACTCTGTCGCTGATGGCCGGTATAGGTGCGGATGTGAGCATAATGGGTATAATCCTCCCGATCTATACGATCATCGACATGGTAGAGACGGCTGAGAATGTGTGGTCCGACTCGTGTGTATGTGTCATAACAGACAAAACGCTCGGACACCGTAGCGATGCCCAAGCATGATAATTGTCTATAGTGTATGGATCAGTCAATCATGAAGCGTTGCGTGTGCATTTCACCGAGGCTTCTGAGCTGGGGTACATATTCAATAAAATGCGGTGCCTGACTGTGGATGTTGAGCAGTGAGTCGTTTTCCCATGTCTCTATCACCATATATTCTCCCGGGACGGTGGTGCTTTCCAAAAAATCGTAGGACAGACATCCGGCATCTGTGCGCGAGGCCTTGACGAGCTTGCGGGCTATCTCCTTGGCTTTGGTAGCATCGGCTGTATCTTTGAGAGTGTAGAATACGTTAAGTCGGATAATTTGCGATGCGGCGGGGTCTTCCGCTGTCTCACATTTGCTTTTTTTATCGCAGTGGCATGCTGCGAGGCATGCAGAGAGGGTAAGGACTGCGGCAATAATGAATGATTTGTTCATAGTCAGGGTGTTATTTTGTTATTTTGATTGTAGTGTTTTTAATTCTGTTGTGTGGTGAGCGAGGGTTATTGCGCCAGATGAAGTATGGCGAGAAATCGGCTAACAGTGGCCGGATCTCCGGTATATTTACCTTTATCTTCGCTCATTTTGCATGTAGGGGAGTAGAAGGGCCATGATTCGGTGATCTTCACGTCTGTCAGTTTGATAACTATATTGCGGGGGGTGATCCCTTTGAAATCGTTGGTAAAGTGGGTTCCGATTCCGAATGATGGTATGCATTTATCGGCGGCATATCGCTGAATGTCAATGGCTCTGTCAACGTTGAGTGCATTGCTGAATATCACCTGTCGTGTGCGGGGATCGATATTCATGGCGCGGTATTTGTCTATGATGAGATTAAGTTGTTCGAGGTTGTCTCCGCTGTCGACGCGCAGTCCCTTGAACATGTTGGCGAAATCTTCCGAGAAATTCAGGCTGAAAATGCGCCATCCGTATGTGTCGTATAAGAATGTGCCGAGTGCCCCGCGGTATGTGTGTGCCCATTTGGTCATAGCGATATGGTTTGCCATGAGCGGACCGTACATACCGGCTATGGCGCAAATAAATTCGTGTGCCATAGTTCCGATAGGGGTAAGGTCGTATTTCATAGCGAAATATACGTTGCTGGTTCCTACGAAGCGTCCCGGTGTCCCGGGGTTGGCATTCTGGTATTCAGCCATGGCTCCGACTGCGGTGTCCTGCGCGCGGAATGAGGCGCGCCGGCGTGTACCCATGTCGCTGAAAATGCATCCTGCTTCGGAGAGGCGGCGTGCTTTTTCTACGGATTGGGTGTAAAAGGTGGTGTAGTCGAATGTACGGTCTTCACCGGTGACGATGTAGTACAGTTCAGAGACGATGGATAGTACCTTGACTTCAAGTAGTATGGTGTCGCTCCATGCTCCTTCGAATTCAATGTTGAGATGTCCTTCGGGTGTCTGGTTTACGGTGACCCAGCGGCGGTCGTAGCGAAAGCCCTTGAGATAGCGGTAGAACCATGTAGGGATGTAGGGACACCGCCGTTGCATGAAATTAATCTCACTGTCGGTGATCACGACGTTTTCAAGCATCGCAATCTGATTACGGACAAGATCGGCGAATCCATGGGGATAGACGGTGTTGTCGCGGTCCGTAAAACGATATTTAACCCTTGTCCGAGGATAATTTTCTATTACGGCGCAACACATCGTGAATTTGTAGAGGTCGTCGTCGGTGAAGTGAGTGATGATCTGGCGCATCTTATTGGTGGTTGAAATCCGGTTGGGTATACCTCACATTTCAGGCATACAAATCTACAACAATATCGGTGGAGGTTTTGTTTCCGACTGTCGCATTTTTTTTGTAAATTTGTTTCATAAAAACATTTTCAGTATTATCCATGAAATTCAATCACCTCATAATCACTACTTTATCTATAACGCTTTTTACGGCATGCGATAAGAAAGAGGAAGTAAAAAAAAGTGCAGGAACCTATCCGATACAAAAAATTGAACTGACAGACCGAACCCTTACGAGCGATTATTCGGCTACGGTAACGGGATGTCAGACCGTGGAGATACGTCCGCAGGTAGAGGGTATGCTGACCGGTATATTTATCCACGAGGGTGATGCAGTGCATAAAGATCAGGTGCTGTTTGAGATAGATCCGGCGCAGTATCAGGCTACATATGATGTGGCCCGGGCGAATGTAAGTAGCGCCGAGGCGGCGGTATCGACGGCGCAGCTGGTGCTTGACAGTAACAGTGAGCTGTTCGAGGAGAAGGTTATTTCGGACTTCGAACTGAATACGGCGCGCAACGAACTCGCCGAGGCAGAGGCGAAACTCAGTCTGGCAAATGCCGAGCTTGACAAGGCTACCATCAACCTGTCGTATACGCAGGTGAAATCGCCTGTGAACGGTGTGGCAAGTATGATTCCGTACAGGGCAGGCGCACTTGTCGGCACCAATATCAGTACTCCGCTGGTGACAGTAAGCGACGACGGAGAGGTGTATGCCTATTTTTCGATGGCCGAGAGCCAGATGCTTGATGTCGTGAGGCAATATGGTTCGATGAAAAAGGCTCTGGATGAGATGCCCGAGGTAGAATTCCGTATGAGCAACGGTGAGATGTATGGTCAGAAGGGACGTATAGATGCGGTGAGCGGTACGATAAGCGGTGGAGCCATACGTTTCAGGGCTACGTTTCCGAATCCCGACCGTATTCTGAGAGACGGCGCATCGGGGACAGTGGTGATTCCGCAGGCATATAATAGGTGTATAGTTATTCCGCAGGGCGCGACATATGAGATTCAGGATAAGAAATTTGTATTCAAAGTGATTGACGGGAAAGCTGTGTCGGCCGAGATATGTGTGCTGCCTCAGAGCAACGGCAGGGAATATGTGGTGACAGGAGGTCTGTCGGAAGGTGATATCATAATTTCCGAGGGTGCAGGTCTTGTGAAGGAGGGAACGGAAGTCAATACTAAATCCGATAACTGATCATGACGCTTAAAACTTTCATAGACCGCCCGATTCTGTCGTGTGTTATTTCGGTGGCAATAGTATTGCTCGGGCTTATATGCCTGGTGTCGCTTCCGGTGGAGCAGTTTCCGGAAATAGCTCCTCCTACGGTAAGTGTACAGGCCAATTATGCGGGTGCGAATGCCGAGACTGTGCAGAAGAGTGTGATAGTTCCGATTGAAGAAGCTATCAACGGTGTGGAGGATATGCTTTATATGGTATCTTCCGCTACTAATACGGGATCAGCCAACATTCAGGTTTATTTCCGCCAGGGAACGGACGGTGATATGGCTATGGTGAATGTTCAGAACCGTCTGGCTTCGGCGCAGGGGTTGTTGCCCGGGGAGGTGACGAAAAGCGGTGTGACCGTGAGGAAACGTCAGACATCGAACATAAAGATGTTGGCGATCTATAGTCCGGACGGTTCGTTTGACAGAACCTTTCTGACTAATTATATGAAGATTAATATTGAGCCGAGGCTTTCGCGAGTGCCGGGTGTGGGTGAAGTGAGTGTGCGTGGCGCCGATTACTCGTTGCGTATATGGCTTGACCCCGGAAAGATGGCTCAGTATAAGCTGGTGCCGTCGGATATACGTGCTGTACTTGACGGTCAGAATCTGGAGTCTCCGACAGGCACGTTGGGTGCGGAATCGGACAATACGTTCAGGTATACATTGAAATATCGCGGCCGCTACGAGAATGAGAGTGACTTCGAGAATCTTGTGATCCGGGCGGAGCCTGACGGATCAGTGTTGCGGCTGAAAGATGTCGCTGAGGTGGAACTCGGTTCACGTTCCTATGAGTATATAGGTACGGTGAACGGCCGTCCGGGCACAGCATGTATGATAGCGCAGACGGCGGGTTCAAATGCCAATGAGATCATAAAGGCAATAGACAAGGAGGTGGAGGCCATAAGGGAGACTCTTCCGAAGGGGATGGAGATTGTGGATCTGATGAGTACCAAGGACTTTCTCGACGCTTCAATCCATAATGTGATTAAGACACTTGTGGAGGCTGTGTTGCTGGTGGTGTTGGTGGTATATCTGTTCCTTCAGAGTTTCCGCGCGACGGTTATTCCTACGCTATCTATTATAGTGTCGCTGATCGGTACGTTCATATTTCTGAAGGTTGCCGGTTTCAGCCTGAATTTGATCACGCTGTTCGCCTTAGTGCTTGTGATCGGTACGGTGGTTGACGATGCAATAGTGGTTGTGGAGGCAGTGCAGGCGAAGTTCGACGAAGGAGTAAAGTCGGCCTATACGGCGACAGTGGAGGGCATGAATGGTATTACGGTAGCGCTTCTGACAACGACGACTGTGTTTATGGCAGTGTTCATACCGGTGAGTTTCATGGGTGGCACGACCGGTACGTTCTATACGCAGTTCGGGCTGACGATGGCTGTAGCCGTAGGTATATCGTTGCTCAACGCAATGACGCTGAGCCCGGCGCTATGCGCATTGATAATGACACCTCATGAGGATGGCGCACGTAGCTTCTCGGCGCGATTTCATATTGCTTTCGAGGCCGTATTCGACAGGATGGTGAAGCGATATACGGGCGGCGTAAAGTTCATGATATCGCGCAAGTGGCTTACCTGTCTGCTCCTTGTAGCTGCAGGGGGTAGCCTGTATTATCTTATGTATACGACCAAGACGGGGCTTGTGCCTCAGGAGGATATGGGGTCTATCAATATAGATGTGATGACTCCGGCAGGTACGAATCTCGAGGAGACGATGGCTCTTATGGAGGAGATAGACCGGCGTATTTCCGATATTCCTCAGATAAAGGTTAACTCGAAGACTGCCGGAATGGGTATGATGAGCGGTGTGGGGTCATCGAGCGGTTCGTTCAATCTGAGATTGAAGGATTGGAGCGAGCGTACGGGTAAGGGTGACGATATCAATTCAGTGATAGATGAGATATACCGTCGTACAGCTGATATAACCGGTGCGAGAATAATAGTGTTTACCCGCGGTATGATTCCAGGATATGGTGTAAGCAGTGGGTTCGAGATACATGTGCAGGATCAGAAAGGTGGTAAGATAGAGGATCTGCAGGCTGTTACTGAAAAGGTGATTGCTGAACTGAATGCACGGCCTGAGATTGCGCGTGCCACCACTTCGTTCGACACGCGTTATCCGCAGTATCTCGTGGAGGTTGATGCGGCTACGGCTATGCGCAACGGTGTGGATCCCGGTGAGGTTCTTAATGTGCTGGCGGGCTATGTCGGCGGGTCGTATGCTTCGAATATCAACCGTTTCTCAAAACTGTATCGTGTGATGCTTCAGGCAGCTCCGGAGTTCCGCCTCGATACGAAGGCTCTGTCGAATATCTATGTCAGGAACAATGCCGGTGATATGTCACCGATCAGTCAGTATCTTACGCTTACACGTGTGTATGGCGCTCAGTCTCTGTCGCGTTTCAATCTGTTTTCGTCGATTCAGGTAAACGGAACTCCGTCGAGCGGGTACAGCTCGGGTGAGGCCATAGATGTGGTAAGGGAGGTGTGTGGTGAGTATCTTCCTGCCGGTTATAGTTATGAGTTCGGCGGAATGAGCCGCGAGGAGGCTTCGTCGGCCAATTCCACAGTGTTCATTTTCATAGTGTGTGTGGTGTTTATCTATCTGATTCTTTGCGCTCTTTATGAAAGTCTGTTTATTCCGTGGGCGGTGATGCTGTCTGTGCCTTTCGGCCTGGCGGGTAGTTTTGTTTTTGCCAGAATGTGGGGACTTGAAAATAATATATACCTTCAGATCGGTTTGCTCATGTTGATCGGACTTTTGGCTAAGACAGCTATTCTGATGACGGAATATGCCTCGGAACGCCGCCGAGCCGGTATGTCGATCATCGAGGCAGTTGTTTCAGCCGCGCAGGCACGTCTGCGACCGATTCTGATGACCTCGCTGTCGATGATATTCGGTCTGATACCTTTGGCCTTTTCCAGTGGTGTCGGAGCTAACGGTAATATATCTATAGGTGTAGGAACGGCAGGAGGTATGTTGGTGGGAACAGTGGCTCTGTTATTTGTAGTGCCGGTTCTGTTTATAGTTTTCCAGACGATGGAAGAGAAAATTATGCCCAAACATAAGACACGATGAAGGTTACGGAATATATAATATTGCTTGGGATTGGGGTGTGTATGGGTAGCTGTGGGCTATACAGCAGGTATGAGCGCACGGCTGCTGATAGTGTGGAATATGATATCGCTAAGATTGCTCCCCAGGATTCTGCTGAGGTTTCGTTAGGTGAGATAGCGTGGAACGAGTTCTTTACAGATCCCTATCTTAAGGGATGGATAGACAAAGCGCTGGCTTCCAACACAGATCTGCGTGTGGCCAGACTTAAAGTGGATGAAGCGCAGGCATCTCTTGAGGCGTCGCGGCTGGCGTTTCTTCCGTCTGTGTCTGCCGGGGTAGATGGAACGTCCTCTACTAACGGCAGTAATAACTTGAAAATCAGCGGATCTGCTGCTTGGGAGATAGATGTGTTCGGGCGGTTGCGTAATCTTAAATTAGGTAAAGAATCAGCTTACTATGCTTCGGAGGAGTACCGGCGTGCAGTTAAAACAGGTGTGATAAGCACCGTGGCCAACAGCTATTATACATTGCTGATGCTTGACGAGCAGTTGGATATCAGCGAACGGACTCTCACTACATGGGATGAGAATATACGTGCTCTTCAGGCATTGAAGCGAGGCGGCCGCACGAACGAGGCCGCAGTATTGCAGGCTCGCGCCAACCGTATGCAGGTTGAAAACTCAACCCTAACTCTGCGAAGTCAGATAAAGGCACAGGAAAATGCAGTAAGGGCGCTGATGCTTGATCCCGAGGCGGATCTGTCGCGTGGAAGGCTTGGAGATCAGGATTTTCCTGAAACTTTGTCGTTAGGCGTTGTTGCTACGATGCTGTCAAATCGTCCGGATGTCAGGCAGGCTGAGTTTCAGTTGCGTAAATGTTTCTATGATATAAATGTTGCACGCGCGGCTTTCTACCCGTCGCTGACAATCAGCGGTAGCGGAGGATGGACGACAGCTTCCGGCAATGGGATAGCAAACCCATCTGAATGGGTTGCAAATTTCGTTGGCGGTCTGACAGCGCCACTTTTTAACCGCGGAACAAATCGCGCGAATTTGAAAATTTCAGAGGCCGAGATGGAGATCGCCTCTCTGGATTTCCAGCAGCGACTACTAGATGCCGGAATGGAGGTTAATGATGCTCTTACTGACTGGCAGACTGCCCGCGACAGGCTGTCGCTTGATAAAAAACAGATAGTGGCTCTTAAAGGTGCGGTACACAATACCCGTCTGTTGATGAGAAATACATCGAAAACCAACTATCTGGAGGTGCTGACAGCGCAGCAACGCCTTCTGGAGGCGGAACTTACAGAGGCACAGGATCGCTACAATTCCATTCAGGCGATTATATCTCTTTACCATGCCCTGGGTGGGGGAGTAGACTGAACTGAACACATCGGGTGCTACGGTACGTGATGGGTCCGGAATCGGGGAAAATTCAACAATCACGGTGCAACCGGTAGGATATGAGGTGAGAAAGCCATGATGTGCGGATGATGGGTGGGTATCATAATTGCATGTCCTTGATAGAAACAGATGAGTTGCCCAGTGTGAATATCATAAGTTGAATGATATCAAAATGTTACATAAATCCGCAATCGCCGGTTAGTTCGTTTTTTTAGTCCGCAAGGCAAAAAAAACACAAAAAAATTTGGATAAATTGAAAATAGTCCCTACCTTTGCATCGCTTTTAAGGAAACACAGATTCATTGAAAGCACGTTGATTCGCTAGCTCAGCTGGTAGAGCACAACACTTTTAATGTTGGGGTCCTGGGTTCGAGCCCCAGGCGGATCACTAAACAAACCGGCAGAATGCCGCATATCGCTGAAACTAAGACGGTTTCAGCGATTTTTGTAATACCCTTATCCGGCAGAATTGTGAACATTGTGAGGTTACTAGATGTGCAATTCGTGAACAAGCGTTGCCGTGAACAGTTTTGTTCACGATTTACGTTCATCAGACGTAACTTTCTAATCTTCTGTGTTTTTCTGCGATTTAAAGTTCACAAAGTGGGGCTTTCATACGCTTCAACGGGTTCAGAACCCCACTTTAGGGTAAAGTTGCCATGAATTTTAACTTTTATTCAATCTTTTAACGCTGTCATTCTATAAAAAGGCTGTTTTTAACATCTTAGAGTAGGTTTGAGAGTAATATCAGGTTCGATAATCGTGAACAGAAACTGTAAATCGCGGAAAAACGATGAAATTCACTAAAGGTGGCTAGTGAACAAAATGCACAGAAGTATGAGTGTTCACGATCTTGTTCACGAAAATCGATATACGGTATTGATTTTCTTGCTCTTGCCTATTGCGAAATTGGGGAATAATGATTATATTTAAGTAACCATTAATCCACAATTAAATTATGTTACACGATTCTTATTTTACTCTCTCCTTCATCGCAAGGAAAGCCCGCGCCCTCCGCAACGGCGAGTATCCGATCTTTGTCCGTATCACTGTGAGCGGACAAGTCGCTGAGATGAACATCGGCCGCAGTGTCATTCCTGATAACTGGGATCAGAAACGCGCCATGTCGAAAGGTCGTTCCCGTCGTGACCTCGAACTAAACAAGTATATCGAGGTTATTAAGGCACGTTTCCTTGAAATCCACAATATGCTCGTACGTGAAGGCAAGCTGGTCAATCCGAAAATCCTTCGTGATCACTTTCTCGGTACGGTTGAAAAGCCAAAGATGTTATGCGAAGTATTCCGTCAGGCAAATGAACAGCGCCGCGCCGAATACGAACGCGGTGACATGGGTAAACCGACCTACGAGCGTTGGGTACGTTGCGTCGCTTATCTGGAAGAGTTCATGCAGCTCACACTTAATGTATCCGACATCCCTGTCAAAGATGTGACAAAAGGTTTTGTTCAGGACTTTGAGCATTTCCTGCGCATGAACAAGAAGGCTGCCAACAATACGGCTGTTCGCTATCTCCGCTATTTGAAGAATGTGATGCAGTATGCTATTGCAAACAAATGGGCTACTGAAGACCCGTTCTTAGGCAAGCGTTTCAAACGCACGGTGGCCGACCGCGAGGCTCTGACTGAGGCAGAACTTCAGCGCATGATGGATCTGGACTTACGCGCCTATCCTCGTGTAGAGGTCGTTAGGGACACATTTGTATTCTGCTGCTTCACCGGGCTTGCCTTCATCGACATCAAGACTCTTAAACGAACTGATATTACCACAGATACCGACGGAAATATGTGGATACGAAAACACCGAGAGAAAACGGGTGAACTAAGTGTCATTCCCCTACTCGAAGTTCCGCGAAGATTGGTGGAGAAATACAGTGGTCATCCGAAAGTGATGATGGAAAACATGGTATTGCCCGTAATCTCCAATCAGCGCATGAACGCCTATTTAAAGGAAATAGCAGACCTCGCTAAGATTAATCGCCATCTTACATCTCACATCGGACGCCACACGTTCGCCACTCTGTCGCTGAGTAACCATGTACCCATTGAGACCATCTCAAAAATGCTCGGTCATTCCGACATCAAAACAACTCAGATTTACGCCAAGAT
>JAAVFL010000036.1 GCA_014800795.1 Bacteroidales bacterium | reverse complement strand
TATGTCGGCTACGGGCATCAAGTCCAGCCGGGAGAGCCTTATCGCCGAGGTGTGCAACTGACCGAGGCACAGGCTGACGCATTGCTGCGCAAAAGACCTCCGAAAGTTCTGCTCCCTATATTCCAAATATGGCAAGGACTCAATCCTGTTAGGCTGTCTTGCCTATAACTGCGGGCCCGGAGTGGTAAACAAGAGCAGTATCTTGAAAAAGCTGAAAGCCGGTGACCGCAACATCTTCAAAGCCTATACCTCCCACTGCCTCTACAAAGGCAAATGGCACAAAGGAATTTATACCCGTAGGCTCACGGAGCTTGCAGCACTTTTCGTTCCATAAGGAATTTGAGGCTGTGTCATAATGAACTGTATCTCGAAAATTAGACAAGAAAAGACTTGAAAGCAGTTCGATTTATGCCACAGCCTCTTTAAATCCACCAGAGTAGAAGTGTTAAAGCGGGTAAATATATTCGCGGATGCATGAAAATATCGAATAAATAGATTAATTTTGCACCAAGTTTTACTAAAATGAAGAAATCTCATGATTGAGTCTCTTACAATTGAAAATTTCTTATCGTTTAAAGATAAGATAACTTTCAGTTTTACCGCTTCTATGGAACGTCCTAAAGCGGGTTTTGAACATATATCATGGTTCGAGACCATTGGTAAAAAAAAGGTCCAAAAGATTCAATTCCTTTTTGGTAATAATGGAACTGGCAAATCCAATTTCATGAGTGCATTGGCAGCGGTCTGTAGATTGGCATGTTTTAGAGCCACCAGCAAATCTGATGAGGATTCCAAAATACCTGACTTCTATTTTAAATTGTCAAAAGATACAATTAATAAGCCAACATCATTTGAAATCGTATTTCACCAAAACGAGAATAGGTATAAGTATGAAATTAAATGTGTTGACAACACAATAGAATTTGAGAAACTTACAAAATGTCCCATTGGAAAGAAAGAAGTTGTAGTCTTTATTCGTGAGTTCAACCATGAAAATGATTTGGTTGAAATATCATATCCGACTAAAACAATTTCTGATGAAGCTCAAAGGCTTATTAATGATAATGTTATTAGGAATACTTCAGTAATTTCCGTATATGATGAGAAGAATTTTGTAGCCGAAGACCTGAAAAATGTATTCTCATATTTTAACCGCATTCAATATCTTCCCAGATTGGAAGATATTGATTTACCATCCATGCTTCAAAATAGGAAGGATGGGGAAAGGTTAAAATCCGTTTTACTACAGATCCTTAATGATATTGGATCTAATATAATTGACTATAAGATTGAGACTATTGAGCCAAAGCTAAGCGAACACGAAATCTTGATTTTTAAAACGGTTTTCGGTGAAGAAGATTTTAAAAAGAAATTCGCTGGTGGCACTCGTAAAATAACAACCCTACAGTTTGCACATCCATCCGATAATGAGACTCATAAGGCTTGGCTACAAGAGCATGAGGAATCTGAAGGCACGCTTAACATGATTCGTTTGATAATAGCCTTATACGATTCTATTGTATATAATACTCCAATCTTGATTGATGAGTGCGCCTCTGGCATTCATCAACAAACCTTTGGAAGAATTATTCAATTCTTTTTGTTTTCATCAACGCGAGCACAGGCATTTTTGGCTTCTCAGCATCTGTCAATTATGGATATGGACGGTTTTCGAAGAGACACTATGAAATTCTTTGATAAGAATCGTCAAACCGGTGAAACAACATGTAAAGAAGTAGATTTGCGCAGATACCACAAGAATATTAATATATTGAAAGCATACCTTGACAACTCTTTTGGTTGCCTTCCCGATCTTCCTACACCAGAAGAGTGGATTAATAAACTGTCAAAATATAAATCTATATTGAGCTCCGAGATTGCAGCGCAATCAGAATAATAAAGACTTTTAATAAATTTTTTTCAAAGGCTGTATCTGTTGATATAGCTTTTTTTTGTCTGGCTATTTATTATTATATGTATCCGCGTAAATATCTACCCTATTTAACAAAAATATCGGCGTTATATTTGGCAATTTAGAATTATTGGCGTAATTTTACACCCGTAAACACGCAAGCTATGTTAAAGCTATTGGCATCCCAACTGAAGGGAGAATCCTTTTAATCCTTTTCAATGGAGACAATAAGTTTTATATGCGACAAAAATTATTATTTCTAAATTAACAAAAAAGGTTGTTTTTATGAGCAAAACAAAAATTACAGCGAAAAATCGGCGCGAGTTGTGGTTCAGGGCTGCGGGACGATGTGAATTTAAAGGATGCAACGAGTCCTTAGATCGTCATGGTATAACCATGGACACGTGTGATTGTTCCGAATGTGCACATATAATAGCGGATTCCGAGGATGGGCCGCGTGGGGACGTCAAATTATCAAAAGAATTAGCACAAGACATAGATAACATTATGTTGATGTGTCCCAAATGCCATAAGTATATTGATCATGAAGGAGCTGATAAGTATGATGCCCAGACTCTTCGAGCGATGAAGAAGCATCACGAAGAACGGATGCGCATGCTTACCGGTATTCCAGAAGACAATCAGGCATTGCCTGTCACATTTGGATCTGCTATTGGAACCAGCATCCCAATATTTAATTTCAATCAGCTTTCATCGGCAATGATACCTGATTACTATCCTTCTAAAGAGAATGCCCGCCACTTAGGAGGTGATTGGTTTCATGGAGATGACTGGAATAGTTACTGGAAGCAAGAGATTGAAGAGATAGAATATAAGTGCAAAAATTTACTGTCTGATATTGAACATGCAGAGCACAAAAGAATCGCACTCTTCGGGTTTGCACCAATGCCATCTTTGATAAAACTTGGAACTATCCTCAATAATAAATATGAGGTAGAAGTGTATCAGAAGCAGAGACGCGGCGGTTGGACCTGGCCTGAAAAAGATAAGCATATTGATTTCAAATTTGAAAAAGTACAAGATGGAAGCGATGGTGTAGTCTTGGTGATGTCACTCAGTTTCCCGATACTTCAACGGGTTATCGAAACGCGAAAAAATTCCAAAATATGGCATTTTTCCATCGACAAACCAAATCCTGACTTCTTGTCGGCGAAATCAATGCTATATGATTTCGGACGCAAGATCGAAAGTGCATTGGATGCTATCAGTAAGGAGTGTTCCGGAGTTTCTATTGACTTATATATATCTATCCCAGTAGCCTGTGCCATTGAACTTGGCCGAGTCTGGATGCAAAAGGCAAATTCGCCACTCAGAATATATGACCTTGACAAACGTCACGGCGAAATAGACAAACTTGCAATAACCATTAATAATTAAAAGAATGATAAGACATAATACTTCAGACAAGGAGGCCTACACTAAGTTGCTTACGGCTCTCGTAAACGAAATTTCTATAACTCAGACCCAGTTTGATAATCTTGTTAAGAGTTATGGAGCGGTAGGGAAATACATCGAAGAAGATCCACGTCTTGACGGATATTCCCCACTGATTTTTCCACAAGGTTCATTACGTCTTGGGACCATCATACAACCTATTGGAAAAGATGACGACCTTGATGTCGACCTCGTTATCAGGCTTACTGGCAAAAGTCCTCATTGGACCCAAGCTGATCTCAAACGAATAATTGGAGACCGGCTTAAAAGTCATGGCACTTATAGGGGTATGCTGGATGATGAAGGTCGTAGATGTTGGACTCTGTTGTACCGACAAAAGTCCGAATCTACATCCGAACGCTATCATATGGATATTCTTCCGTCGGTGGCCGAGGCCGGATACCCCCGTGTCCTTAACGAAGTTCTCTCCAAAGCTTACAGTTTGGATCAAGCAAAGCGAATAGCCATAAGAATAACAGACAAAGAATCCTGGGATTATCGTATAAGCACAAGCATACACACTTGGCATTCAAGTAATCCGGATGCATTCGCATATTGGTTTGCAGACCGTTGCCGTACATCAAGAATTATAACGGAGGGACGGTCTATTATGGCTACCATTATGCCCATCGGTAAGCTCGCAAAAGAAAAGTCGGTTCTTCAGCAGGTTGTACAAATATTGAAAAGGCACAGAGATATCATGTTTCGGCACGATCATGATGATAAACCCATATCAATAATTATCACAACTTTGGCCGGTATGGCTTACCAAGGAGAGGAAAATTTAGTTGATGCCTTGTGTAATGTCATTAAACGCATGGAAAGTTTCATTTGCAAAAATGAAAGGAATGAATATGTGGTGAAGAATCCGGTTAACCCCGAGGAGAACTTTGCAGATAAATGGACTTCACATCCTAAGCGTCAGCATAATTTCTTCCTCTGGCTTGATGCTGTCAAGAAAGACTTCACGAACATACTACAATCAAAAGGGCCTCAGCTTCGTGAGAATTTAGGTAAGGCCGTGGGGACTGACATAGCAGCTGCTGTATCTGAATCATTAATTAATAGCCATCAAAATAATATCCGTAACGGAATAGCAAAAGTTGCCGTTACCGGTACTATCGGAACAATCGGGAAATCTCTTAATGCGTCAAATTGTTTTTTTGGTGAAGAATAGACGATATACTTCGGCACAACAGTTGAACACCCTTCGGATTCGGTATCCGGACTCGGAGGGTAAGCTGTTGCGAAATGGTTTTGAATGGGAGATAACGATTACTCCCACCGCATTAAGTGATACCTATCGGATTAAGATAGTGTATCAGGATGGCAGGTTGCCTCAAGTATATGTTATCACTCCGAAACCACTTCAAATGCCCAAATTAGCAAAAAGACTTCCTCATACTTATGACACGAAACGTCAACGTATATGCGTATGCCTACCTTCTGATTGGAATCGATCCAAACTCATTGCAGACACAATAGTTCATTGGTCAATTCAATGGTTGATTTACTATGAACATTGGGCATATACTGGGATATGGAAGGGGGGTGGTCATGGTAATTGGGATATCATCCCCGAGAATGCTTGAAAGTCACATATAGTTTCTATGGTCTTGGATATACTGTTACTAAGAAGTATTTACTATTCTACAAAACCTCTGTAAGTTCTACGCTATCTATGCCTAGTACGGCAAAGACTCAATTCTCGTCGGTGAACTCGCCAAAACTTCGAGTCAGGAATGGTGAACAAGAGCAGTATCTTGAAAAAGCTGAAAGCCGGTGACCGCAACATCTTCAAAGCCTATACCTCTCACTGCCGCTACAAAGGTAAATGGCACAAAGGGATATATATCAGAAGGCTGACCGAGTTCGCCGCATTATTTATAACCAGATAAAAGTTATACCCTACATTCTTGTTGTGTAGGGTATAATTCTATTCTCTGGCACGATTTTTGCAATTCTTTCTTGTACGATTAAAGTTTTAATATATATGAAAGAAGAAAATGTTTCAGATGGCATCTTGCCCTTTGATGATTGCGCCCCCATTCCTACACTCTATGTTATAGGTAATGGCTTTGATGTAGCACATGGAATTAAATCAAGATATTCAGATTTTCGCTACTTTGAGGTATCCCGCAACAATGAGCGTTTTGTAACTCTTATGGATATATTCTTTAGTACCGAGACTGAATTTTGGAGTGATATAGAAACAGCTCTGGGGCAATACGATGAAGATTCAATTATTGACTTCTGTAATCCTGAAAAAGAATTTGATATAGATCATCCTACTCGTTCTGAAGCAGCTTATTCGGATAGCCCAGATTATATTTTTCAGCCATTATTAACTGACCTAAAAGATGATTTTAGAGAGTGGGTTGATAACATTGATATTTCAGGGGTTGAGAAAATCATGACTCTGAATAAAGGCGCTAAATATTTAACGTTTAATTATACAGACACCCTTGAATCTATTTATGGCATTCCTCAATTAAATATTCTTCATATTCACGGAGCTCGTGGAACTGGAGATGAGTATATTGTAGGTCACTCAAACTACCGGGATGAAGATAAACCATATGATGACGATGACATTTACTTTAAACAAGAGACTCGTGCAAAAATAATAGGATGGATGAATAAAGAATATAAGGATTCAGAATCCATCGTTTCTCATAACGAAGATTTCTTTAGTAGTTTGAGTGGTATTAAGCAGGTGATTGTCTTAGGCCATTCGTTAAATGACGTAGATCTTCCATATTTTAGAAGAATAGTTCAAGAAACTGGTCAGGATATACTTTGGAAGTTTAGCTTTTATGGTGATGAAGACGTTGTTAAAATACAGAAATTTATAGATGATGAAGGCTTGAGAAACGTAAAAATCATACATTTTGATGGCTTTTGCTTCAACTAAATCCATATTCGACGGTGTTGCAGAACTACCTCACAACAATGACAAAAGCCTCAACTTTCACAAGCTGAGGCTTTCTTATGTCCATAAAATTTTGTAATTTTATGGTGTTCAACAAAATTGTAATACAAAGTT
>JAAVFL010000035.1 GCA_014800795.1 Bacteroidales bacterium | reverse complement strand
TTCGTCACTATTGCAAATCTTTCAATGTACTCTCTTTCAAAAGTCGCTTTCGGTGTCGCCGAAAAACGTTGCAAAATTACAACTTATTTTTGAAACCACAAAATTTTTCGCGTTTTTTTTCAAAATTTTTCGAACCTTCCGGACCATTCAGGCGTTACCACCTTTAGGGAGATATGCCCCGGATCCTGAGCCGACAGCGCCGCCGCGCGGTTTGTGTCGGTGGCGCCGCTGCGCCGTTCCTGAAAGCGGGTGCAAAGGTAGAAACTCTCTCCGAAACTACCAAACATTCCGGCCAAAAAGTTTACAGAAACCCTCAAATTTAACACATATTCACAAACTATCGCTATTCAACAGGCGTAACTGCAAATATGTGTTAATAAAATTAGTTATTATATCAAACGGAAATCAAAGTCCAAGGGTATTAGAGAACCGGGCTTGCAGATCGGGAAGCTGGGGAAGTTTCAGAAGTGAGCGCAATGCTGTCGCCTCCGCGCCATTAAAGGTAACCCGCATTTTAAAATCCATCGCATTAAGTCCAATCTTAAATGTAACCCCATACGGTAATCCCCATGCACGCGCAAGAACGCTGCGATATGGGACATCCACTACCATTGCGACCCTCTTACCTTGAAAATCCTCCGTAAAACCGTTATTAAAATCAGAAGCTATCTCGCGATTTGAAGAGAAAACAAGGGAACCATCAAATGTTCCGAAATAGTAGTCGTTCCCATCAGAAGAATATTCCCACTGATTATTATTGATTCGGTTAAGTGAGCCACCAGCCCGGGCAGCATACTGCGCAAGACCTACTTCAAGCAAATTTTCAGGAACATGCACCATTGTCTCCACATTCCAAGAGCCAGCCTCATGAGCAGCGACAGCTTCGGGGTTGCCTGACGCGGGGAGCGCATAGAGCGATGTAGTACCATCGGCTTGCTCAAGATAAATAGGAGCAAAACGGCCCAGCAACATTCCGAGTGCCCGCGCATTGCCGCTGAACTGTCCAAAAGCGAGAATAACAGACGCATCAGAAGGGGTGTAACGTAAAAAGTCTGTATCAATTTCCTTGAAATTTCCACCTATTGAGTCCAATGCCCCTTCACGATTCATCAACTTTCCTGTTAAAGTCACAGACTGACGAGTAGCATTCAACGACATACAGAGCCACCTGCTCCCGCCACCCATGAAACTAAGAGGCGAATTTCCGCAATTGACAGCTATGTTGCACGCCGACTTTTCAGTCAAAAAATCATGCACACCTCCAAACACGCCGAAATGCGAGATACGAGCATCGGCAAGCGCCGAGGCGACAGTCATTATATCTCCGGCAATAAAACACAACCCCATACCATCGGTGGCAAGTGTCATGTTATCAATAATACGGAATTTAAGTCCATCGGTCTCGCCAATGGCCTCCACTCCCCTCTCCCCCTCTATCACACTATCAAGTATCCGAGGGTCAGAGACGGGCAAAATTGCAATATCACGACCGGCCGCATCTGTGAACATCAACATTCCGGACAGGTCAACGGCCCCAGGAGCAGCAAGCAACCGGGTAAGTATTACGTGGAAATCAGCAGGCACAAATAAAGAAAGTATTCCGGCGGCATCCTCGGAAAGCGTATCAGACCTGACAGGCGACGGCACTCCGGCTTCTCTAAACAAATAAGCCAGATCTACAGTGCGGACAACCACAGCATTTTCAGGTACGCACTCGATGATGGACCGCATCCGATCGCCACTGCATCCGGAAACGGAGATGAGAGTGACAGCAGCGAAAAAGATACAGACAAATTTCCTGAAATGTCCGGATACCGTTGAGAAAAAAGATGTATGCCTTATATTATATATCATAATCGGGGATGTGTATTAAACCATGTGGCACTTAGAAACATATTTCTACCTTTCCAGGCTACACAATTATAACATTTATTCACACATTTTGTTCTCATCTACCGGCTGTCCAGCGTATGGTTCTACATGAATATTCACCATCATCTCGTCACCAAATTTATCTTTAAGACTGCGCTCGACTTCAGAAGCGATATGATGTCCCTGACTTACTGTTATATCCGGATCTACTTTTATATGAAAGTCAAGAATCATGCGGTTTCCGTTGCGACGCGAGGCAAACCGATGGAAAGCTTTTACACCCTCCGTAGCTCCAATGGCAGCATACATAGCTGTCACCGTGTCTTCCGGAAGCGAAACCTCGAGAAGCTCGCGTACTGCCGGTTTCCCAATCTGGAATGAAACCACAACAATAAGCACACTTACCACGACGGCAGCCAACGGATCAAGTATCCTCCATTGCGGTCCGAGGAACATGGCACCACTGATGCCGAGCAGGGTTGCAAGCGAGGACAAAGCATCACTGCGGTGATGCCATGCGTTTGCAACGACCACCGCCGAACCTATCCGCTCCCCTATCGCACGTGTATAGCGGTAAAGCCACTCCTTAGATATTATAGATACAGCAGCCATAACCAACGCAAGTATGGTAGGGCGCTCAAGATGCTCGCCATGAAGCGCCTTCCATATAAGTTCAATCCCGTCAATAAAGAAAAGCACACCGACACCCCCAAGAATCAGAGCCACCACAAGAGTGGCGAAAGTCTCATATTTTCCATGTCCGTACTGGTAACGGTTGTCAGCCTTACGCCGTGCCACACCGACAAAGACAATTACAATCAGATCTGTTATAAAATCGGAAAAGGAGTGTATGCCGTCGGCTACCATGGCCGTAGACCGCCCGAATATACCGGCAAGTACCTTTCCTATTCCCAAGGCAGCATTAATCCAGAATCCCACCCACGTAACATGGTGCGCCTCCGCCACAACCTCTTTGTCGCGGGCACTGAGTTCATCAATATTTACACCTACACTTTTCATTTATACAAAGCATTATGCAAGCTACCGTAAATAACCATCGGCAATCAACAGACTGAGCCAAGATCCTTACAGGTTGAGTTTTCGCTTATTATCTCTACGTTAAACAATCTCGGAATACGATTTGTGCAAAATTACATATTTATATGTAAGTCATGAAAATTTTTTTGTATAATATACAGGGCAACCGCACCTTACCTTATCCGCGGTATACTCATTAAGTACAAAAAAAAACTGCATTCATCAAAAAAAATCTCTCCGATATTTAACCTTTACTTGGGAAAGAGGTCTTATAACTGTAAGTACAACCATACGATGAGACACAGTATAGAAGAGATAACCGATCAACTGAAAAAGAATCCGGACAACGGGTTCAGGCTGTTGGTAAACTCTTTTATGGAACCGGTCTACAATCATATACGCCGTCTGGTTGTAAACCATGCCGATGCTCAGGATATCACTCAGGAGACATTCGTCAAAGCATACAAGGGAATTGACGGAATCCGCGAGATTAAGTCGCTTCCGGCGTGGCTCATGAGGATTGCCACCAATGAGGCTCTCCGCTTCCTGCAGCGGCAGAAAGAACAGCATGTGGCGCTCGACGACCCGGACAATACCGAAGCCTATCAGTTAGCAGCCGATGAGTATTTCGATTATTCCGACGCGGAGGCTGTAAAGCTCCAGAACGCCATCCACACGCTCCCACCGAAGCAGCAGGCTGTATTCAACCTCCGCTACTTCGACGACATAAGCTACGAGGAGATTGCCTCCATACTCGATACAACACCTCAGAACGTGAAAGTAAACTATCATCACGCCAAGAACAAGGTTGTAGAACTCCTATCTTCTATGGACTGAAACATATCCCCTTTCAAAAAATATTACAGAATACAAAAAACAAAACATATGACAAACTTCGACATAGACAAAGCTGAACGCAGAACGCCGTACCGCGTTCCTGACCGTTTCTTTGACACGCTCGAACGGCAGATTTTGTCAGAAACCGTAGAAACGCGACAGGTGAAAAAACTCCCACCGATGAAACGCTTCATAAAAGTAGCGCTATCCGCTGCAGCAGCCGTAACGGTAGCGGCTGCAATAGGAGCCGGTGTATGGATTTCACGACCCGTAGACCAACTTACACCTGAAACAGCCTTCGCCAATCTCTCGGATAACGATCAGGAGTTTCTACTTGACTGTTACGACAACGATCGCCTGCTTGAAGCGTATCTCTATTAACAACTTCGCCTAAACAATCAAACAACAACAATAATATTACACGTAATTAACTATCAATTATGAAAGTATTTCTGAAAATATGTCTGGCAGCAATCATAGCCTTAGCTCCTGTAGCAGCTACGGCTCAGGATCAGAACAGACAGGGACGTCACGATCCGGCTCAGCGCGAAGCATTTTCAAAGGCACAGGCCGCTGAAATAGCCAAGAAACTCGAGCTAAATGACGACCAGACCGCAAAGTTTACTGAAACTTATCTAAAATGCCAGAAAGAGATGTGGTCAATGTACAAGCGCGATCAGAAAAGAGTCAAACCATCTGAAATGACAGAGGAACAAGCTAAAACTGAAAATGCAGATCGTCTTGAAATGCAGCAGAAACAGCTTGACATACGCAAAAAATATTATGGCGAGTACAGTAAGTTTCTCACCCAAAAACAGATAATGAGCATGTCGAAAATCGAGAAAACGATGATGGAACGCATGATGCAGGGAAGACACGGCGACAAACGCGGCGAACGCGGTCCGCGACCCAATGCTTCAGGCGAAAGAAACTAAAAAACGCACAGAGCGGCAGAGGCCGCATGATATTCCCTAAACCTTAATAAATGTAGGATACTTTTTATAGTGTGTTAAGTTAGGTTGTAAATTTGAATGCGCCCCGGATCACTGCCCGGGGCGCATTTTATATATCTGTATATGCAAATCAGACAATCAAATATCTGTTATTTTACCGGCAAGAATACATGCACCGGTGGTGGTTTCATGTATGAAGAAGATATAAGGTCGATTAATATCCATCCATTCGCCGGCAGTATCATCAGGAAAATTTATATTATCCGTGGGACGAATATCATTCAACACAGCCGCAGCCTCCATCCCATCGTCCGTAAACTGCAATGCCGAGGTTTGCGACAAAAGTAAACGCGATTCCGCAGAAGAGCCAACGATATTGTCAAAGGCTCCGACCAAGATATCCGATATTCCCATTTTATCGAAAACCTCAGATAAATCATATGCTGTAGCGGAGGCCTCGAAAACAGGTAGGAACAGATGTGTCCAATTACGTTTCCATACATGTGTTCCATCCATATCCGTAGCATTCTGATCAATCAGATATCTATAATTGATATTCCCAAGAACTTCCGAGACATCGGTATCATAATCAGGCAATACAAATGTCGCTGTAAATGATCCGTTTCCCAGATCGACCTTAACCGCTTCATATGATCCATCTTTTGCGGAAGTATGACCCATATAACCCAGAAGTTTCACCAGATTACACTCCTTCTCGCCCGAGAGCCCATAAAACGCTCCCACTGTAGAGCCAATCATATCTTTCTTAAGAGATGAAGACCATGGAGATTTAAAATAGATAGAGGACAGAAGAAGCAGATCTTCATCATCTGGCACCGACACTCCTGATACAGTTTTCCTTGTATGCTCATTACACCATGTGGAGATCGCTTCACGGGTATCAGACGAATTCATATCGCATGGAAACAGTCTTCCGCCATATGTATCCAAAAATATATCGGAAAATTCGCTGTTGACATTGAATTCAGATGTATGCCATAGGGAACTTGAAAGTTCTGTCACCGATTTAGAATCCAATGTCGGAAACGAATTTACAACCTCGGAATGAAACGCCTGCATATATTTCAGGTCAATACATTTCAGCAAGTTTACGATTTCGGAAGCCGTAGCAGATGACGAGCCTGCAGCTACAATACCGAAGGCCATATGCGCCGCTAACGGGGAAACAATTATGTTACCGTCATAACTCTCAATTGCAGATTTGAAAAAGTCCAAATCAAAACTATAAGTTTTGACAAGATTTCCCGGAATATACGGATCCGAAGATTGCTGACCGTCGGAGGGCTGAGTAGTTTCAGTACCACTCCCCTCCTCATTCCCAATCTGAGGGTCATCGGATGTGCAGCCCGCTAACGACAACCCCAAACCTAATATAATAGAATAAAATCTACAATAAACTTGTTTTGACATATATATAGCTTTATTACTGTAATTCAACTTTATAGAATTCTGTCCAACCAGAATAATCTACCTCAACCTCCTCGCCCGTAACAGCATCTTTTCCAGTACTAAGATAAAAATCCATATCTAAGAAGTAGCCATCTTTTTCCCCACGAGTAAAACCCCAGCAATAGTGATTATAAACATCTTCTCTCTGCCAGGTAGGACCACCTCCATCCGGAACCCATGTGACACCACCATCCTTTGTGATATACCTATAAGCTTTTATGGAATATTTTTTCCATCCGTCGCATAACCCTCATCATCATCGAAGTTTATTACATGCATGAGAGGATAAGAGTATCCACGGCTACCCGTGGATGAATAAATCGTTTTGGAAAGATGTGAATTTATTGTGCGTTTTCCGAATCCACGTGATTTAATATCACCGTCATCCAGAATACGACTTACTTCTGAAATTGCAATCTCCTCAGCCTCAGAAATACTTCTATAGGTGGATTCTTCAAACACTTCTTGTTTAAAATCTTCACATGTGTCACTATTTGAGGAAAGTAAACCTTCATCACACCCTACCAGAATGAATACTACGGCACATAAAAGTAAAGTCAAGATTCTTGAACTCATTTTACAAATATTGTTAAGGTTTTTACTCGCGCCCAAAGATACTTTAAAAAAAATAAATCGCAAAAAAATAGCCGAAATTTAACAACTTTTGCAAATTAGATTATCCTACGCTGTAATTGTACCGTTAGATTTCAGCGGTAGGTGCGGAGGCGGGGGAAGAAGGCATCGGGGATGTATTCGATGCGGAAATCGGAGGGTGTACCGAAGACAAAGGCTACATCGAAACGCGGTTTGAGTTCAATCGCATGCGATGTAATATAACCGTTTGCAGCACTGACAATGCGGGCAATTTTTCGCGGATTGATCACATCGGATAATTTCTCACCCTCATTGCGCCTCGTTTTTACTTCAACAAAGGCGATCCAGCCGTCTTTCTCAGCGACGATATCGAGTTCAAGATGATTCATGCGCCAGTTGCGTTCGGTAATTGCATAGCCTTCGGCTACAAGATATTCACATACCCTATCCTCACCCCATGCTCCGATTCGGTTGTGTTCTGCCATATAATTCCAACGTATTAAGGTATAACTCAATTAAAAACCGGAGACTGTCAATCACGACAACCTCCGGAAAAATATAAAATATGAAAAAACGTGTCACTTATATTCGTCCCAGGCTTTGATTTCGATTTTATCAAGAGGCAGAGACGTGAATGCCTTGATGAAAGCGGAAGAGAGACGTGCGTTGGTAAGCAATGGAATATTAAGATCTATTGCTGCACGACGCACCTTGTAACCATTAGAAAGCTCCGTACTCGACAGGTTTTTAGGAAGGTTGACTACCATATCCACAAGTTTGTGATGCAGTAGATCGAGAGCTTGCGGATGAGCATCGCCATCGGTGGGAAGATATGCCTGAACGGCAGGAATGCCGTTGTCAGTCAAGAATTTATAGGTTCCCTCGGTTGCGTAGATCTTAAGGCCGGCATTATGGAGCTGAGTGGCAGCTTCAAGCATATCGGCCTTCTGGCGGGGGGTCCCTGTGCTGAGAAGCACCGAGCGCTTGGGAATGCGATGACCAACTGATAACATTGATTTGAGGATAGCCTCGTCAGTATCGTCGCCGATACAGCCTACCTCGCCGGTAGAAGCCATATCAACACCCAGCACGGGGTCGGCGCCCTGCAAACGCGAGAAACTGAATTGAGAAGCCTTTATGCCCACATAGTCGAGATCAAAGAGCGACTTGGAAGGCTTATCGACTTTCTGACCGAGCATCACACGGGTTGCAAGATCGATAAAGTTGATCTTCAGCACTTTGCTAACGAAGGGGAAGCTGCGCGATGCACGCAGGTTACATTCAATAACTTTGATATCGTTGTTCTTTGCAAGGAATTGGATATTGAACGGACCGGATATGTTGAGTGCCTTGGCAATCTGCGCCGAAACTTTCTTGATGCGACGCATAGTTTCAACATAAAGTTTCTGCGGGGGGAACTGTATGGTTGCGTCGCCAGAATGAACACCGGCGAACTCCACATGTTCGGATATCGCATATAGCTTTATCTCACCGTCCTGGGCGACAGCATCCATTTCAATCTCCTTGGCATTCTGAATGAATTCCGATACTACAACGGGATGCTGCTTCGATACGTTCGCAGCCAGAGTGAGGAAGCGGTGAAGCTCCTCGTCGTTGGAACAAACGTTCATCGCCGCGCCAGAAAGCACATAGCTCGGGCGCACAAGCACCGGGAAGCCGACCTCGCGGATGAAATCGTCGATATCGGCGAAACTCGTGAGTTCGCGCCAGCGTGGCTGGTCGATACCGAGACGGTCGAGCATCGCAGAGAACTTGTGGCGGTCCTCGGCGTTGTCGATCGATTTGGCCGATGTTCCGAGAATATTGACTCCGGCATCGTCAAGACGGGTTGCGAGGTTGTTGGGTATCTGACCGCCAACCGAGAGGATCACGCCATGGGGCGATTCCATCTCGAGAATATCCATCACACGCTCGAAAGTGAGTTCGTCGAAATAGAGGCGATCGCACATATCATAGTCGGTGGAAACGGTCTCGGGGTTGTAGTTTATCATCACCGAACGCCATCCCTGTTCCTTAACCGTAAGAAGGGCGTTGACCGAACACCAGTCGAACTCTACCGAGCTGCCGATACGATATGCACCGGATCCGAGCACCACAACCGACTTATGGTCGTGGAGATAATTAATGTCGTTGTAATCTCCGTTATATGTCAGATAGAGATAATTTGTCATAGCCGGATACTCGGCGGCAAGAGTGTCGATCTGCTTCACCACCGGCACTATACCCAGCGATTTGCGATAGGCACGCACTTTGGCATTGTCGCCACCGGTAACATCGAGGTTTTCTCCCTTTACAGCGCGGGCTATCTGGAAATCGCTGAATCCCTGTTGTTTTGCAAGGCGCATTAGCTCCGAGGGGATATCCTCTATCTCCTTATACTGTTTGAGTTCACCTTCGGTGTCGATAATATGCTTGAGCTTCTGAAGGAACCAGCGGTCGATCTTTGTAAGCTCATGAATACGCTCTACGGAGTATCCTTCATGCAACGCCTTTGCCAACACAAAAATACGCTTGTCGGTCGGTTCCTTAAGCGCACGATCCATATCGTCGATTTTCAGATCGCGGTTGCCTACGAATCCATGCATACCCTGACCGATCATCCTGAGGCCTTTCTGTATCACCTCCTCGAAAGTTCGACCTATCGCCATGACCTCGCCGACCGATTTCATGGATGAACCGATTTCACGGCGCACGCCATGGAACTTACCGAGGTCCCAGCGCGGAATTTTACAAACTATATAATCGAGCGCAGGTTCGAAGAATGCCGAAGTATCTTTGGTAACAGAATTCTTGAGTTCGAACAGACCGTAGCCGAGACCGAGCTTTGCAGCCACGAAAGCCAATGGATAGCCGGTTGCCTTCGAAGCCAATGCAGACGAACGGCTCAGACGGGCGTTTACCTCGATCACTCTGTAGTCCATTGAATCGGGGTCGTAGGCATACTGAACGTTGCATTCGCCGACAATACCGATGTGACGTATAATCTTTATAGCGAGTTCACGGAGATAATGATAATCGTCGTTAGAAAGGGTCTGAGACGGAGCCACCACTATACTTTCACCTGTATGAATACCCAGTGGATCGAAGTTCTCCATATTGCAGACGGTAATACAGTTGTCGTAGCGGTCGCGTACTACCTCATACTCTACCTCTTTCCATCCTTTGAGCGATTTTTCTACCAGAACCTGCGGAGAGAATGAGAATGCCTTTTCGGTAAGAACTTTCAGCTCATCGGCGTTATCACAGAAACCGCTGCCAAGACCGCCGAGCGCATATGCCGCGCGCACGATTACGGGGTAGCCGAGACGAGCGGCAGCCTCAAGCGCCTGCTCGACGCTCTCCACAGCCTCGCTCTTTATTGTCTTCACATCGATTTCATCAAGTTTCCTGACAAACAGCTCTCGGTCCTCAGTGTCCTTAATCGCCTGAACGGGAGTGCCGAGTACCTTCACATCATACTTTGCAAGAATGCCGCTTTCGTAGAGGTCAACACCGCAGTTGAGCGCGGTCTGACCACCAAACGCAAGGAGTATTCCATCAGGACGTTCTTTTTCAATCACTCTCTCCACAAAATATGGAGTTACTGGCAGGAAGTAGATTTTATCTGCGAAACCGTCGGAGGTCTGCACTGTGGCAATGTTGGGATTTATCAGCACTGTCTCAATTCCCTCCTCTTTCATAGCTTTCAAAGCCTGGGAACCGGAATAGTCGAATTCGCCGGCCTCACCAATTTTGAGAGCGCCGCTACCGAGAAGAAGAACTTTTTTAATCTTTTCCATGCCGGAATTACTTGTGGGATATATGATGTGATTATTTTGTTTACTGATATTTTTCAAAAGCGCCGGCTAATAAGCGTAGCCTCAACCCTTATATATTGCCGGCGCGTGCGTTCAAAGCATCGCTATGAATTTGTCGAAAATGAATTCCGTATCGCGCGGACCGGATGATGCTTCCGGATGGAACTGCGCCGAGAACCAGGGTTTCTCTTTGTGGCGTATTCCCTCGTTGGTTCCATCGTTCATATTTACGAACAACGGTTCCCACTCGGACGGAAGTTTGGTGTCGTCAACCGCGAAACCATGGTTCTGCGAAGTCACGTAGCAGGTATTTGTACCCTGCATTCTCACAGGCTGGTTGTGGCTGCGATGACCGTATTTAAGTTTGTATGTCGTAGCCCCCGCCGCTTTAGCCAAAAGCTGATTGCCCATGCATATTCCACAGATAGGTTTACCTGTCTCCATAAACTTGCGGATGTTCCGGACGGTTTCCTCTGCGAAATCCGGATTGCCCGGTCCGTTGGAAATGAACAAGCCGTCGCATTCGATATTGCTGAAGTCGTAGTTCCAGGGCACCCGGACCACTTTCACTCCGCGACGCGTAAGACAACGGATGATGTTGAACTTCGTGCCACAGTCCACGAGTACCACGGTTTTCTCACCGTTGCCGTGAACCTCCGGTTCCTGACAACTTACTTTTGCAATAAGATTTTCAGTATTGGGATCGCTGAATTCAACCTCGTCGGGCGACGTGAAGTATATTTTCCCGAGCATCGAGCCCTTGTCGCGCAGATGCTTTGTCAAGGCGCGGGTATCTATACCGTAAAGACCGGGGATTTTTTCATCCTGCAACCACTGATGGAGCGAACGGGTGGCAAGCCAGTGGCTCGGCTCCCACGAATAATCCTGGGCTATTATGGCACGACAATGGATACGTGAACTCTCGAGGAACTCGCTGACGTCGTCCTTTACAGTTTCAGGTGGCACACCGTAGTTGCCCAAAATAGGGTAGGTAGTGACAAGAATCTGACCTTCGTAAGAAGGGTCTGTCAGACTTTCGGGATAACCGGTCATGGCGGTATTGAACACCACCTCACCTGCAGTGGGGGCTTCGTAGCCGAACGATTTCCCTGTGAAGCATGTGCCGTCTTCAAGCATCAGGACGGCTTGACGTGTCTGTCGCATAAGAAACTTTATGGAATACTGGCTTGTTTTGACTGCAAAGTTAGCCATTTATTTTCTTATGGACAAACTTAGAGGTTGTGATATGATGTTTTTTTAAGGGTGTATTTTTTAACATTTATACAATAGTGTGAGGGCTACCCCGTTAACCTTTCATGTTAAAAAATGAAGTGGCTAATCACAAAAAAAATCCTTACCTTTGAACTTTCCTTTTTGCCGCGGCAAAGCGGCGGGACGGTCACTCTTGCTAAAACCTCTTCTCTGATATGAGTAAATTCGTACATCTCCACGTACACACCCAATATTCCATTCTCGACGGACAGGCAGCTGTATCGGCGCTCGTTGACAAAGCCATGGCCGACGGAATGCCGGCTATAGCCATAACCGACCATGGCAACATGTTTGCCATCAAGGAATTCTACAACTATGTAGCAAAAAAGAATTCCAAGACAAAGGGCGCTATAAAAGATGCCCTGGCTGCCGCAGCCGAGGCGGAAAAGACCGGAGACACCGCCGTCGCCGATGAGAAACGCGCCGAAGCTGAAAAACTGAAAAGCAAGATTTTCAAGCCTATTCTCGGTTGTGAAGTATATGTGGCGAACGAGACACTCGACACACATACCGACAAACACGATACAGGGCGCCACCTCATATTGCTTGCAAAAAACGAAACGGGCTACCACAATCTGGTGAAAATTGTTTCACGGGCATGGACCGACGGTTTTTACTCACATCCCCGAACCGACAAATCCGACATACTGGCACATAAAGAGGGTATCATCGTATGCTCGGCATGTCTGGGCGGCGAGATTCCCCGCCTTATCCTTCAGGACAACATCGAGGAGGCCGAGCGCCGCGTGATGTGGTGGAAAGAGAATTTCGGCGACGATTACTATCTGGAACTGCAACGCCACAAAGCTACGGTAGCACGTGCGAACCATGACACATATCCGCTTCAGCAGAAGGTGAACGCCGAACTGGTGCGCATGGCTGAAAAATTCGGAATCAAGATCATTTGCACCAATGACACCCATTTCGTAAATGAGGATGATGCTGAAGCACACGAACGCCTCATATGCCTCTCGACTGGGAAAAAAATCTCTGACGAGAACCGAATGCTCTACAGCAAACAGGAATGGCTGAAAACCACCGAAGAGATGGCTCAGGTGTTTTCCGACTATCCCGAAGCCCTCGCAAATACAATAGAGATTGCCGACAAGGTGGAGTTCTACGACATTGACCACTCCCCTATCATGCCATTTTTCGCCATTCCCGAGGAATTCGGAACTGAGGAGGAATATCGCAGCCGCATCACCGAACAGGATCTGTTCGATGAGTTTACACGCGATGAAAACGGTAACGTAGTGCTGTCGCAGGAGGAAGCCGAGAATAAAATAAAGAAACTGGGAGGCTACGACAAGCTATACCGCATCAAATTCGAGGCCGACTATCTCGGAAAACTCGCCTACGAGGGAGCAGAACGCCGCTACGGGGCCCCGCTGACGCCGGAAATCGAAGAGCGAATCAAATTCGAGCTCCACATAATGAAGACGATGGGTTTCCCTGGTTACTTCCTTATCGTACAGGACTTCATAAACGTTTCCCGCGAAAGCCTCGGGGTAAGCGTGGGGCCGGGCCGTGGATCCGCCGCAGGCTCGTGTGTGGCATATTGTCTCGGAATCACCCAGATTGACCCGATAAAATACGACCTGCTGTTCGAACGCTTCCTCAATCCCGACCGTATATCTCTGCCCGATATTGACGTTGACTTCGACGACGACGGACGTGCGCGCGTACTTCAATATGTCACGGAGAAATATGGAGCGGAGAATGTAGCCCACATCATCACCTATGGTACTATGGCCACCAAAATGGCACTGAAGGATGTGGCTCGCGTGGAAGGTCTGCCTATTCCGGAAAGCGACAGAATAGTAAAACTGTTGCCGAAACATATGCCCGAGGTCAACGGCAAAGAAGCAAAAATGAACCTCACGAACTGCTACAACCTTCTGAGCGATTTCAAAACGGAACTAAACAACCCTAATCCACTTGTACGCGAGACTCTCAAATATGCTGAAAAACTTGAGGGTAACGTGCGTGGAACCGGTGTTCACGCCTGCGGTGTCATAATCTGCCGCGATAAAATATCCGATTGGGTTCCGGTAAGCACGGCAGTCGATAAACAGGAAGGTAAACTGCTTGTCACCCAATACGAGGGGCGTGTCATCGAGGAAACCGGCCTTATAAAAATGGACTTCCTGGGCCTCAAGACACTGTCTATCATCATGGAGGCTGTAAGCAACATAAAGCACACCCACGGCATCGATATCGATATGGAGAAGATACCGATCGACGATCCTGCCACTTATAAGCTGTATTGCGAGGGACGCACTGTCGGTACATTCCAGTTCGAATCCGCCGGAATGCAGAAGTATCTACGCGAACTTCAGCCATCCACATTCGAGGACCTCATAGCCATGAACGCGCTGTATCGTCCGGGACCTATGGACTATATCCCGGAATTTATATCGCGTAAACATGGAAAAACCCCGATCGTCTACGATATACCGGTAATGGAACAGTATCTCAAAGACACCTACGGGGTAACGGTTTATCAGGAACAGGTCATGCTTCTGTCGCGTCTGCTCGCCAATTTCACCCGCGGCGAGAGCGACACCCTGCGAAAAGCGATGGGTAAGAAACTCATCGACAAGATGAATCATCTCAAAGGAAAATTTCTCGAAGGTGGGCAGACCAACGGACACGACCCGAAAGTACTGGAGAAGATCTGGGCCGACTGGGAAAAATTCGCATCATACGCGTTCAACAAGAGCCATGCCACATGTTATTCGTGGGTGGCATTCCAGACCGCATACCTGAAAGCCAACTATCCGGCGGAATATATGGCAGCCGTAATGTCGCGCAACAGCTCCGATATCACAAAACTCACCGTTTTCATGGACGAATGCAAGGCTATGCGTCTTACGGTGAAGGGACCTGACGTTAACGAATCGTTCACAAAATTCAGTGTGAATGAAGATGGTGATATCCGGTTCGGACTGGCTGCAATAAAGGGAGTTGGAGATAATGTTGTGGCAGCGATCATCCGTACACGCGAAGAGGGTGGACGTTTCGAAAGTCCATACGACTTCGTAGAGCGGGTGCCGGCAGGCATCATCAACCGGCGCACGTTCGACAACCTCGTTTGTTCCGGCGCTTTCGACTGGTACAAGGATCTCAAACGTGAAGATTACTTCGAAAAGAACAACCGCGACGAAACCTTCTCGGAACAGCTTGTACGCTACGGACAGAAGTTTCAGAACGCATCGATGGACCAGAGTGCATCGCTCTTCGGTGAAATGGAACCGGAGCTGCGCACCGCAGGCCGTCCGCTGCCCAAATATGCCGAGCCGTGGCCCGATACCGAGCGCCTTGATAAAGAAAAGGAACTTGTAGGTATGTACCTGTCATCACACCCACTTGATCCGTTCTATATGGAAGTGAACCACGGACTGCTAACCATCAAGAAATTTCAGGATCTTGCTGCTGCCGACGGCATGGAGGCATGCTTCGGCGGCACAGTAAGCCATTTCGAGCAGCGCCCGGCTAAACGAGGCGGATTCTGGGGCGCGCTCACACTTGAAGATTACACCGGAAGCATACGCGTTATGCTCTTCGGCCAGAAATTCGTTGATTTCAGTAAATACGGGGTTCCAGGATATCAGGTGATGGTACGTGGACGATTCCGTTTCAGCACATACAAAAACGAAATGCAATTTGAAGTAGAACATGTATGCATGCTCGAAGATGTGCGCGGACGAATTATCGAAGGCATCACCCTCATGATGGACCCGACTGATATAACGGAAGCGTTTCTAAAAGACCTGTACGACCACCAGAGTTCGACCGGCACAGGTAAGGGAGCGCTCAACGTCCAACTCTACGATCCGCAGATCGGAAGATCAGTCCGTCTGGTAGCCGGTATGACCGTACCCGTTAACCGCGACCTCGTAAACCTTCTGGACGCCTACAATATAAGCTACGAATTCGTTCGTAACCGCGCTATTACAGGAGCCACACCGTTTAACGACTTTGCAGACGATTCGGCTGATGTTGCGGAAGAGGAAATGATAGCAGTTGAAACCGACTGACTTATGCACCCCTCAGCACATTACTTCACGGAAACAATCAAACAAACCATATAACAAACCATAATAATCAAAATCAAAAAATGGCACTTACCATCACCGACGCAAACGCGCAAGAGATCATTGCCTCCGGCAAACCAGTAATCATCGACTTCTGGGCAACATGGTGCGGCCCATGTGTAGCAATGGGACCTATTGTCGACGACCTCGCAGCAGAGTATGAAGGGAAGGTTGTAATCGGAAAATACAACGTAGACGAGGAGAGCGACCTTTCCACCGAATACCGTATAATGTCAATACCCACCTTCCTTTTCTTCAAGGATGGCAAGAAGGTTGACATACGTCTGGCAGGATCGCAATCGCGCGAAACATTCAAGGCAAAAATCGAGGAACTTCTCGCCCTCTGATATCTCCTTCAACGAACAACATACCTTTTAACGGAGTCAACCGCCTATGTCGTTCATTCATACCACATACGGTTGATTCCGTTATTTCTACCTTAATTCATCAACCAACTACAAATGAAAACCGATCGAATCGTATTTCTTGACTATCTGCGTGTGTTCGCCTGCTTTCTGGTGATTCTCGTCCACGCAAGCGAAAACTATTACGGCGCAGGCGGGGAATCGGATATGGCCGGACCCGTATCGTTTCTTGCCAATGAAACCGACCGCCTGTGGGTATCAATCTACGACGGCTTCTCGCGTATGTCCGTACCTTTGTTCTTCATCGTATCAGCTTTTTTGCTTGCTCCGATGCCTGCCGGAATGACAAGCGGACAATTTTACAAGCGTCGCTTCCTCCATATCCTGCCCCCGTTCTTTATCTTCGTGGTGCTTTACAGCACTCTGCCGCTGCTGTGGGGCCAGATCGACAGTGCCACTGCAACTACAGACCTCTCGCGAATCCTCCTAAACTTCCCGACCACAGCGGGACACTTCTGGTTCATGTATCCCCTCATCAGCATCTACCTGTTTATTCCGATCATTTCACCATGGCTTGAAAAGGCCACCGCAAAAGAGGAACGCTTCTTCATATTGCTATTCCTGCTATCCACATGCATGCCATACATGTCGCGCAACTGGGGCGAAATCTGGGGACAATGCTTCTGGAACGAATACCACCTGCTGTGGTACTTCTCCGGTTATCTGGGATATCTGGTACTCGCCCACTACATACGCCGCCACCTTACATGGAGCCGCTCTACCCGCTTCCGCGTAGGTTTACCACTGCTTATCATCGGAGCCGCGGCCACAATATACTCCTTCTACGTGCAGGCTATTCCCGGTCAGGAACTCATAACCCCGGTGCTTGAGATCGGCTGGGCATTCTGCACACTTAATGTAGTTGTACTCACCACAGGCGCTTTCCTGCTCTTCACCTGCATAGAACAGAAACAGGCGCCGGCCATCGTCACCCGCGCCTCAAAGCTGAGCTTCGGCATCTACCTTATGCACATTTTCTGGCTTAGCTTCTGGGTTGGCATTTTCAAAGGCCAGCTTGCTCTCCCCACAGTCGCAGCTATCCCCGTAATAGCGATCGTGACTTTCATCTGCTGTTACATAACTTGCCGCCTGATTTCCTTTATCCCCGGCAGCAAATGGATTATCGGCGCTTCAGCCGACCGCCGGCCGCGCCTGTCATAATCAGGCTACCGGGATGCAGACGAATCCCGATAAAAAAAGAAACTGCCTGACTTTGAAGTAACCCCAAAAAGTCGGACAGGTTAAACATTATCCAGTAATAGGAAGAGTTCGGTATTGTACCGGGCTCTTTTTTTAACCTGGATTTGATTCTCGGATTGTCTGGCAATCTCTTTTTTTGTGCAAAAAATCAGAGGATTCATGCGGCATTTATGCTCCAACAGATGTTAGTTGAATAATCGCTTAAATGAATGGTCGGCATAAACTGTTTTGCCGGTTTAGCTGACTGTAATAATAAACATTTTTTCCACGAGCCTCATGAAGAATATCTGGGGAAGTAAGATTTATTTACAATTAATTGCCTATATTTGCACACGGATAGGAGAAGAGTCTCCATCCACTACATACTAACAAATCCGAGGCGTTATGTCTTCCTCTCTGAAATGCGAAGCCTGAGAAACTTCACCCATAGAAACGAGAGATGGCGTAATGGTCTCCACGTATATAGCGTGGAGCTGTTATTTCCATATCTGTTTCTAAGGTTTTCTCAGGGCCTGCATTTCAGGATGTGGATATACAGTGCCACGCTTCATATTTTCAAAAAGGGTCTTATGGCACTGTGGGACCGGAAGTGCAAACATGAGAAGATTTTTAACAACACTGGCTCAGGGGTTGATGCTGGTGGTAATGCTGATGGCAGCATTACAAGCGAACGCTGAGGTTTACTGGCATTTTCAGCTGGGAGGAATGTACACGAAGCAGTATGGAGGGAGCGACGACCTCACATACAGCGACGGAGAACTTGACAAGAAGGGCAATTATGAACTGAAGGCGGCAGTGCTGCTTCAGATTCCGCTTACCCGGCGTATACCTCTGTCAATAGAGACAGGGTTGGCTTATCGATCAAAGATTACATTAAGCCAGGAGAAAGGATTCAAATTTAATCCGGATAGTTATTATCCCGGAGACGATAGCCAAATATACAGTTATAGGGGAAATATCATAGAAATTCCTGTAAGAGCTTTATGGAGGCAGATGTTTAACGAGAGCAATTCGTTTGATGTCGGCTTTGGTCCATACGTGGCGGGCAATCTTGAGAGAGGACTGGGCAATCCTTTATCTGTAGGTATCAATCTGTCGGCTGCTTATCGCCACCGCTGTTTAAGCGTAGGCGTGGAATGGCAAAATCCCGTGTTTCTTAATGGCCCTCGCGACTATTACGCGAATTCCTTTATGGTTACGTTCGGAATCACGGTCAAGGGAAAGAAAATCGATCTTGATAAATTAGCGACGGCACTTGATGCCACCGCTACGGCTCTGTCTACAGTAAATGCGGCAATGGGATATGGTAGTGAAGGATCTTACGCCGCTATATCGTCGAATAGTGGTAGTAACAACTATATGTCCGGATCAAATTCTGCTTCCACGCTCTCAGGAAATAACGGAAGTTCTGCTGCCGGATCAAGTTATCAGACTCAGTATGACAAATGGGCGTCTGTTGCGGAACGTCACTACAACTCATTGACAAATCTGGGGTATTCCATAACTGATTCCAAAGGCAATAAATATGGAAACTCAGGGATGGGAGCCTCAGCCAATACATATACTCAAATGAAAAAAAGTTTCCGCGAGGCTCAGCGGGAGATGAAAAAGATACGACAGAAAGCACGTAGAGCCGGTGTGAATATCGCAGAATCCAAGTGGGAAACTGCCACCGTATCATATTGAATATCGTATCCGGGCAATGCCTCAGTGAGCCCCCGCCGGCAGCAGCTACCGGAACATCTCCGGCACACTTCTCTACTGAGGTAATCCTATTCTCTCCTGTATAACAAAGGCGGAATGAAGACACTCGTCACTCATTTCGCCTTTGTGTTTTTCCGACCGATGTATCTAAGAAACAAAAGCGGTCGTATTGTGATGAACATTACGGCCGCTTTTGTTTTGATTTAAAGACAGTTGATTACTTGAGGGAAACTTTGACAGCTCCGCTATCAGTAACAACTATATAAGTTCCGGCTTCCGAGATGTCAACACTATCCATTCCATCTGCCACAACAATTCCCGTCATACTGTACACTCTGATTTTACCGACTGTACAGATGGTTTTACCGGAAACTGTAACAACAGAGCTGCTGTCTGCGCTCACGACTTCTACTCCTGATTGACCGAACAATCCGGCCCAGTTGTATATACCGTAATTTACGAGCACCATATCTTCTGTCTGCCATCCGTTTTCATTGAAAATAACCATCGGCTGCTTCAACGGAGCATCAGCAGGTGTCTCAAAAGTATATTTCCAACCGGAATAGTGGGCGAAAAGTTACATTGTTTAGCGACGAACAATTCAGGAAGGCATAATCACCGATGGATGTAACACGTTCTTTTACTTCCAGATCAGCCAGCTTCGGACAGTTAGCGAAAGCGTTCTGATTTATTTCAGTAAGATACTGCCAAGAGTTACTTTAGTCATCGACGAGCACCCTTCGAAAGCAGAGACACCGATTTCGGTAGTACGGTTAGGAATCTCTATAGAAGTTAAACCCGTACAATTACGGAAAGCAGAATCATCAATCTTTTCTATACTGTTGTCAATATCTATCGAGGTAAGTCTGGCACCTGTATAATCCGATCTCTCAGCGAATGCGTTCTTACCGATTGCTTTTACCGTATAAGTTCGTCCTTCATAATATACAGAACTCTCTACACTTATGGAACCGCTATAGTGAGTTCCACTAACCGGCGGGGCCACATATACATTGAGATTATTGTCTATAGTCTCATATGTTAGGCCATTGACAGTAAACGTCATAGCCAATATAGGACTGTAACACATGATCAATAGCAAGGGTAGAATACCAATAACTCTTTTCATGTAAAAAATAATATTAAGTTAAACTGTGTAATAAAGAAATATCAACGCTACTATTAATCTGCAAAGTTACACAGCTTAACAATATTTACCTTCATTATTAATAATTATTAAATAGCGTATTATATTAAATTTTAAACCGACAAAAACCCTGTCACCCCCTGCACATGTCATATAGACTGTGCGGGGGTGACAGGGTTTTGCTCTTCAGTTAAGAGGAATTATAGGATGCCGACTGATAAAGAGCTATAAGAATCAGTCGACTTTGTGGAGGTCGTGGCCCATGCGGTGCTTCTTGGTTGACATGTAGAATCGGTCGAAATCATTTGGATCAATCTCGATGGGTACATTCTCCACTACTTCAAGTCCGTATCCTTCAAGCCCTATACGCTTCACAGGATTATTAGTCATAAGGCGCATCTTCCTGATTCCAAGTTCGTGGAGAATCTGAGCCCCTACACCATAGTCGCGCTCGTCGGCTTTATGACCGAGATGGAGGTTTGCCTCAACGGTATCCATACCTTCCTCCTGAAGCTTGTAGGCACGGATTTTATCCATCAGTCCTATACCTCGGCCTTCCTGACTTAGATATATCACGGCTCCCCTCCCCTCTTTCTCTATCATCCGCAGAGCCTGATGGAGCTGCTCGCCGCAATCGCAGCGGAGCGAACCGAATATATCGCCTGTTGCGCAGGACGAATGAACACGAACCAGAACGGGTTCATCGGTATTGACATCACCCTTGAAAATAGCCACATGTTCGAGACCGTTGCTCTTCTGGCGGAAGGGAATAAGACGGAAATGTCCGTAGCAGGTAGGCAGATCAACTTCCACACCCTTCTCCACAAGCGATTCTTTTTTCAGACGATATGCGATCAGATCGGCGATACTCACCAGTTTCATGCCCCATTTATCTGCAAGTTTGCGAAGTTCGGGAAGACGCGCCATGGTACCGTCGTCCGACATGATCTCCATCAGTGCGGCAGCCGGATGAAGCCCGGCGAGACGGGCAAGATCAACGGCAGCTTCAGTATGGCCGCTGCGACGCAGAACCCCCTGGTCCTGAGCGTAGAGAGGATTGATATGACCGGGGCGCCCGAATGTCTCTGGCTTTGAATCTGGATCGGCAAGCGCACGTATGGTAGCGCATCGGTCCTCAGCCGACACACCTGTGGTACACCCTTCGAGCTTATCGACTGTAATGGTGAACGGGGTTCCCAGCACTGAGGTATTGTCGGTTGTCTGCGGAGCGAGATCAAGTTCGCGGCAACGCGAGATCGACAGAGGCGCGCAAAGCACTCCGCGGGCATTCTTGAGCATGAAATTGACCTGCTCAGGTGTTATCTTTTCCGCAGCGACAATAATGTCGCCTTCGTTCTCACGGTCTTCATCGTCGACCACTATTACCATTTTGCCATCTCGGAAATCCTCGATAGCGCTTTCTATTGAATCAAGTATCATATCTTTTGAGATCGCTTAGTTTTTGTCTTCTTTATTTTCCGGGTACGCCACGTTTTCAGAAACCGAGGTCTCCTCAAGCATCGCGACGAGAGCTTTGGCTGTATCTACCGTAGTGTCGGCCGTGCGTGTTGTAAGCTGAAACGGGAAACGGTTCACAAGATTTATCACACGCGTGTCCTTGGAATTGGAAAGATAGTCGACCGTATCGTTAAGTATAAGTTGTGCTTCCTCACGCCCCGGGAAACGCACGAATATATATTTCAACCTTTTCATCGGCGCGAGAGCCTTATATTCATTGCTGATATGTCCGCATTTGTCAATAAGTGATGTCAGCAGCGATATGGCCTCAGAGGGAATTACCTCCTGCATCACGAACTCTTTCACCTCCAGTTCGCGGTGGAGCGATCCGGTGAGCCTGCGCACGAGATTCTTATATGCATCCATATCGAACACGGCAGAATCCTTCACGGCCTTATAGGTAAAGAACACACCCAGCGGCAACAGAATGGCCGAACTGAGCCACATGCCCTCCCATACGGGAATCTTGCCGTCACGTGCCATTTTGTAACCGGTGTTATCTATAATATAATATACAATAAACAGAAGTACCGAAATTACCAGCGGAGCCCCAAGTCCACCTTTGCGGATGATGGCTCCCAGCGGCGCACCGATAAAGAAAAATATCAGACATGCGAACGAGAGGGTAAATTTCTTCTGCATCTCTATATCGTGGCGACGTATTGTTTTACGGTCGTCCTGCATGGCATAGCTTTTGAATTCGTAATCCTGCTTCATACGCTGCGCTTTCATAAGCGCCTGATTCAAGTAGCTCGTAATTCGCTCGGGATGTCTGATATAAAACAACGAGTCGATATCCAGAGGTCTGTCGAGCTGAACCGGTGGCACGACCACATCAACCAGTTCACCGTCGATATTCTTGCGGGCGGTCCGGTTGATATGCAGATATGGCGTATTGATCAGAGCATCGGCATATATGCTGCCAACAGAATCCACACGGTGACTAACCGAATCGATCGTAGCGCGCAGTTCCTTTATGTTCTTGCCTACATACTGGTTGCGCATGCCGCTTTCGTCCATTCGGTTGAAGCCCGCATCGAAAGCCAGAAGTATCTCCTTAAGTTTAAACGATTCGCGTCGGTATGGCTGGTTTCCGCTCGAGGGCGCACCGGCCGTGTTTTCCTTCAGATTCTCAAACTGCTCCCCGTCGAAAAGCTGAAGGAACAAGTGAGCCTTGTCATCGGCAAGCTTCAGGTGGCCGGAATCGGCGAGAATAATTCTTGAATTCTCGAATCCGCGCGAAACGTCGTATATCATCATGTCGTAGAGAGTTCCTGTCTCGCGGTCCTTTCTCTCTACATAGAAATTATATCCTTTTATCTGATCGTAAAACACCCCTTCCGGAATTTCCAGCTCCGGGGATTTTTGCCTGACGGAATAGAACAGTGTCCACATTTTCACCTGAGCGACCGGAAGAACATAGTTCTGAAAAAAGAAGGCTCCGACGGCCACAAGCGATATAAAAACTATCAGCGGGCGCATGGCTTTCATCAGTGATATGCCGGATGCCTTGATAGCAGTAAGCTCAAAACGCTCGCCGAGATTTCCGAATGTCATGAGCGATGCGAGAAGTATGGCAAGCGGGAGCGCCATGGGTACCATAGTGAGAGCCGCATAAAAAAATAGTTCGGCAATCACATGCACCTCGAGCCCCTTGCCTACGAGATCGTCGATGGACTTCCACAGGAACTGCATGAGCACAATGAAAAGGCAGATGAGGAATGTCATCAGAAACAGGGGGAGGAAGCTCCTTAGCATGAATCTGTAAAGCCTTTTCAGTATCATATCAGTATCTGCAGACACTCAGGCAGCAAAACATTTTGTCGGCTTGCCGTGTCCTTACTGCCTACAAAGATACAGCTTTTTTTCGTGAACGGCAAAAGATGCCATATAACTAAAAATCCCTAAAAATATTGATAGGCTTATATTAAAAAACCGATATAATTCGTTAACTTTGCATTAGATATAGATCAATCATCCGTAATCATGAACTCCATAAATATTCCAGCAATAGTCAGATCAGCCGTATTGGGCATAGTCTCAATGTGTCCCGCCATAATGTCCGCGCAGACGGTTCCGTCGCTGTTCGACCGCGTCGCCATCAACGCGCTGCTCTCTGAGACCAATGATATACACAAAGTTACAACGTCTGACAGCAGTATGGGACAGAAAATATTCCTGCCCCGCATATCACCGGACGGACGTGTCGACATACTGATCACCCTCGAAGATGCTTCTACTCCTACGGATTGCCTTGAGGCTGAAGGTCTTGTTACAGAAATAAGGATGGGACGATGCCTGCTCGCATCCGCACCTCCGGAAGCTATCGGACGGATTGCCGCCGCAGATGGAGTTACAGCCATACGGCTCGACGCACCGTTGAGAGAACACAACAATATAAGTCTTCCCATCGGCGGGATTGATAAAGTACATGCCGGCACTCCGGATCTCCCCTCATTTACCGGCAAGGGGGTAATTGCCGGAATCATGGATCGAGGCCTCGAACCGAACCATGTGAGTTTTCTGGATGCTGACGGGAAGTCGCGCGTCAAAAAGCTTACATATTTTCCCGACGATGCCCGGTCCGATATCTACGATACCCCCGAAGCCATAGGAGCATATACGAGCGATTACACTATTGTAACGCATGGAACCCACGTACTCGGCACTTTTGCCGGCGGCCATGTTACCACCGACAGTGGCGAAGATTACTGCGGTGTAGCTCCGGATACGGAAATAGTATTGACCAGCGGTGTCTTCACTGAAACCAATCTGGTAAGAGGACTTGCCTCTATCCACAATTATGCAGAAGAAGCCGGAAAACCATGTGTCGTAAATCTGTCGTTAGGCAACAATTTCGGTCCTCATGACGGATCCGATCCACTGACCTCTATGCTCAATGAATTTGCATCGCTCGATGATATGACACTGGTAATATCGTGCGGCAACGAGGGCTCGCTGCCCGTGGCACTAACAGGTACGTTTACCGAAGAGCGTCCGTATGTCGAAACCGCATTCGATGCGACAGAAGCAGCTCTTTACACATACAATCCCCTCTCGCAAGGTGTAGGTAAAGTTCAGGTATGGTCGGAGGATGACACCCCTGTGAAAGTCGAAATCATCATACGCGACCTCGACAATCCCGATGAGCCCCTTTACGTTCATGAAATAAAAGAGAGTGGAAATATATTCATCGGTACAGGAAGAGCATACATGGGGGTACTCGACACCAAACCTCTTGAAGTGGAACCGATGAAAACCAATTACTCGAACGGCTATCTCGGCGGCGAATGCTCGTTAGATCCCTCCAACAACCGCTATAAAGCTGAATTGATGGTTTATCTCACTTCCAGAAGTCAGGATTGCAAAGACCATGTAGCGACTACCATCAGAGTGACCGGCGAACCGGGCAAAAGAGTGTTCATATACAACGAGAACTCCGAACTCGCTTTCTCTGCAAAAGATACCGATTGGCTTGACGCGCCGACGGCCGACGGCACTGTTTCATCGATATGCTGCGGCAGCGATATGATAACAGTAGGCGCATATGCGACGCGCAATGTCGACGGAAGCCCCTACCCTGCTGAGACCATCGGTGACGTATGTTCTTTCTCATCATGGGCAAATCTGGCTGACGGACGAACTATACCCGACGTTGTAGCACCCGGGCTTCTGATCTTTTCAGCGCTCAACAGCTATATGCATGCCCGCAGCGACTACGAAAGTTCATACAGCACCGATTATCCTACAGTCGACACCTATACATCACCCGATGGCAACAGATATTACTGGACACTCATGGGGGGAACATCCATGGCGGCACCGTATGTGTCGGGGGTAGCTGCCCTGATGCTTTCAGCCAATCCGGATCTAACATCCGGCCAACTCAGGGATATACTCCGCTCAACCACATCCCCGTCGGAAAATCCGGCAGCAGGATATGGTAAAATCGATCCCTTCGCAGCTGTGGCGGAGGCCTACTCCCGCTCTTCGTTGCGCGGTATCGAATCTGAATTACCTGCGGAAGTTTCAGTAACTGATACGGGCAACGGCTTATATCGCATCCACGCTCCCGGAGAATTCAGTATTTCAGCCACGGTGTACGATATTTCCGGCATAACCGTATCGAATCTTAATATAGACTCCGACAATGGCGTTCTCGATCTGTCGTTTCTCCCCTCCGGCATATATGTAATATCCGTAAGAGGTTCGAAAACGTCAGCATCAGTAAAAATATCACGTTAATCAGTCATAATCCGTACGCTAAAAAGCAATCGACGCATAAAAGTCAAACCCGTTATAATGCGAATCCAGATATTATTCTCTCTCCTTGCTGCAAGCACCCTCTTTCTCCACGGGGAAAACGCATCCGTAAGTCCCGGGGTGAGGTACCTGATGTCACCATATCAATCATCTGCCGCCCCACACCATGCTCCGGCAACAGATCAACGCTCTGATGACCGGACCGAATATCTTCCTCTGCTTGTACGCGTTGAAAACGAAACATCACCATTACCGGATTTCGCGACAGAACTTCACCGCCGCGGATCAATAGTAATATGTACCGTACCGGCCGACCGCCTTACAGAACTTGCATCGGCCATGGGTGTGCGCCGTCTTGAAGCGCATGCCGCATCCATCCCTCAAATGGCTGATGCACGCATGTTCTGCAATCTTCCGGAAATTACCGATATATCCGTTTCAGACAATACTCCATACGACGGCACAGGCACCGTAGTGGGATTTACCGACGTAGGCTTTGACCCGAACCACATCAACTTCCTTGAAGAAGATGGTACCCCGAGGGTAAAAAAACTTGTAAATTACACGACCGACAGCCCGCGACCCACCATACTTACATCGCCGGATGACATAAGGCGATGGACCACCGACGACGATGGCGAGAGCCATGCCACACATGTGGCAGGTATACTTGCAGGAAGCAGTTCCACCAGCAATATGCGTGGTATGGCTCCCGGTGCGGAAATAGTAGCTACAACCTCCCCGCTATACGATGCGATGATGCTGGCCGGTTGCGAGGAGATAATCGCCTACGCTAAATCTGCTGGTAAACCGGCAACTATCAATATCTCCGTATCATCGGATATAGGACCCCACGACGGTACTACACTTTTTAACCGTTATATGGAAAGCCTTACCGAAGATGCCACCGTATGCATATCGGCAGGCAACGAAGCCAAACGCTCGGGCTTCGCCAGCGGAACCACATCCGCGCAGGTGCCGGGAGTCCGCACATACTTCCGCGAATACCCGAATCTTATGCCGCTCTATCTGCATGGAACCGTGGATATATGGTCTGATACGCCGGAACCTTTCGATGTAAACATTCTCACTCAGAATTTCTCTACAGGTGAAATCAACCGTATTCCCGTTCCATTCGATATGGCCGCAGGTCAGTTTGAATGGCTTCTATGTTCCGACAATGTCAACCCCGGCGATATACCGGTGATTCAAATGCCTGAATATATCGATGGTTACATCCATATTGTAGCCGAACTCAACCCGGAGAACAACAGATTCAATGTAGCACTCAATTGCAACTACACAGACATCTCAACCGACGATCCGGATAAAGCTAACGTACTTTTCGGTGTTGAAGCGATTCCACCTTCTCCCGGCACTGTTGTCGAACTATATTCCACTCCTAAAATATTTTTCACAAGACACCACGACAGAGCGGAGGGATCGCTGGTGCCAACCTCCGCACGTGCCGTCAACGACTTCTGTTCCGGCGATGGACCGATATGCGTAGGGGCACTGAACAGTGCCAACAGTTTCACCGGTATAAATGGTCAGCCCATAGATTTTCAGGCAAAACTGCCGCCGGACGATGTAAGCTATTTCAGTTCATACGGAACACTATCCGACGGGAAGATACTGCCTGACATATGTGCCCCCGGAGCGCAGCTCGTGTCGTCACTATCATGGCCATATTGTGACAGCAACCCTGACTATCCGCAGAAACTCGCCACAATAGCCATAGAACGCGACGGACGCACCGACTATTGGGGACCGATGCAGGGGACCTCCATGTCGAGCCCCTTCGTTGCCGGAGTTACTGCCCTTTGGCTACAGGCGAATCCGGAACTGACCGGGAAAGAGATACGTGAGATTGTATTAAACACAGCTTCCGTACCGACAGTCAACACAGAAAACCCTCAGTGGGGGCACGGCATTCTGGATGCTGCCGCCGGTCTGAAAATAGCCCGCTCACTGGCCGGATCCGGATCGGTTTCCGTGACAGAGAATGACAAACCTTTGATTAAATTATCAGGACAGATGCTGACCGTGGCCCTGGCCAAATCGGCAATATCGGAAGTGCGGATCATCTCCACGGACGGAAGAACCGTTTACAGCCACTCCGGTAACGGTGAGGACCAGATAAACATCGACTGCTCCAGCTTCCACAGCGGAATATACATTCTGGATATTTATGGCGGATCCGGCACACGTGTCTGTACAAAAATCGCAATCAACTGATCAACCCCGAGGCGGGAGACATAACAATAAAAACTATTCATCACGAATTACATAAATGAAGATAATCGACATTATCAACGAAAGCAGAAACCCGATATTCTCTTTCGAGATTCTCCCGCCGCTTAAGGGGAACAGCATCTACAAGGTATATGACATCATAGACCAGCTGAAATGTTTCGATCCGAAATTCGTAAACATCACATCCCATCACAGCGAATACATATACAAGCCTCAGCCCGACGGAACCCACAGAAGAGTGAGTGTTGTAAAACGCCCCGGCACTGTAGCCATAGCGGCCGCCATACAGAACAAGTATGGCCTTATTCCGGTTCCGCACATGATCTGCCGTGGATTCACACGCGAGGAAACCGAATATGCTCTTCTTGATCTCAACTTTCTCGGAATCACCAATCTGCTCTTGCTGAGAGGCGATGTAAAAGGGAGCGAATCGAACATCCCCGGAGGCAACTACAACGATAATGCGAGCGACCTCCAACAGCAGGTAAATATGTTCAATCTGGGAATCGGTCTTGAAGATATGCATATTGAAGGTATCCACACCCCGTTCTCATATGGTATGGCATGCTATCCTGAGAAACATGAGGAAGCGCCGAACATGGAATCGGATCTTTACTATCTGAAAAAGAAGATGGAAAACGGAGCCGATTATTTCATTACCCAGATGTTTTTCGATAACGGGAAATATTTCAGTTTTGTGGAGCGTTGCCGCAAAGAAGGTATCGACATACCGATTCTGCCCGGAATAAAACCGATTACCCGCAAAGCACACCTGAACCTGCTTCCGAAGACATTCCGCTCGGAAATTCCTGAGGAACTCGCTTCACGAATCAGGGAATGCTCAAGCGATGCGCAGGTAAAACAGATCGGGATAGAATGGGGAATACGCCAGGGCCGCGAATTACTTGAAAAAGGTGCCCCCGGCATTCACTTCTACACCATGAGTGCCTCCGATAGTGTATATCAGATAGCGAAAGCGATATTCTGACATTTCTCATTTTATCCTCAAAAAAGATAACCAATTGAAAACAATCGATTTCATTGATTTACTGGAAAAGCGGGTGTTGGTGCTTGACGGTGCTATGGGCACCATGATTCAAACGCTGAGGTTGCGGGAAGAGGATTTTCGTGGAGAGCGATTTACAACGCATGAATGCAAACTCTCAGGATGCAACGATCTTCTATGCATCACTCGTCCGGAGGCTATAAGACATATTCACGCGACATATCTTAAAGCGGGAGCCGACATCATATCCACCAATACTTTCAACGCGAATGCGGTTTCAATGGCCGATTACGGCCTTGACAACATTCCCGGACTTATACGTGAAATAAACCGTGAGGGAGCAAGAATTGCCCGCGAAGCAGTAGAGGAAGCCTCATGCAGACAACAAAGTTGCACCCGCTATGTAGCCGGATCGATCGGACCCACGAACAAAACGGCATCGATGAGCCCGGATGTAAACGACCCGGCATTGCGCAATATCACATATGAACAGCTATTTGATGCATATACAGATCAGATTACCGGGCTGACAGAGGGAGGTGTGGATCTGCTTCTTTTTGAAACGGTTTTCGATACCCTGAATCTTAAAGCCGGACTTGACGCCGCCAATGCGGTGATGCGGAGAACCGGACACACGCTCCCCATTATGATTTCAGCTACGGTGTCTGATCGGGCGGGACGCACCCTGTCAGGACAGACCCTACGGGCTTTCGTCACCTCGGTCGAGGATTACGATAATGTCGTGAGCATCGGACTAAACTGTAGTTTCGGCCCCGGAGAAATAATCCCGTACCTACAGGAACTTGGCCGCCATACCCGCCACTTCGTAAGCTGCCATCCTAATGCCGGATTACCGAATGTTATGGGAGAATATGATGAGACCCCCGGGAAATTTGCGGCGCATATGCGACGTATATTATCCGGAAATCTGGTAAATATTGCCGGAGGATGCTGCGGCACGACACCAGATCACATTTCCGCTCTTGCTGCCGAAGCTGAAAACGCAATTCCCCGCAGGCGACCGGTGATAGCTCCGGCATTACGTGTTTCCGGACTGGAAAATGTCGATATACTCCCTGAAAATAATTTTGTAAATGTCGGGGAACGGTGTAATGTGGCCGGTTCACGTAAATTCCTGCGTCTTATCAAGGAGAAAAACTATGAGGAGGCCATGCGGATAGCCGCCAGACAAGTGGAAGATGGAGCGATGATTATTGACATCAACATGGATGATGCCCTTATCGATGCACGCCATGAGATGGTTCATTTTCTCCGTTATATCGCTTCCGATCCGGAAATAGCCCGGGTACCGGTGATGGTTGATTCATCACAATGGGAAGTAGTGGAGGCCGCTCTTAAGAATATTCAGGGGAAAAGTATCGTAAACTCCATATCCCTGAAAGAGGGAGAAGAAATTTTCATCAACAGAGGACGCCGTATCCGCCAGTTGGGAGCAGCCGTTATCGTTATGGCATTCGACGAAGAAGGGCAGGCCGATACTTACGAACGTAAAATAGCCATCTGCAAGCGCGCCTATACACTCCTTACGGAAAAATGTGGATTCAAAGCCGACGATATAATATTCGATGTGAATATCATGGCCGTTGCTACCGGAATTGAGGAGCATAACCGATATGGAATAGACTATATCCGCGCAGTTGAATGGATAAAGAATCACCTGCCGGGCACCCGCACAAGCGGAGGCGTCAGCAACCTGTCGTTCGCTTTCAGAGGGAAAAATTATCTGCGCGAGGCAATGCATGCCGTATTTCTTTACCATGCCATACGCAACGGATTGGACATGGGAATAGTAAATCCGGCCTCGACCGTGACCTACGAGGATATTGACCCACAGCTTCGCACGCTGATAGAAGATGTAGTGCTGGCACGGCGGGCCGAAGCTCCCGATGAACTGGCGGCCTACGCAGCCAACGATACTGCCACAGAAGCCCGCAAATCTGAAGAAGCCACCGGCCCTGACATCTCCATCCCGGTTGAGGAACGGATTAAAGCATCAATCATCCGGGGAGATGAACGGTTTCTGAATGAGAACCTCACCGAGGCTTTAGCCGGAAATCATGCGGCAGTGGAAATTATAGAAGGGCCGCTGATGGAAGGTATGAACCGCGTAGGCCAGCTTTTCGGCGAAGGGAAGATGTTCCTCCCGCAGGTTGTAAAGACAGCTCGAACCATGAAAAGGGCTGTAGATTATCTCCGGCCGTTTATGGAGGCGGGGCGTAGCGGCAACGCCGACAGGAAATCAGCCGGAAAAGTAGTTTTCGCAACCGTAAAAGGCGATGTCCATGACATAGGGAAAAACATCTGTTCCATAGTGCTTGCCTGCAATAACTTCGAGGTAATTGACCTCGGCGTTATGGTGCCGGCTGAAACAATTGTCAATACCGTCAGGGATGAGAAGGCCGATCTGCTATGTCTGTCGGGGCTTATCACACCTTCTCTTGCCGAAATGGTCAATGTAGTGAAAGCTTTGAACGAGGCGCATATCTCTATACCCGTTCTGGTAGGAGGAGCTACTACATCGAGGCTCCATACAGCCCTGAGAATAGCTCCTGTGTATGGTGGAGTCGTGGTACATGTGGGAGACGCATCCCAAAATCCTCTTGTAGCGGCCAAGCTTCTTAATCCGGCAACCGCTCCGGAATTCATTGCCCTGTACAGAAAAGAAATTGAACAGACCAGATCAGCTTCAGGAAACTCCGGTAACGATAGAGTCACACTCGAAGAGGCAAGACGCCGGGGAGAGAAAAACCGCACACCCGGACATACACCCCTAAAACCGGTAACACCCCTTGAATCACCGGTGATAATAGATCTGAAGATTAAAGATATCGTTCCGTACATTAACTGGCGCATGCTGTTTCACGCCTGGAAAATGACCGGAAAATTTCTTGACAATTTCCCATATGATTTGTGTGAAGGCTGTATCGCTGCATGGGAAAGCGGGCTTACAGATTCGGAACGTGCGAAAGCGCACGAAACTCTTGCAATCTATAAGGATGCCTTGCGCGTTCTGCATGATACTGACAGCTCGGGCAAATTCGATGGGAAAGGAACGGTGACTTTCTTTAATGCATTTACGGTGGCCGACACTCTCGTAATCGGTGGCAAGGCATTCCCGCTATTGCGTCAGCAGGGCAAAGCATCGCAATGTCGCTCAATAAGCGACTGGATTGCACGCAAAGGCGAGAATGAGGATTATACAGGTGTATTTGCCGTAACGGCCGGAAATTATCTGGCTACCGAAGCAAACCGCCTGCGTACAACCGGAGACGAATACGGCGCCTTGTTAAGGCAAAGCGTTGCCGACCGCATTGCTGAAGCCGCATCGGAATGGATGCATGCCCATGTACGCCGCCGCTTATGGGGTTATGCACCTGATGAGAATCTGTCACCCTCCGAACTATTTCACGGAGAATACAGCGGGATACGTCCGGCTATCGGTTATCCGATGCTCCCGGACCAGCTTCTCAACATACAGTTGTCGGAATTGCTCGATATGGATGCCATTGGAGTGAAACTGACTGAAAACGGGGCAATGATTCCATCAGCATCCGTAAGCGGAATATACATAGCCAATCCGGCCGCACGCTATTTTATAATCGGAGAGCCGGGCTATGACCAGCTATCAGACTATGCGGCACGCAGGGGGGTGACCGAACATCGAATAAAAGAAATATTAAGAGTTCGGGAAGCTACTGAGTAAAAATACCGTGATTTTTTGCTATCTTTGTTCCGCTGAAATGCATAATGGATACCCGTATTTATTCAAACAGGAGCATCTGTAGTTTCAACTATATAACTTTCAATCGATTGCAACGATGAAAAACGTTTTAACACGCCTTGTTACAGGTGTGCTTTACATAGCGGTGATCGTAGCGGCTGTTCTGATGGGCGGCTGGTGGTTCTGGGCGCTGACAGTCGTACTCGGCATTACAGGCCTGAACGAATTCATCCGTATCACCAACAAAAATTTTGTGTCGAACACCACACGTCTGCTTGATCTTATGGGAGCTTTACTGCTGCTTACAGCTGTTTCGCCCGGACTGACAGTCTTCGGCGGTACTTCTTTGACATGTGCGTTCTTTTATTTCGTATACTTCATATTGCGGTTCATATGTCAGCTATATGTGCAGGATGGTAACCCGCTTACCCACCTCGCCAACTCATTGATGGGGCAGATCTATGTAGTATGGCCTCTTTCCATACTCAGTCTTATCTATACCCAATACGGATATATGACAATACTCAGCATGTTCATACTGATCTGGCTAAGCGATACGGGAGCGTTCTGCGTAGGGTCACTTATCGGACGTCATAAACTGTTCGAACGGATCTCCCCCAAAAAGTCGTGGGAAGGATTCTTCGGAGGTCTGGTATTCTGTGTGATCGCAGGAGCGCTGATGAGCAAATTTGCTCCGGATGCGACAGGACTCAATTTCTGGGCCATGACCGGTATGGGTGCGGTAGTATGTCTTTTCGCGACCTGGGGCGACCTGATCGAATCACTGATAAAACGTTCGCTCGGAGTGAAAGATTCGGGCAACATACTTCCGGGGCACGGCGGTATGCTCGACCGTATAGACTCGTTGCTTCTGGTAGCGCCGACCCTGCTCCTCTACCTGCTGCTTGTGCGTAATCTCCTATGATAACATATATTCTCTCCATTCAATAATGTAAATCAGTAAAACAACCATACCCGATGGCATCATCACAACGTTACGACCTTCGCGGAGTATCCGCGGCCAAAGAAGATGTCCACGCAGCTATAAAAAATGTGGACAAGGGCATTTTCCCGAAAGCATTCTGCAAGATCATTCCAGATATACTCGGTGGAGATCCGGAATGGTGTAATATAATGCATGCCGATGGCGCAGGAACAAAATCGTCGCTGGCCTATGCCTATTGGAAAGAGACCGGCGATCTGAGCGTATGGAAAGGGATCGCACAGGATGCCTTGATAATGAACGTAGACGATCTGCTGTGTGTAGGTGCGACAGACCGCATGCTCGTTTCATCGACAATCGGACGCAACAAGCGTCTGATTCCCGGCGAAGTGATTGCTGCTATAATAAACGGCACCGAAGAACTGCTCGAGACAATGCGCGGCTATGGTGTGGAAATTTACGGAACAGGCGGTGAGACGGCAGATGTAGGCGATCTCGTTCGCACGATAATAGTAGACTCCACTGTGACCACCCGCATGCGCCGCTCCGACGTTATAAACAACGCCAACATATCCGACGGAGATGTGATAGTAGGTCTGGCTTCGTTCGGACAAGCTACATACGAAACCGAATACAATGGCGGTATGGGCAGCAACGGACTTACCTCGGCCCGCCACGATGTATTCAATCATTCCGTAGCCGATAAATATCCAGAAACATTCGATGCCGCCATCCCACGCGAACTTATATATAGCGGTTCAAAAGGGCTTACCGACGAAGTGGACGGTTCACCGGTCAGCGCAGGCAAACTCGTTCTCTCCCCTACCCGCACGTATGCGCCTGTCATAAAAAGAATCCTTGAGGAGATGCGTAATGAAATACATGGAATGGTTCACTGTACCGGAGGAGCGCAGACCAAGGTGATGCACTTTGTTGACGGCAAACATGTAATAAAAGACAACATGTTCCCGATTCCGCCGCTGTTCCGTCTGATACGCGAGCAATCAGGAACCGACTGGTCCGAAATGTACAAGGTTTTCAACATGGGTCACAGAATGGAGATATATCTTCCGGCCGACAAAGCGCAGAAAGTAATCGAAATATCAAAAAGTTTCGGTATCGATGCCCGCATAATCGGACGGGTGGAGAATGCTCCTGCCAACCGCCTTACCATCACATCGGAATATGGAGAATTCACATATTGAATTCTACCCTACCCTTTCTTGTCGTGGGAAGGATGCCTCATGACTACCTGTCGAACCTTCTGAATATTTTTCCGTATTGACACCTGCTGAAAATACCCGTTCGCACCGGACAAAAAGTCCGGGCCATCCGGCATGGATTCCCATGCTGATGCTTATCCTCGCGGTAATATCTGTAGGAGGATGCAAGGGGAAAAAAATCAGTAGACCGACAGTAGATGAAACATACCCGATGCCCGACACATTACGTGTGGCGACTCTCTATAGCCCGACCTCATATTTCCTGTATAGGGACGAGCCTATGGGTTACGACTATTCACTGCTGAGACAGATGGCGGCTGACAAGGGTATGGAGGTTGATCTGGTGGTTGCTCCGTCGCTACAGAAGATGATCGAGATGCTCGATTCAGGAGAAGTGGATCTTGTAGCATATGAAGTTCCTGTGACATCGGAATACCGTAGAAAAGTGCTTCATTGTGGGCCTGAAAACTACACCCATCAGGTGCTTGTGCAGCCTAAAAAGGGTAATAGGCGTCTGATTGAGGACGTAACGGAACTTGTCGGAGAGCATATCTATGTCGAAGCCGAGTCCAAATACCAGTATCGTCTCGAAAATCTCAATGAAGAACTCGGAGGTGGAATCCACATTCATGTAATAGACCGTGACACGCTCATTACCGAAGACCTCATAGAAATGGTGTCACAGGGACAGATACCTCTCACTGTAGTCGACGATGACATTGCGCGTATCAACAAGACATATTATCCGGATCTCGACATATCGCTGCCTTTGAGCTTTCCGCAGCAATCGCAATGGGCCGTGTCGCCCGTGCGCCGTTGGCTTGCCGACAGCATCAATGCCTATTTCGGGCAGGAGGTACCGCGTCGCAAGCAGGCAGAACTGCTCAAACGCTACTTCGAGATGGCAAAACACAACGAAGGTGTATTCACACTCGATGTTTCAAAAGGATTCATATCGCCTTACGACAACTATTTCCGCGAATCAGGTCGCGCATCAGGGATAGACTGGAGACTTATGGCTGCCCAGGGATTTCACGAGAGCCGCTACGACAGCACACGGGTATCATGGGCCGGCGCCCGCGGAATCATGCAGATAATGCCACGTACAGCCAGAGCCTACGATCTCCCCGCTTCAAAGATATCCAACCCAAGAGCGAATATCAACGCCGCCGGCCGCATCCTCGCCGATCTCGACAAATCACTGTCAAAGAAGGTTCCGGATCCGCAGGAAAGACTCAAATTCATAGTCGCGGCATACAATTCAGGTCTGACCCATATCACCGATGCTATCGCGCTCGCTAAAAAGTATGGAAAGAATCCGGAGGTATGGAGCGACAATGTGGAACAGGCACTTCTGATGAAATCCAATCCGGAATACTATTCCGATCCTGTATGTAAGGCAGGCTACTTCAGAGGGAGAGAGACGGTGGCCTATGTCCGTAAAGTAATGGACTTCTACGAAAAGCTAAAAAAGAAAGTGCCCAGAGGTAGCTGACTGTACGGCTCAGCGTAGCGGACCACTTCATTCCCGATAAAAAACACCAAAAAGAATAATAACAGTTTCAACTGACAGATATGAGAAAACATTTTCTTTCCGTAGGAGTTGTACTTGCCGTAGCAACCTCCTTGATGTTCACTTCCTGCATAGGAAGCTTCTCACTTACAAATAAACTGCTTACCTGGAACAACCAGATAGGCAATAAGTTCCTCAATGAAATAGTATTCTTTGCCTTCTGGATTATACCTGTATATGAGGTGACTTCAGCTGCCGATCTGCTGGTTCTCAACACCGTGGAATTCTGGAGCGGAAGCAACCCCATAGCCATGGGAACTAAAGTTATAAAAGGCCATGACGGCGACTATCTCGTTGAATGCGATGGTAAAGGATACACCATCACATCGAAAAACGACGGTTCGAAAGTTCGTTTGTCGTTCGACGAATCAGATCAGAGCTGGAGTGTGACAGCCAACGAGCAGACTGTGAAATTCATGAGTTTCATAGATGACAGTCACGTGAGCGTGATCGGCGCTGACGGTAACTATACCACCGTGGAGCTTAATGAGCGTGGACTTATGGCATATCGCGAAAGCGTTATGGCATCGGTATGGGCATGCAACTGAATCTGTATCCGAAGCGATACGGTCACAAAAATATTCATACTGACGAATATTCCTCCGAACAAAAACCCTATTGCAGATGTTTCACTCATGCATGAATGCTTCCGGCCGCACCTTTCACCATGAACAAAGGATACGCGTATCATAAAAAGATTTGGAAGATGAATGCATTTTGAATATCTTTGCAAAAACGACAACTATACCAGCAAACAACTAAACCATAACACAATATGGACAATCAGGAACTGCTTAAAAGCGTAAAAGACAAAGCCTTGCTCTGGCTTACCGACCAATACGACGAAACCACCCGCGCCGAAGTGAAACAGATGCTCGAGGCTGAGGATCCCACTCAACTCATAGAATCTTTCTACAAAGACCTCGAATTCGGCACAGGCGGCCTGCGCGGCATCATGGGTGCCGGAACAAACCGCATGAATATCTATACAGTGGGAGCTGCTACCCAGGGACTCGCCAACTATCTTAAAGAAGCCTTCCCCGATCTGCCCCAGATTTCGGTTGTTGTAGGTCATGACGTTCGCAACAACTCACGCAAATTCGCAGAAATTGTAGCCAACATCTTCTCTGCCAACGGAATCAAAGCATATCTCTTCGATAGCTTCCGCCCCACTCCCGAACTTTCGTTCGCTATCCGCCATCTGGGTTGTCAGAGCGGTGTGAACATCACCGCATCCCACAATCCGAAAGAATACAACGGGTATAAGGCATACTGGGCCGATGGCGCTCAGATCATCGCTCCTCACGATGTGAACATCATCAACAACGTTGAGAAGATCAAGAGCGTAAGTGAAATCAAGTTCAACGGCAACCCCGAACTCATCGAGATTATCGGCGACAAGATGGATCAGGATTATCTGGCAGCCATCAAGGGACTCCAGCTCAGCCCTGAAATAGATAAGAAATACTCCGATCTGAAAATCGTGTACACTCCTATTCACGGAACCGGCGTGAAACTTATCCCTGAATCACTCAAAAACTACGGTTTCACAAACATAATTCACGTTCCGGAACAGGATATCCCGTCAGGCGATTTCCCCACAGTAGATTCCCCAAATCCCGAAAACGCCTCGGCAATGGCAATGGCTATCGCCAAAGCAAAAGAAGTTGAGGCAGATCTCGTAGTGGCATCTGATCCCGATGCTGACCGCATCGGATGTGTAATCCGCGATACCGATGGGGAATATGTGCTTGTGAACGGCAACCAGATTGTAATGATTCTTCTGAACTATCTGATGAACCGCAACGCCGAGCTCGGTCGCCTTACCGGTAAGGAATATATAGTGAAGACAATCGTGACTACAGAGACGATCAAGAGCATCGCCGATGCCAACAACATCCGCATGTACGACTGCTATACCGGATTCAAATGGATCGCCTCGGTAATACGCGAAAACGAAGGTGTAGCCCGTTATCTTGGCGGTGGCGAAGAGAGCTACGGCTTCCTTGCGGAAGAGTTTGCCCGCGATAAAGACTCCGTTTCGGCAATTTCGCTGATGGCTGAATGTCTTGCATGGGCAAAAGACAAAGGCTTGAGCTTCATGGAGATGCTTCAGGATATTTATGTAAAATACGGTTATTCGCATGAAGAGGGAATCTCGGTAGTCCGTCCCGGAAAAACCGGTGCGGAGGAGATTGTAGCCATGATGAAGGCCTTCCGTGCCAATCCTCCGAAAGAACTCGGCGGAAGCCCGGTGGTTACAGTGAAGGATTACGCCGACCTCAACTGCACCGACACCGTAACCGGTAAGGTTGAGAAGATGGATTTCCCTGTAACCTCCAATGTTCTCCAGTTCTTCACAGCCGACGGCACCAAGGTTTCAATCCGCCCGTCGGGAACAGAGCCCAAGATCAAATTCTACATCGAAGTTCACGGCAAGATGGCCGACAAGAGCGAATATCACGCTGCAGAAGCCGCTGCCCGAACAAAGATTGACGGAATCAAGAAAGAACTCGGTATTTAAGCGCAGCTATTCATACCTGCATATTGAGCCGATAATATAATAAATTACAGTTCAAAGGCATACAGACATTCAGATACCGGACGCCGATCCTTCGGGGAGATAGCGTCCGGTATCTGAACACTTTTACAAGAAAGTAAATGCAACCGTTGGCAGACAGAATCGTTTACGAAGATAACCACCTTATCGTGGTCAACAAACTTCCCGGAGAGATAGTGCAGGGCGACAAGACCGGCGACGAACCTCTGGTAGAAACCCTCAGGCAGTATATCAAGGAAAAGTATGCCAAGCCGGGGAATGTATTCTGCGGAGTGGTTCACCGCCTTGACCGTCCGGTTGGAGGACTGGTTGTTTTTGCGAAAACATCGAAAGCTCTGGCGAGAATGAACGAAATGTTCCGCAACGGTGAAGTTCACAAGACATACTGGGCCATCACCCGCAACCGCCCTCCCGAACCCTCCGGAGAGCTACATCATTACATTACATCGACAGAGGGCAACAACAAGTCGTACGCTTCCCTGAAACCGAAAAGCGGCGCAAAGGAAGCGCGCCTGCGATATCGCCTGCTTGCATCGTCGGAGCGCTATCACATGCTGGAGGTAGAACTCCTGACCGGACGCAAGCATCAGATAAGGGTGCAACTCTCAGCGATAGGTTCACCGATAAAAGGCGACCTTAAATATGGCGACAGACGGTCGAATCCCGATGGATCCATCTCACTGATTGCACGCCATATCGAATTTGTACATCCTGTCAGCAAGCAACCCATAAGCCTCACAGCGCCTGTTCCTGACGAGAACCTGTGGCAAGCCTTGGAACAATTGGCAACCGATAATGTGTAATTTATGTCTGAGCGGATGATGTGATGGCAAGGGGATTTTTAATATATCAGAAAGAATGGAGAAGAAAGATCTAAAAATAGTTTTTTTCGGAACACCCGAATTCGCGGTCGCAAGTCTCGACAAACTTGTAGGCAATGGCTATAACGTTGTCGGAGCGGTAACAATGCCCGACAAACCGGCGGGACGCGGACACAAAATGTATCAGTCGCCGGTAAAGGAATATGCCGTAGCCCACGGAATACGGCTCCTGCAACCTGTGCGTCTTAAAGATGAGGAGTTCGTAGAAGAACTGCGCAGCCTCAATGCGGATCTTTTCATAGTCATAGCTTTCCGTATGCTCCCGGAGGTTGTATGGCAGATGCCACTGATGGGTACTTTCAATCTTCATGCTTCCCTGCTCCCCCGCTACCGTGGAGCTGCTCCGATCAACTGGGCTGTCATAAACGGTGACAAGGAGACCGGCGTAACCACATTCTTCCTCAAACATGAAATAGATACCGGAGATATAATCGATCAGGAAAAAATCGCGATTCTCCCTTCCGACAATGTTGGCAATGTGCACGACAAGCTGATGGAACTTGGTGCCGAACTCACTCTCAAGACCGTAAACAGCATTGTGGACGGCACATTCACTACCATCCCTCAAGACAAACTGCTGAAAGGAGAAGCCGCCACCCCGGCGCCAAAAATATTCAAGGACACCTGCCGGATAGACTGGCGGAAAAGCTGCGCTGACATACATAATCTTGTGAGAGGTCTGTCGCCATATCCCGCGGCGTGGACAGAACTCGGATCGCATGATACGGATGCACCCGTCACCATGAAGATTTTCACCACATCTCCGTGCGGAATATGTCCGGAAACGTCTCTTCCAGGTGAACTGTTCATTGAGGATAACCATATGAAAGTGGCGTGTGGCGACGGGCATCTCATAGAGATCCTCGAACTACAGCCTGCCGGTAAAAAACGGATGACCGCCGAAGCTTTCCTTCGTGGAGCGCATCTTTCCGCCACAGTAAGAATGAAGTAAAAAATATCCTGTAACATCTTAAACTCATGCTCGCACCTTTAGCAGAACGGCTACGTCCGCAGACTCTCGACGATTATATCGGTCAGACTCATCTGGTCGGTGAAGGGAGCGTGTTACGCCGGATGATTGATAGCGGCAACGTCAGTTCTTTTATTCTATGGGGTCCGCCCGGCGTAGGAAAAACTACCCTCGCACGCATAATCGCCAATACCACTAAGTCGCCTTTCTATACATTAAGTGCCGTAAGTGCCGGAGTAAAGGATGTACGCGAAGTTATCGACCGATGTAAGGCCGACGCAAAAAGCATGTTCTCTACAGGTAGGCCGATACTGTTCATTGATGAAATACACCGTTTCAGCAAATCGCAACAGGACAGCTTGCTTGGTGCCGTTGAAAACGGTACTGTAACACTTATCGGTGCGACAACCGAAAATCCGTCGTTCGAGGTAATCCGTCCCCTTCTTTCGCGAGCTCAGGTCTATACGTTGAAACCACTTGAAGCACCGCAACTTCAGGAACTGCTCACCCGTGCCGTGTCAACAGATGCTATCCTTAAAGATTCCGATGTGAAAATAGAAGAAACCGATGCCCTGTTCAGATTCTCGGGAGGAGACGCCCGGAAACTCCTCAATATCCTCGATCTTCTACAGCAATCCACACCCCTGGGGCAACCGATGGTGATAAACGACAAGATCGTTACCGAACGGCTTCAGGAGAATCCCATGGCGTATGACAAGCAGGGCGAAATGCACTACGACATCATATCGGCATTCATAAAAAGTGTGCGCGGCAGCGATCCGGATGCCGCGATATATTGGCTTGCACGTATGATAGAAGGCGGGGAAGATCCGGAATTCATTGCCCGCCGTCTCGCGATTCTCGCCGGCGAGGATATCGGACTGGCTAATCCGAACGCGCTCCTACTCGCCAACGCCACCTTCGATATCATAAAAAAAATCGGAATGCCTGAAGGCCGCATCCCATTGGCGGAATGCACCATATATCTGGCGACCTCCGCCAAAAGCAACTCTGCCTATCTTGCGATAGATACGGCTCTGGCCGCTGTCAGACACTCCGGAAATCAGCCTGTTCCACTTCATATCCGCAACGCACCCACATCGCTTATGAAAGAAATGGGCTACGGAGCCGACTATAAATATGCACACGATTATCCCGGGCATTTCGTAAAACGGCAGTTCCTGCCCGATGCCCTGACGGGGAGCCGGTTCTGGAATCCGGCAGATAATCCGTCGGAGGCACGCATGGCCGAACTTCAGCGGCAGCGTTGGTCTTAACTCACGTTAACATTTATAGTTCTCTTGGGAGTAATCGTTCCGAAAAAAGGGGTTTCGGGATGATAATAGCGTCATTAGAGCGATTTTATTTGCCAGATAAAGAACGCTGTCGTAATTTTGCTACTGTATAAAACTGTTTAATCACAATCGAATGATGTACAGCCGCAAAATAATCGTTCTGGCAGCTTTGGCAGCGACAGGATTCTGCACCTATGCGGACTCCCCCGCCACCCTCAGCTACTCGGATATCACTACAGAAGATGTGACAGGTATGCCCGACATGGCTATGCCTGCAAAATGGACGTTCGACGACTGCATAAAATGGGCCGTTGAAAACAGTACCAGCGTGCGGAGATCGCTTCTCTCAATCCTTCAGGCCGATCAGGAGACCGGTTCCGCAAAAGATGCTTATCTTCCCACCGTCAACTTCTCCACGAGCCATAGCATCACCAATTATCCAAAACATGAGGTAGGACGCACAAGCACCACCTATGGCAGCTCCTACGGCATCAATGCATCATGGACCGTATGGGAAGGAAACGTAAGGAAATATCGCCTTGAATCGGCCAAGATAATGCGCGAGCAGCAGGAACTATCGGGTGACGATGCAATAAAGGAGCTGAAACTCGGCATACTACAGGCATATCTCAATATAATGTATGCCCGCGAGGCAGTGGAGATCGCCCGGCAGACACTTGAGGTAAGCACTAAGCAGACCGAGCGTGCGCGTCGCCTGATGGAATCAGGACGTACATCAAAAGTTGATTTCTCCCAGATTGAAAGCCAGATGGCTCAGGATCAATACAGTCTCGTTCAGGCTGAGGGAAATCTCAACAGTTCAAAGATCGCGCTCAAAAAATTGCTGATGTTAGGCCTTGACTGCGATATGGAGATAGCAGACATCACATTCTCCGACGATGATGTGACAGCCATACTGCCTCCACGCGAACAGGTATATGATTTCGCGGCAAGCTGGCTCCCCTCCATCAAAAGTAACGACCTCAGCCAACAGATTTATACCAACGACATCAAGACAGCCAAAGCTGGCTACCTTCCCAAGCTGTCGCTGCAAGGCGGCATAGGCACCGGATATAATTCCGGCGGCGACGGATGGAGCGCCCAGATGGGACGTGCCTTCAACGAAAATGTAGGACTGTCACTTTCAATTCCGATCTTCGACGGCAATTCTACCAAACGTGCGGTCAACAAAGCTAAACTCGCAAGCCTTGAATATGACCTCAACCGCACGCAACTGCTCGATGACCTGTCGCATACGATCGAGAGTCTGTACATAGACGCAACCAGTGCGCAGGCCCGATATATAGCAGGTATAACGCAGCTTGAGGCGACGCAGTTGTCTGCCGATTTTGTCAACCGCCAGTTTGAGCTTGGAATGGTCAATCCGGTGGAATTCCTGATTGCCCACAACAATCTGGCAAACTCACGGCTGGAGCAACTCCAGAACAAATTTATGGCAATCCTCGCCAACAAGACAATAATGTATTACGCTACCACGCAAGTGGAACTACCATGACAACAGTAGCGTATCCGCTAATTTTCAATAGCAAACAGTCATCACAATATAGCATATGAAAGTATATCAGCTAATATTACCGACCGCCATTGCGGCACTGTCGATAGTTTCATGCTCCGAAAAGTCACGGACAGAACTTGAAACATACATAGTAGAACCGACCGATATTTCAGAGGTCGTGACAGCTACCGGAACAATGGAATCTGTAACTCAAGTAGATGTCGGAACCCAGGTTACAGGCATTATTGATAAACTTTATGCCGACTATAACGATCAGGTTGAGAAAGGACAACTCCTCGCCGAAATCGAGAAAACCCTTCTTCAGAGCGAACTGAAAAGCGCTGATGCCAACATGGCATCGGCCAAGGCCACATACGAATACACCAAACGTAATTACGAGCGCGACAAGGCCCTTCACGACGAACAACTCATATCGGACTATGAGTTCCAGACCTCTCAACGCGACTACGACGTGGCCCGACTGAGCTATGAAAAGAGTCAGGCCGACCGCGTGAGAGCCGCCAAAAACCTGAATTATGCAGAAATTTATTCCCCTATCGACGGCATAATAATATCACGTGAAGTAGAGGTTGGCCAGACAGTGGTGTCGAGCATGAACGTTGCCAATCTGTTCGTCATAGCCGATCTTGACAACATGCAGGTTGTAGGCGATGTCGATGAGGCAGATATAGGCAAAGTAAAAGTCGGACAGCATGTGACGTTCACAGTTGATGCATATTCTGAAGATGTATTCGAAGGAACAGTAACGCAGGTGCGACTCAATCCCACAACCACATCTAATGTGGTAACATATGAAGTGATTGTCGCAGCTCCAAACCCGGATCATAAGCTGATTCCCGGGCTTACAGCAAATCTGACAATCTATACACTCGAGCTAAAGGATGTTCTTGCCGTTCCACTCAAAGCATTCCGTTTCCAGCCCCGCGACAACAGCGCAGACGAAAATCTGCCAGAACCTGTGGCCCTTAAGGAACCGGCTCAGACAACACTCTGGGTAGAACGTGACGGAAAACTGATAGAAACCGCAGTGACAACCGGTGTCTCCAACAGCATATATCAGCAGGTGACCGACGGAATTAAAAAAGGAGACCGCATAGCCATACAATACCATATCGTTGAAGCTAAGCAAAGCAACAAACAGGCAGAGGAAAATCCCTTCATGCCGAAACCTCCGGGTTCGAACAAAAAAAAATAACCGGTAATCCCACTGTGTAAAGTAAGAGTGTGTTCGGATTTAAAATGATTTTAGCGCAAATGGAGATTCCGGCATGTTTTCAGCATTGAAACTGAAGAGATTCCGGCATCATCGCCAATTAAATTCTCGGGAAAGCACCCGGAATATCCATTGCCTTCAAATCAGAAATTTCATAAGACACTCTGAATATATATTTGATTTAAATTCAAACACACTCTAAGCTACGATGGCAAAAGAGATAATAAGAATAGAAAATCTGAAACGCTACTTCAAGGTAGGCGAAGAGACCGTAAGGGCACTGCGCGGAGTATCGTTCACGATCTATGAGGGAGAATTCGTCACCATCATGGGTACTTCCGGCTCCGGTAAATCGACCCTTCTGAACACTTTGGGATGCCTCGATACTCCCACGTCCGGAGAGTATTATCTCGATGGCATACCTGTGAGAGGTATGGGGAAGAACGAGCGCGCGCGCATCCGCAACCGTAAGATCGGATTCATATTCCAGAACTATAATCTGCTGCCCAAGACCACCGCTCTGGAAAACGTGGAGTTGCCACTGCTATACAATTCAGCCGTGAGCGCCCGCGAACGAGCCGAGCGAGCCGAACGCTGCTTGCGTCAGGTAGGGCTGGGCGAACGACTGCTCCACAAGAGCAACCAGATGTCAGGCGGTCAGCAACAACGTGTGGCCATAGCGCGCGCGCTCGTCAACGATCCGGTGATTATTCTTGCCGACGAGGCTACGGGTAACCTTGATACCAGAACCTCATTTTCTATCCTTACGCTGTTTCAGAAACTTCACAGCGAAGGCAAGACAATCATATTTGTGACACATAACCCGGAAATCGCCCTCTATTCATCGCGCAATATAATGCTTCGCGACGGTCATATAGTAAGTGATGAATATAACACCGACATAAAATCGGCCGAAGAGGTATTCCGTAGTCTACCAGAGGAAAACGACTGATAAACAAATTGCCCCATGAATATCCAGAATCTATTGAAGATAGCCCTTAAAGCGCTAAACAACAATAAAATGCGCTGTTTTCTCACCATGCTTGGTGTGATAATCGGTGTGGGTGCTGTGATTGCAATGCTTGCCATCGGTCAGGGATCCAAGAACTCCATCAAAGCTCAGATCTCCGAAATGGGAAGTAACATGATAATGATTTTTCCCGGTGCAGAACGACGTGGCGGTGTGCGCCAGAGCAGTGATGACATGCAGACACTGAAACCTGCGGACTATGATGCCCTTGTCAGAGAATCATCGACAATCCTCAATATCACCCCCACAGTCAACAGCTCCGGACAGTGGATCTACGGCAACAACAACTACCCGTCGCAGGCTCAGGGAGTGAACACGCAATTCCTTGATATCCGCCAGCGCAAAGTCGCCCAGGGCGAAATGTTCACAGAGGAAGATGTAAAAAATGCCGCCAAAGTATGCGTGCTCGGCAAAACATTGGTCGACAACCTGTTTCCCGAAGGTACGGATCCAATCGGAAAAATTGTGCGATGCGGCAAGATACCTCTCACGGTTATCGGTGTGCTTGACGAGAAAGGCTACAATACCATGGGACAGGATCAGGACGATCTCGCTCTGGTTCCTTACACCACGGTGATGAAACGTATGCTCGCCATCGACTACCTGCAAGGTATCCAGGCCTCAGCGATCGACGAGAATCATACAGATGAAACTATCAAGGAAATAACCGGTATCTTGCGCGATCAGCACAAACTTCGCGCCACCGACGAGAGCAACTTCACAATCCGCTCGATGCAGGAACTGGCCGAGATGATATCCTCCACTTCATCGATGATGACAGTGCTTCTGGCAGCCGTGGCAGGCATATCCTTGCTCGTTGGCGGTATCGGTATCATGAACATCATGATTGTAAGCGTCACGGAACGTACCCGTGAGATCGGTCTGCGAATGAGTATCGGAGCCACAGGCAGAGATATCATGATGCAATTCCTCATCGAAGCAGTCATTATCTCAGTGACCGGCGGCATCCTCGGCATCCTTATAGGGGGTGTGGCCACTTGGATGATAAAACTGTTCGCCCATTGGCCTGTACAGATCGATGGAGGCTCTGTAGTACTGTCGTTTGTGGTATGTACCGTTATCGGTATCATATTCGGCTTCTATCCTGCAGCCAAAGCCTCCAACCTCGATCCGATTGAAGCCATCAGATATGAATGAAAAACTTCGCACACCACGCAACAGTAGCACGGCAACAGTAGTTCTGTTGGCGTGCATGCTTTTTTATCTGCCATCGGCTCTTGCAATTGTAACCCACGATGGTGAGCCGATGGTATGGGCCGTATTCAATGTTGCGATGGCTACATGCTACACAGTGGTGTTCTGCGTAAATTATTTCATGCTTGTCCCTGCCACACTGCGACGTCCCGGAGCGCCGTCGTTCTATGCCTATCTCGGGTTGAATCTGTGTATGATAATTGCGATATGCAGTCTTATCCCCGTGTGGTTCGAGCTTCACGGAGGCCTCCCCCACCCCCGCCATTCGGCCGGAGATGTCAGCACATTCGGAACGCTCGTGATAGCTTATCTGCGTTTCCTTATCCGCGATGGTGTAATGATGGTACTCGCAGCTGCGCTTGCCTATGCCATGCGTCTGTCGCGTGATCACGAACAGATGCGCCGGCGTGAACTTGAGCTTAATGCCGAACGCCGTAAGATCGAATTGAGAAGTCTGAAAGCTCAGCTGAATCCACATTTTCTGTTCAACTCGCTCAACAACATCTATGCCCTTATCGGGATGGCTCCCGAGCGGGCTCAACAGGCCCTCCACGATCTCAGCAGTATGCTCAGGTTCATGATTTACGATGCAGGAGAGGCTGTCGTACCTTTGGAAAAGGAGCTGAAGTTCATTACAGACTATGTGGAGATGATGCGTTTAAGGTTAAGTTCGTCCGTAAGGCTGACTTTCAACGTCGGAGATATCGCAGGCGGAAACCTGTATATCGCCCCGCTACTTTTCCTGACCCTGGTGGAAAATGCATTCAAACATTCCGGTTCAAACGGAAATGATCATTTCATTTTCATCGATATACACGAACGCGACCTACAGCTTGTATGCCGGGTCGAAAACTCATATGCCGAAGATCGCGAACATATGCATCCTACAAAGGCAGAATCGGGCATTGGATTGGAGAATGTCACCCGACAGCTCGGACTTCTTTATCCCGGTGAATACACCTACAGCTCCGACCGTGAAAACGGCATATACCGCTGCGTTATCACTATTTCACTCAATGCGCTCCACCACCGCACACCGACACATGCGGCCGCACAATCCTCATAATAACACATCTTCTGACCCAAATGGAAGTGACACTTAATTGCATCGTTATCGACGACGAACCTCTTGCCCGCGAACTCATAAAAAGTTATGTGGAGAAAACCCCTGCATTGAAATTATGCGGATGCTTCGAATCGGCGGCAGAGGCTGTAAAAAGCGTTGTAGCAGGAGAAATTGATATTGTATTTCTCGATATAGATATGCCTATGCTCAACGGCATTGATTTTGCCGGAATAATACCTGAACGGACCCGCATCATATATGTCACTGCCTACGGCCAGTATGCCCTCCAGGGGTTTAAGGTCAATGCACTCGACTATCTGCTAAAACCGGTAAGTTACGCCGAGTTCATGTCGGCCGTAGGGAAAGCCGTGAAATGGTGTTCGATGCGCGACAGCTATGAAACGCAGACACGCGGCATCCACGAAAGTATCACAGTAAAATCGGAGTATCGCCTCGTACAGATGAAAATTGCCTCAATCACCTATATCGAGGTGCAGAAAGACCGGGTAATATTCAACCGCACAGACGGCGGACCGATCAGCTCACTTATGAGTATGCGCGATCTTGAGGAACATCTGCCGTCGGACCGCTTCATGCGGGTTCACCGGTCCTTCATCGTGAATATGGAGAACATAGAGGTTGTAGAGCGCGGACGCATCATCTTCGGTAAAACGTATGTACCCGTCGCCGACTCCAAACGCGATGAATTCTTTGCCCGTCTTGGTAAATCGTAATTTAAGCGACATAAGAATAAATAGCCCGGCAATTCCGTGATGGAACTGCCGGGCTGTTTTAATCATGTTACCTTAAGTGAAATCGGCCGCGATTATTCTCCGGCTTCCTCACCGTTGAGAATCTCGAGCATACGGATTGCCGATACAGGGATGCGGGTGCCGGGACCGAAGATCGCTGCGACACCGGCCTTGTAGAGGAAATCGTAGTCCTGAGCGGGGATCACACCACCTGCTGTTACGATTATATCCTCACGTCCGAGTTTCTTAAGTTCCTCGATAACCTGGGGTATAAGTGTCTTATGACCTGCTGCGAGAGAGCTGACACCGAGAATATGGACATCGTTCTCGACAGCCTGACGGGCAGCCTCGGCGGGTGTCTGGAACAGCGGTCCCATATCCACGTCGAATCCGCAGTCGGCGTAACCTGTGGCAACAACTTTCGCGCCACGGTCGTGGCCGTCCTGACCCATTTTTGCAATCATGATACGGGGCTGACGTCCCTCCCGCTTTGCGAATTCCTCGGTCATCTTCTGAGCGCGGAGGAAGTCGGGATCGTTCTTTGTTTCGCTTGAATACACTCCTGAAATAGTTCTGATTACTGCTTTATAACGTCCTACAACCTCTTCGCAGGCATCTGAAATCTCGCCGAGCGAAGCACGCACACCGGCCGCCTTGACAGCAAGGTCGAGAAGGTTGCCTTCGCCTGTACGCACACATTCAGTGATTGCAGCGAGGGCTTTCTTCACCGCCTCCTCATCGCGATCCTTACGGAGCTCTTCGAGGCGGGCACACTGCTCGTTGCGAACCTCGGTGTTATCAATTTCGAGAATGTCGATAGGATCTTCGTGATCGAGACGATACTTGTTGATACCTACGATAGTCTGACGGCCGGAGTCGATGCGGGCCTGAGTGCGGGCCGCAGCTTCCTCGATGCGGAGCTTGGGCAGACCGGTCTCGATAGCTTTTGCCATACCGCCGAGTTTCTCGATCTCCTGAATATGTTCCCACGCGCGGTGAGCGATCTCGTTGGTGAGCGATTCAACGTAATATGAACCCGCCCAGGGATCGATCTCCTTGCATACGTAGGTCTCTTCCTGAATGTAGATCTGGGTATTACGCGCGATACGTGCCGAGAAGTCGGTGGGAAGCGCGATAGCCTCGTCAAGAGCGTTGGTATGGAGACTCTGTGTGTGGCCGAGAGCGGCTCCCATGGCCTCGATACATGTACGGCCTACGTTGTTGAAGGGATCCTGCTCGGTGAGCGACCATCCTGAGGTCTGCGAGTGGGTACGCAGCGCAAGCGATTTGGGGTTCTTGGGGTTGAACTGGCTTACGATCTTTGCCCAAAGCATACGGGCTGCACGCATCTTGGCTATCTCCATGAAGAAGTTCATGCCGATAGCCCAGAAGAAAGACAGGCGGGGAGCGAAAGAGTCGATATCCATACCGGCGTTCACACCTGCGCGGAGATATTCAAGACCGTCGGCGAGGGTGTAGGCGAGTTCGATGTCACAGGTAGCACCCGCTTCCTGCATATGGTAGCCGGAAATCGAAATCGAGTTGAACTTAGGCATGTTCTGCGAAGTATACTCGAAGATATCCGCAATAATTCGCATGGAGAATTCCGGCGGGTAGATATATGTGTTACGCACCATGAATTCCTTGAGGATATCGTTCTGAATGGTGCCGGCCATCTCCTCAAGTTTGGCGCCCTGTTCGAGACCTGCGTTGATATAGAACGCCAGAACGGGCAACACAGCACCGTTCATCGTCATCGACACAGACATCTTGTTCAGGGGAATTCCGTCGAAAAGCACTTTCATATCCTCTACGGAACAGATACTTACACCGGCTTTACCTACATCGCCTACCACACGGCTGTGGTCGGCATCATATCCGCGGTGAGTGGCGAGGTCGAACGCTACGGACAGACCCTTCTGTCCGGAAGCGAGATTGCGGCGGTAGAAAGCATTGGATTCGGCGGCCGTCGAGAATCCGGCATACTGACGGATAGTCCAGGGACGGATAGCATACATGCCGCTGTACGGACCGCGGAGGAAAGGAGGAAGACCTGCTACATAGTCGAGGTGTTCCATTCCTTCAAGATCAGCTTTGGTATATATCGGTTTTACGGGGATAAGCTCGGGAGTGAGCCAATCCTCACCGCTGCTCTTGGGAGCAGCCGCCGGCGCAGTGAAAGCGTCGGCTATGATGTTCATGTTTTTGAAATCGGGTTTCATGGCTTACTTCTCAATTGTTTTTAAGGAGACGCTTGTTAAATTCCTGTAGGGTTTCGAGCACGTTGGAGCGTACATGGATAAAGTGTTCGATGCCTTGTGCCTTAAGATCGTCCGTGCAGGCGGGTGCGCCGGCAACAACGAACTCCGCGCGTCCGTCGAGCAGCTTGAATGCTTCGGGGGCGTACTGCGCGTATTCATCGTCTGAAGAGCAGAGAACAACGATATCCGCGCCCTTCTCCATGGCTGCGTCGATACCTTCCTGAACGGTCTGGAAACCGATGTTGTCGAGAATCTCGTAGCCGGCACAACCAAAGAAGTTCGATGAGAACTGCGCGCGGGCCAGACGCATTGCCAGATTACCGATTGTAAGCATGAATGCTTTGGGACGGTTGGCGGCATGCTCTGTCGCGAGACGCAGAGCCTCGAAATCGCTTGCCTGACGGTCGGTACGCAGAGCCTTGGCGGCATCTCCACCTGCTGCACATCCACAACCTTCGCCATCAGCCTTAGCACACGGATCCGCTCCGTTTTCGATCTTCTGCGCAGCGAATTCGTTGAAGTTGGGGAATTGGTTTGTACCCAACAGTATTTCTTTGCGACGTGCCATGTCCTGATGACGTTTCACACCGGAAGCGTTTACTGCCTGCTGAATCTCGCCTGAGTTAACGCAAGCGGCAAAACCGCCTTTATCCTCAACCTCGAGGAAGAGCTTCCAGGCCTCTTTAGCGATGGAAACCGTAAGGGTTTCTACATAATATGAACCGCCGGCCGGATCCACAACCTTATCGAGATGGCTCTCCTCTTTGAGAAGGAGCTGCTGGTTGCGGGCGATACGTTCCGAGAATTCATCGGGTGTCTTGTAGGGTACATCGAACGGTGTTACTGTGATGGAATCAACTCCTGCAAGCGCAGCCGACATAGCCTCGGTCTGGCTCCGGAGAAGGTTCACATGAGCATCGTATATTGTCTGGTTGAAACGCGAGGTAATGGCGTGAGCCACCATCTTGCACGCGCATTTACATTCGGGTTTGTACTGCTCAACAATCTGAGCCCACATCATGCGTGCCGCACGGAATTTGGCGAGTTCCATGAAATAGTTGCTCGACACACCCATATTGAATTTCACACGGCATGCAACTGCATCGGCCGCCATTCCGGCATCGGTAAGAAGTGTGAGCCATCCTGCGCCCCATGCCAGAGCATACCCGAGTTCCTGGAAAATATATGCTCCTGCATTGCAGAACATTACGGAATCTACGCTCAGGCAGCGTACACCGGGAACATCGGCGAGAGCCTCGATCATAGCTTTGGCATCAGCAGCGACGGCAGCGGTGTCAACATCTGTACCGTGGCGGAATGCGCGCTTGAAAGGATTGTAGTCGATAGAACCCTTGAAGTTCTTTTCAACGCCTTTTTCCTTGAGATATCCGGCGAGAGCAGCGGCAAGTTCCACAGCCTTGCGCGGACATGTAGCAAAATTCACCTCCACCTTCTCGAGGTCGATACCTTCCAGAAGAGTTGCAAGGGCTTCGGCTGTAGGTTCTTTTACTGTAAAACCGAGTGAATTCACACCCTTGCCAAGCACATCGAGAGCCACTTTATTGGCTTCGGCGGGGTCAGTGGGAAGAATCTCCTGACGGGTAAGCCAGTCGTTGTTGTCGCGTGTACCGCGCACGTAGGGAAATTCTCCCGGGAGTGAATCTGTCGACGGCATATCGGCGATATCCTCGCGACGATACATCGGCTGAACATTGAATCCCTCGTTGGTACGCCATACAAGTTTTTTGTCGAAAGGCACACCTTTGAGGTCGGCATCCACCTTGGCTTTCCAAGTGTCGTAGCTCACAGGCGGAAACTGCTCAAACAGTTTTTCTTTATTATCTGCCATGATTGGTTATAAAAAGTTTGGGTTATTTACATGGTATACAGGTAAATCGCCGTTAGATCGGCGTACCGGCACCCCAATCCGGACACAAAGTTCACATCTGGCGGGCATACCGGCATGGCAAATTTACAAATTAATAATGTAACTACCGCATTTTAACACCAAAATTCTTCAGTCAGTAATGTCATATACCCATATCTACAGCCCCTTGATATCCTTCAACGGGAAGATAAGCCAAAAATACACTGTCCAGGATGTTCGTATTTCCAGGGGTTATCATCCACATATCTGTGTCTTATGCTAAACGAGGAAGAAGTGACGCCTAGCGAATCAGCGTATGCGGCATCTTTCCCAGCCATGGATAGCTACAGGTTTTCTACCGGGGAGAAATGTTATCATCTGGAGAGCAACCGATCAGCGCAGCGGCTCGTAAACGCGCTCCCCTATCTGGGTGGAGAGACGGGTACAGAAGTCATGCCACTTTTTCTGCTGTTCCATAAGGGCGAATATCTCGGCAATGTCGTAGCCCGGGCGCGACTGCACTTCACGTATGCTCTGGGTCAGTTCATGAAACCGACAACGGCCCATATAATATTTCAGAGCAACCAGCGCCCGCGGCACAAGATCGTCTAGACGGTCGATCTCCGTCTCTATTTTCGTTCCATGGCGATAATATATCTTGCTTAGCTGATGACGCTCTACCACAAGGTCGGATGCTCCGCGGCGAACATTGTCGTCGGGATGTGATATGAATATTTTTTCGAAATAATGCTGCGCGAATTCCTGAATGTCGGAGCGGTATGTATTCTCGCAGTTTTCCCGGAGCCTCTGCTCGGCCACATTGATTTCGGCAAGCGTAGTGGCGGTGCGTTTTATCTCCTCGCGTCCTTCGTTTTCAAGCCTGCTTATATGTTCACGGGCGCTATGAAGATGACGTGCGTAATCTTCATCCCATCTCGTATCGCGGATTTCAAGCGCTTCGCGGAACATACGGTCATACAACGGTGTACCGAAGGTTATACTGTCAACCTCAAGATCTTCGCGGATGTAGTCTATCACTTTAACATGTTCACCATCGTCGTAGAGCCCGAATTCTTCGCCGAGATCGAGCATCCCGAATTTCAGCACCATGCGCATCAAGGCCCGCTCAAGAGGCTCAAGTACCTCGGCGAACGGATCTGCGGCACGATTGACGGCCGCCTGAACAGTGGTGTCAAGAGCCGGAGCCGACGCATCGTCCGATGATACCGGATCGGGCGCCTCCGGCCGCGGTTCAGTATGTGTCCCTGCGTCTGAAGGCTTTTCTTCCGGCGCCCGGGAAGTGTCTGGCGAAGCTTCTGTTTCCGCCGATTCAACTGCCGACTGGCGGGCGTATTGTTTGGCATTCTGCTCCGCAAGTTTGGTTAAAAAGACATTTACCTGACGCAGGAGTGTGCGCTCGTCTATTCCGAAGCGCATTGAACACTCCTGAATATATACATTTCGCTTTATTTCCTCCGGTATATGGGCGATGGATAGAAGGATTCCGCTTACCACTTCCGAACGTTTCAACGGGTCGGAAGCCGCATCACGCAAAAGCACATCGGTCTTGAACTTGATAAAATCCACCTCATTTGCAGCCAGATACTCCTCTACCTCCTGCGCCGTATGACTCTGGGCGAACGAGTCGGGGTCGTCACCATCCGGAAGAAGCAATACTTTTATATTAAGCCCTTCGGCCAGAAGAAGGTCTATCCCTCGCAGAGACGCCTTGATGCCGGCCGGGTCGCTGTCGTAGATTACGGTAACATTTTCCGTAAAGCGATGAATCAGACGGATCTGTCCCTGAGTGAGCGAAGTGCCGGATGAAGCGACCACATTCTCCACCCCCTGCTGATGCATCGAGATCACATCCATGTATCCCTCTACAAGTATGCACTTCTCCTTCTTTACTATGGCCTGCTTAGCCTGATACAGTCCGTAAAGCTCACGGTTTTTCTTATATATGATACTTTCAGGGGAATTGACATATTTCGCCACCGTCTTATCGGTGCGCAATGTGCGCCCACCGAAAGCTACCACCTTACCCGATATCGAAAACACGGGATACATTACCCTTGCCTTGAAGCGGTCGTAAAGGTCGCCGCGGTCGGTCTGCACACACAGACCGGTTTTCACCAACGCATCATTGCTGTACCCCTCCGCGCGGGCTGCCGACAGAAGGTCGTCGCGACGGTCCAGCGAATAGCCGAGATGAAAGCGCTTCACCATGGCCTCGTTGATGCCACGTTCGCGGAAATAAGCCAGACCGATATCGCGGCCATCGGCGGTATCAAGCATATTATGCTCGAAATGTTTCATCGCGAAATCGTTGACATCCAGCAGCGACTGACGCTCCGACATAGCCTGACGCTCTGCGTCAGTAACCTCATGCTCCTGAATCTCGATATTATATTTTCGGGCGAGATAGCGCAGCGCATCCCAGTAATTGAGTTGCTCATGCTCCATTATGAAGTTTACGGGACTGCCACCTTTACCGCAACTGAAACATTTGCAGATACCCTTGGCACGCGAAACGGAGAAGGAAGGTGTCCGTTCGTTGTGGAACGGACACAGGCCTATATAATTGGCTCCGCGTCGGCGAAGATTCACAAAATCACTTACGACCTCCACTATGTCGGCCGTATCGATAATCCTCTGAACTGTTTCCCTGTCTATCGTCTTCATCAATATATTATAGTACCCGAATATTCAAGCTGAAAAAATGTGCTGCACCTCATCGCACAGCCGGTTAAACCATTCCTGTTCATTGTCACTCGCCATCGCATATTTCATTGACATATCGAAAATCGATCTTATATGCCGGGGAGTGACCTTAACATGCCCTGAAAAACTCCGGGCAAGCAAATGGCGGAACAATCCGAGCGGCAACGGAACTATCACGGATGTTCCACCGTAGAGAGCTAAATTAACATGGTGCATCGTATAAAAATAAGTTATGCACGATGGATTGATATCAGGGGCGATAAAAAGAGTATAGCACGGTCGGTCACTTGATACTTTCAATTTTCCAAGATGTCTCAGCACACTTTCATGCTCGGTTTCAAACTGACGCTGTCCCGACTGCATTGTAACCTCCACACACACCATAAAATCTCCGTAATCGCAGACTATATCAGGCATATTTCCCTGAGCTGTACACATGGGATTGCCATAATCATCGAATTTGAGATTTGCGGCAATATCGCCTCCGTCAATCATCGTCATGGCACGCCAGGTATTCCACTCCAGCATTAACGGCGCATCATATATCTTCTTATCAACAATGCGGTCGAATATCATCTGGATATCGTCATATTCCGAGTAATTTTTCAGACTATCGATCAGCCGGGCCATTGTTCTGCTCTTTCGCTTCAGAAGCAACGACGCATAACGTTTTCTCAATGTAACGGCATCCGCATTACGGTCAGTTACAATGTCAGGGAACTCCCTGGATATACGTCCGGATATATACTCCCTGTTGTCCGGGAGCAATTCCGGAATAGTATCGTCGCCAAGATAATGGCTATAACTGATCTCATCTTTAAACGCAAAGGCATCGCGAGGAATTGTATTTAGAATATAGTCAACCTCTTCAATGCGTTCGGGAACTATGGTCAGTGATTTTCCGATATGCGATACCGCCACCAAACCTGTAGCTCTGAGATAACGGAAAAAGGCATCGGCATAGTCGCGGGTGTTACGTGCTTGAGTCGCAAGAAAATTAGCTACGGAGGTGTCAGCATTTTCCCTTGTTTTCACATTCCCGACTTCTATACGGTCGGCAAATATATTGCGCAGCTCGTTTTCGAGATATTTTTCAGCAAAAACCCGATAATTTCCTGTATTATGTATTTTCGCATTACGGAAATCATGAATTTTATGAACTATATATTCAAAGCTATGCCAGTCAGTAAGCTGAAGAGCAATTATACGCAATTCATCGAAACGAAGTTTTTCAAGCACCCTGACAAGGCGTAGAATCTCGAGGAACGGTCTTACATTGAATTTTGCAGCGGATGCAGACGGCTTATGGTATGGCGACGGTATCTGAAATTTCAGCATCTGCCTGAGAAGTACTTCTCCCGGAAACTCCGATGAAATGAATCTCATGCCTGCCGGAGTAAGCGAAACCGTAGGCTTGAGATTTACAAAGCCTAACGATTTAGGTCCGCGGTTTATACGGTCTCTTGCACTGAACGCCGGATCCTTGGCTCCTGAACCCTGAAAGAAATCTTCATTTCTCAAAACACTCATAAAAGCAACCTGAGTCGCATGATTCCACTCCTGACCGTTGAAGTAACGGTCAAGCAGCTCAATCTCCGGAATCATTTTTTCGGGAGAGCGCGGAGAGGTAGTTACGAAAAGAAGTCTGCTATCAATGGTTGCCATATCTTTCTTCGGGTTCAAATGCGTAAAGATTAGGGTAAGGTTACCGAGGCTGCCTGTTCAACATCTGTCGAGGCTCAACGTGCCCAAGATCATAATTGGTCACCAGTATATGGGTAGTCGAAGCCTTGAATCGGTTGCGTATGTTTACAGAATAGTTTTTCCCATATGCATGCACGATTTCAGCGCCATAGAGTTCCTCAGTCAGCGGAGTACTCCCGATGACCATCAATGCTCTGCATGGCAGATTATGAAAGTCCTCCGCCAGCCGTCTGTGACTATCTTCATTAAACCCGCCACGATAGTCTTCATTCCCATAATCTGAAAAGATGCAGTCATATGGCGGGTCAAGAAACAGAAAATCGTCGTGATTACAACGGTTGAATATTGCCGCGTAATCCTCATTGCAAACCTCTGTGCGTTGCAACAGACGGCTATGATTCTCGGTAACCGCAGAGGTGTTTATACTTTTATAACGTCCGAAAGGTACATTGAACTCTCCACGGGCGTTGTATCTGATCATTCCTGAATATGAAGTCTTGTTGATAAAATAATAGATCGCCGCATCTGAAAATTCCTTTTCAACCTTGTTGTTGAACATGGCCCTGATACGATAGTACAGCTCTTCGTTAGCATCCGGAACCCTATCCTGCGGTGTCGCCGCTTTCAGACGGTCGAACTCCGCGCGATTGGCAGTGTAAAGAACCTCAAGAATATCCAGTTCATGCCTTAACTGCTCATAGTTATCCCTGACACCCCGATAAAAGTCTATCAATTGTGGATTTATGTCGTTAATAACGGCTCTGTGCGGCTCAAGGTGAAAATACATAGCTCCTCCTCCGAAGAATGGTTCGATATATCTTCCCTGAAATTCAGGTATATAGGGAAGAATATACGGAATTTCTCTGGATTTGCCTCCTCTATATTTTATCATTGGCTTCATAAATGCAAAGATAACTATTTTTTCGGAGATTGAAGTTATATGGCTACAACTAAAGTTCTTTTAAATTTGTTCTAATAAAGAAAGCTTCAGAAGGAAGTTCATACTTTGCATTATAAGGGATTTTAAATATTTATAATTATATGTTTCAGCGACTAACGTTCCTCGCTATTTCATTGGGATGCTACTTTGTATCTACGGCTGCACAATCGCATCAGGATAGTGACACACCCCGTGTTACAGGAGACTCATTACCGGAAAATTGGACATACACCCCGCCGATGACGCAGGATATCCCGGCGGCATCAGACGTATGGTGGAAAAGCTTTAACGATGCCACTCTCGACTCACTCATTTCACTCGCTCTGAGCAACAACTACAATGTCGCGATGGCTCTGCACCGAACAGAGATAGCCCGTAACACAATGAAACAGGCTCAGAGCCAATGGTATCCGTCAGTAGGCCTGCAAGCCGGCTGGAGCAAGAGCCAGACAAGTGGAGCCATGAGGGTTCCGACTACAACGCCTACGATAACAAGCGGCTTCAATGCCGGCCTTAATGCAAGTTGGGAAATAGATCTTTTCGGAAAGATTGCCGACGGGGTGAAGTCAAAACGCGCTTCTTACAACGCCTCCCGGGCCGAATATGCCGGAGCCATGGTAAGCCTTTGCGCACAGGTCGCATCCACCTATTTCAATCTGCGCACTTTGCAGGGACAGCTATCATTAGCGGAATCACATACTGAAAGCCAGCAGAAAACCGTCACTCTGGCACGCGCCCGTTTCGAAGCGGAACTTGCCTCGAAACTTGATGTAGACCAGGCACAGGAGAACTATTATACCACCCTGTCGTCAATTCCGCAATATAAATATTCTATAAATGCGGCCATAAATGCTCTCGAAGTGCTTACCGGATCATTCAGCACTGAACTCCGCGAAAAACTGATGGAGCCGGCTCCTCTGCCCGACTGTTATCAGCTTATCGCTACCGGTGTGCCCGCAGAACTCCTGCGAAGAAGGCCTGATATCGTGGAGGCCGAGCAGGAACTTGCCGCCTATGCCACACAAATAGGCATTGCCAAAAAAGATTTTTTACCGACACTCGTAATAGAGGGAAGCGTCGGAACATCGGCCCGCAATCTCGGAGATCTATTCACGCGGCGATCGGTCACATATACCGTGGCACCGACGCTGTCATGGACCCTATTCGACGGATTATCGCGCAAATACAGTCTCGCAAATGCCCGCGAACAGATGCAGCTCGGCATCGAAAATTACAACCTTACGGTAGCCAACGCTTTTCAGGAAACCGATAACGCTATAGCGAGCTATAACTTTTCGCTAATGTATCTCGATGAAATCAACAATATTCTTCATTATGCCGGGGAAGCCGTAAATCTGGCGATCGACCGATATAAAAACTCTCTGAGTCCCATGCTCGAAGTAGTAACTGAGCAGATGAATCTGTTGTCGGCCGAACAGGAGCAGATATCAGCCCGTGGAAAAGCACTTAATTCGTTAGTAACTCTTTACGAAGCTCTCGGTGGCGGATTCAATGCCGACACATACGGAGTGAAGATATCATACAGCATTATCAACGATACAACAAATACAAGCATTAACGATTATGAAAACAATACACAGCCTGAGTACACTGATGCTTATCTCGGTGACATCAATAATGGTATCGTGTCAGTCGAAAAAGACTGAGGCCGACTCTGCCGGACCATTACTCCGCGTTAACGTTGAACGCCCTACGGTTGATTCTATAGTCCTTTACCAGAGTTATCCCGCATATCTCTCATCGGATAATTCTACCGATGTTGTGGCGCGCGTAAGCGGATATATTGTAGGGAAACACTTCACCGACGGCGAGATCGTGCGCTCGGGAGCTCCGCTTTTCACAATCGAAAATACCCCGTATCGTGCGAAAGTCAATGAAGCTGAGGCACAGCTCTCATCTGCAATCTCCCAAAACGAATACAACGCAAAACACTATGAGGCGATGAAAAAAGCGCTCGAAAGCGATGCCGTATCGAAGATGGATGTGGAACAGGCAGAAAGCAGCCTCCACCAGAGCGAAGCCAGCGTTAAAAGCGCCCAGGCCGCTGTAACAACCGCAAAAATGATGCTCGGCTACTGCACGGTCACCGCCCCGTTCGAAGGCAGGATCGCTGCCCCCGACTATAACGTAGGCGATTATGTGGCAGGCGAAGGATCGCCGGTGACACTTACGCGCCTGTACGACGACCGGAAAGTGAGTGCAGTATTTTCCGTAGAGGACGACCGGTTTATGGAAATGACGCAGACCGCGCAAGGCTCTGACGTTGACTATAGCCATATACCTGTTAATTTCGGCGACAGCATCTCGGGTACATATGTCGGCAAACTTTCGTATCAGGCCCCGAATGTTCAGAAAGCCACGGGAACTGTAGAACTCAAAGTTGCAGTCGAGAATCCGCGCGACGAACTAAGAAACGGAATGTACGCTCTTGTAGATCTGCCATATAAGGTTGAACCTCATGCTGTTATTATTAAGGATGCCGCTATCGGCACCGATCAGCTCGGAAAATATGTATATATTGTCAACGATTCTAACAAAGTTGTGTATACACCTATAGAGACAGGACAGGTGTACCGCGATTCACTCAGAATCGTAACCTCAGGACTGACTCCGACCGACCGCTATATTACCCGCGCCATGATAAAAGTGCGCGACGGTATGGCAGTGGACCCCGTGGAGAGTGCGAGATAGTGTAACAAATTTACCCTCAAAACCGGAAAAAGATGTTTTCAAGATTTTTCATAGACCGCCCGATTTTCGCCACTGTGCTGGCGATACTTATGTTGCTTGTGGGTATTGTTACGGTCAAGACACTCCCTATAGCCCAATATCCCGATATAACTCCCCCCACCGTAAGAGTATCAGCCACATACCCGGGAGCTAATGCAAAGACTGTGGCGGAAACGATAGGAGCGCCCATTGAGGAGAGTGTGAACGGTGTTGAGGGAATGCTTTACATGAGTTCAAATTCCGGCAACGACGGTTCATACAGCCTAACCATTACCTTCAGAAACGATGTGGACCTCGATGACGCGACAGTTAAGGTTCAGAATCTTGTCAGTCAGGCAAGTTCACGCCTGCCTTCTGCCGTTACCGAACAGGGAGTGACTGTCAACTCCGAAAGTACAAGCATACTTCTGTTCGTAGTTCTCGAAAGTGACGATCCTGAGCGATACGACGCGCTATACCTTACCAATTACGCCCAGCTCCACATTGTCGACGCACTGTCGCGCCTCGACGGTGTAGGTGGAGCCAGCGCTTTCGGTGCAGGAGAATACAGCATGCGCGTATGGATGGATCCCGACCTTATGCGGATGCGCGACATCACTCCTGAAGATGTGATTTCGGCAATCAAATCCCAGAATATGGAGGTGTCGGCAGGTTCTGTCGGCAGTGAACCCGTCAAAAATCCGGCCCCGTTCGAATTCACTCTCTCATCGCCCGGACGCCTCGTAACAGCCGAGGAATTCGGAAATATCATCGTGCGCTCCGGCGACAACGGCAGTATGCTGCGTCTGCGCGACATTGCCAAGGTTGAGCTCGGTAGCGAAAGTTACGGCAACATCTCGAGAGTATCCGGAAAGGAAGCCGGACTTATAGGCATCTATCAGCGCTCCGATGCGAATGCACTTGATGTGGCACATGAGGTTGAAAACGAACTTGAAAATCTCGAGCCTTATTTCCCGCCGGGAGTACATTACCGTATTCTTATGAATACTACCGACTTCGTGTCAGCTTCTATTGACGAGGTTTTGGTGACATTCGTAGAGACAACACTTATCGTGATGATTGTGATCCTCTTCTTCCTCCAGAGCTGGAGGGCTGTGATAATACCAATGCTCACGATACCGGTCTCGCTAATCGCTACTTTCGCCGTGATGAAGCTTATGGGATTCACTCTCAATACGCTTACTCTGTTTGGGCTTGTGCTGGCGATAGCCATTGTCGTCGATGATGCGATAGTGGTGGTGGAGGACTGCGCGCGCATTGTTGACGAGGGGAAGCTCAATCCCCGGCAGGCAGCCGAGAAAGCGATGGTCGAACTTCAGGGACCTGTTATCGGCGAAGTGCTTGTGCTTCTGTCGGTATTCATTCCTACAGCTTTCATATCCGGCATCACAGGTGAACTGTACAAACAGTTCGCGCTTACTATCGCCGTATCTACAGCATTTTCCGGCTTCAACGCCCTCACCTTCACTCCGGCGATGTGCGCCTTGTTCCTACGTAAGAGCAAACCGTCGAAATTCTTCCTTTTCCGCTGGTTCAATACCGGATGGGGACATGCACTTGACTTCTATTCAAAAGCTATAGGTAAATTCCTGAAACGCCCTGTAGTAGCTATCGGCATATATGTTGTTCTATGCGTGGTTGCATTCTGGGGATTCATAAAATGGCCTACCAGCTATATTCCCGAAGAGGATATGGGCTATTTCATGGCATCGGTCCAGCTCCCCACCGGCGCATCCGTTGACCGCACGGATAAGGTAGTTGCAGAAGTAAGCAAAATACTTACGGACATGCCGGAGGTCGATGACGTGATAGAGATGTCGGGATTCTCATTCATGGCGGGAGGCTCCGGCAGTAACCTCGGGTCAATGTTCGTGATGCTCAAACCGTGGAACGAACGTAAGGGGAAGGACCATAGTGTAGATGCCATAATGAGGCGCTTCAACGAAAAGGCGGCATCCATTCAGGAAGCCGAAGTGTTTGCCCTGAATCCACCCGCTATACCGGGACTCGGTATGACTTCGGGACTCCAGATGCAGCTTCTCGATATAAACTCACAGGGAGCAGACGGACTTATGACAGCTCTGACTGCAATTAAAGATGCCGCTGATAAGGATCCTGCCATAGCCTCGGTTCAGTCACTGTATGAAGGAACTATTCCCCAGTACCGTATAACCATGAACCGTGACAAGATCAAAATGATGGGACTTGACATGGATGCGGTGAACTCTACGCTTTCATCATTCGTAGGAGGCTCATATGTAAATGATTTCGTAGAGTTCAACGAAGTGTATCAGGTGAACGTCGCCGCCGAAGGATGGGCGCGCAGCCACATCAGCGACATCAGTCATCTGTCGGTACGCAACAGCAACGGTGAGATGGTTCCTTTCGGAGCATTCTCTACGATAGAACCGGTGATGGGATCATCATCTATCAGCCGTTATAACATGTATGAGACCGCATCGCTGACCGCCACTCCCGCTAAGGGTGTAAGCTCTTCCGAGGCTATAAAGGCCATGGAGAATATTGTAAAAGAAGCCGGAGGCGACAACTACGGATATGCATGGACCGGCGAAGCATATCAGGAGACACAGGCGGGCACCACGATAACGACAGTATTGATTTTCGCCATAATCATGACAATACTTGTTCTGGCCGCACAGTATGAGAGTTGGACGGATCCGCTCGCTGTTGTCATAGCGATGCCTACCGCCATACTCGGAACCATAGTCGGATGTTTCTTCCTTAGCCAGAGCATAAGCATATATACCCAGATAGGTATAATCTTACTTTTGGGACTGGCCGCCAAGAATGCCATTCTGATTGTGGAATATGCGATTGACTACCGCAAATCCGGAATGCCCATACGTGAAGCTGCCCGCCAGGGTGGAATTGTACGATTCCGACCGATCATGATGACCGCTCTGGCCTTTGTTTTCGGTGTAATGCCGATGCTGTTTGCCACAGGTGCCGGTGCTGAAAGCCGTATTAGCCTCGGTACAGCGGTTGTGTTCGGTATGGCCATAAACGCGATCCTCGGCTGTCTGTTCGTTCCTAATTTCTGGGAATTGACGAGTAAATTTCAGAACTGGTTGAGCCGGCATACCTCGAAATTCATATTCACAGATTCGGGAGCGCCATCGGCAGCCGGACAACCGACACCCTCTGATTCAGCAGACAACGCTCCAGACACTGTGGTCTCACCTGACAATGAGACTAACGTAAAGCCCTGATAGAAATTACTGTAACTACCGGAATTTTACCACCAGTTCCGAATCCGCCAACCACAGATAAAAGATAAATCAATTTTTAATACAAAAGAGGCATTCCTCCTGCGGGGTGTCTCTTTTGCTATTTCAGATGCAAATCTTTCATTTTTTACCGCATATAAAGGCTAACTTTGCATTAGAAGCAAAAGAAAGCATGAAACAACTATTTAGCATCGCAATCTCCTTAATCACAGCTTCTGCTGTCAGCATCTATGCAGATGAGACGCGACTGTGGTATGACGCGCCTGCCGCGGATTGGACGGAGGCACTTCCACTCGGAAATTCACGTCTCGGTGCCATGGTATATGGTGGCACTGATACAGAAAACATACAGTTGAATGAAGAGACACTTTGGGGAGGTTCCCCTTACCGCAACGATAACCCTTCAGCTCTAGAATCCCTCCCCCGGGTACGGGAACTCGTTTTCGCAGGGAAAAGTATAGAGGCGCAGCGATTGATCGACTCTACCTTTATGACCCCACGGCTCGGGATGCCATATCAGACCGTAGGCGAACTGAAACTAAAGTTCCATAATCCATCCGATGAAATCAGTTGTTACAGGCGCTGGCTTGATATTGACAGTGCGGTCGCACATACCTCATTCACATGCGGAGACACCCGCTATGAGCGAGAACTATTCACCTCGTTCGCCGAAGATATAATCATAATGCGAATCACGGCCGACCGGCCCGGAGCCATCAGTTTTGACGCGACATTCACTTCACCTCTTCCATATTCGGTAAAGTCGGCCGGGAACCGTCTGAGAGCTGAAATATCAGGTACCGATCATGAAGGAGTGGATGGGGTAATTAAGGATGTGACACTGATCGATTTCATAACTTCAGGAGGAGAAGTGGCCTGCAATGGCGACTTCACTACAATTAGCCATGCCGATACCGTAACAGTTTACATAAGTTCGGCCACAAACTTCCGCGACTATCTGCATACCGACATTGACCCCCACCGGAAAGCCTCCATAATTATGAACTCCGCAGCAGATACGCCATACCCGAAAGCAAAGTCCGACCACTGCGACAGATACTCCGATCAATACAACCGAGTAAAGTTGTCGCTTGGAAATTCTACGGGTGCCCCGCGCCCTACCGACCAACGGATAAAAGCATACGGGCAGACCCGCGATCCCGGACTGGCGACCCTATTGTTCAATTTCGGGCGATACCTTCTCATAAGCAGTTCACAACCCGGCGGCCAACCTGCCAATCTGCAAGGGATATGGAACAACGAGAAACTGGCTCCCTGGGATGGTAAATATACCATAAATATCAATACTGAAATGAATTACTGGCCGGCTGAGGTCACTAATCTGAGCGAATGCACGGAGCCGCTAATGAAGATGCTTCATGAACTTTCGCAATCTGGCCGGGATACGGCCCGCGACATGTATGGGTGTCGCGGATGGGTAGCTCATCATAATACAGATATATGGCGGTGTACGGGAGTTGTAGACAATGCTTTCTACGGTATGTGGCCCAACGGTGGCGCATGGCTTGCCACACATATCTGGGAACATTATCTTTACACCGGCGACCGCGATTTTCTTGCGGATGCATATCCGATATTGAAGGGTGCATCACAATTTTTTGTCGATTTTCTGACAGAAGACCCTGCTACAGGATGGCTCGTGACAGTTCCGAGCATGTCGCCCGAACATGGACCGACCGGAGCCGAAGGACAAGGACACGGAGAGGCGTCTACCATTATCGCCGGATGTACTATGGACAATCAGATAGCGCTCGACATATTGCATCATACCCTTGAAGCAGCCCGGACACTTGGGATCGACAGAGAATTCCGCGATACACTACAGACAGTAACGGAACGCCTGCCACCCATGCAGATCGGCCGACACAATCAGTTGCAGGAGTGGCAGACCGACTGCGACAATCCCACAGATACACACAGACACATCTCTCATGCCTACGGTCTATATCCTTCGGCGCAGATCTCACCCTTCCGACAGCCTGAACTATTTGAAGCTGTCCACACAACTATGTGTCACCGGGGCGACGAAGCCACCGGATGGTCGATAGGATGGAAAATCAACCTGTGGGCCCGCCTGTTCGACGGCGACCATGCCGACCTGATAATCACCAATTTTATAAGCTCACGTCTGTATCCGAACCTGTTCGATGCCCATCCGCCGTTTCAGATCGACGGAAACTTCGGCTATACAGCCGGAGTGGCGGAAATGCTTATTCAGAGCCACGACGGAGCGCTTCATCTGCTCCCCGCCCTCCCTTCGGTATGGAGCGAAGGCGCTGTTAGCGGACTAATGGCGCGGGGAGGATTCGAAGTTGACATGACCTGGAATGATGGCATATTGACCACTGCCACCGTGAAGTCGCATCTCGGTGGAAATCTGAGGATACGATCATTCGTTCCGCTACAGGGTAAGAATATAGCTTTGGCTGACGGCGAGAATACTAATCCGTTCTACGGGTATATACCTGTAAAAAAGGCTGTTGTAAGTCCAGAGCTGCATCACCCTCGCTTACCTGAACTTCCGGCCGTCTATGAGTATGACGTAGAAACAGCTCCGGGAGAAACAATAACACTGTATCCGCTATGACCTCCCGGATATTTCCACCTGCAACCGTTCATCAGCGGCGGTGTGATTTATAAAGGGAATTTTTCGTACCTTTGCAGATAAATCAGAAGAGCAGAAAAACGAATGTACTATATAAAGAAACGGATGGAAATAGCCGGCTCCCACAGCCTGCGACTCTCCTATGAAAGCAAATGCAGCCGAATTCACGGTCACAACTGGGTGATTACCGTTTACTGCCGCGCATCGGAACTCAATGCCGATGGAATGGTAGCCGATTTCACCCACATCAAACAGCGTGTTCACGACCGTCTTGACCACGCCGACCTCAATTCAATCCTTCCGTTCAATCCAACGGCAGAAAACATAGCCCGCTGGGTATGCGGCGAGGTGCCCGGATGCTTTATAGTCACAGTACGCGAATCGGAGGGCAACAGTGTCATGTACGTAGCGTCGGATGCATCCGCCGCCGACATTGCTGCCGCAGGAGCTCTGTAACATATCTGATCCGGATATCCATGAAAGTTAACGAAATCTTCTATTCGCTTCAGGGAGAAGGATACCGCACAGGATATGCTTCGGTATTCATCCGGCTGTCCGGCTGCAATCTCCGCTGCCCCTTCTGCGATACGTCACACGAGGGGTTTACAGAAATGACGGATGAGGAGATTGTTGCCGAAGCCTGCCGTTTCCCGGCGGAATTTGTAGTCATCACAGGTGGTGAACCTACTATGACCCTTACAAAATCGCTACTCGAAAAACTTCGCGATGCCGGGAAAAAAATTCAGATTGAGACCAACGGTACATTCGATCTGCCAGACGATATGCTCGATCTTATCGACCACATAACATGCTCGCCCAAAAATGCACAGGTTAAACTGCGCCGTATCGATGAGATAAAATTACTGTACCAGGAAGAAACCTTTCCCCCCTCCAAAGCCGAAGAGGAACGCATCGGATTTTACGCCGGTATGGGAATGGCATTTGGAGCCATGCTTGCTCTTCAGCCATGCGATACGGGCGACAACGCACTCAACAGGGCAATTACGGAGTCGACCATCGCCTACATTCTCGCACATCCGGCGTGGCGTCTGTCGCTACAGACGCATAAAATACTCCGTGTCAGATAACCCCGCCCTGACAAGCTTACTTACCAATACATCCTGTGGGGCGATGCACAACATAAAAAAGGGCCCCGACAAGAAGCGCTCCCCCAACGATGTTTCCGGCCGTAACCGGAATAAGATTATTGAAAAGTCCTGAGATATCCACGGCCCCACCTTCAAGCATACCCACCGGAATAAAAAACATATTGGCGATACAATGCTCATAGCCGAGAACAACGAAAGCACCTACTGGAATCACGCACGCGAGGGCTTTCGCCGGAAGGGAGTTTACCATAAGACAGAGCCATACGGCCAGACATACACACCAGTTTGCAGCAATCCCCTTCACAAATGCCACCCCCCACGGTAGTGAAGCCTTTGCCTGAGCTATATTAATCACAGCTGTATGGTACGGCTCCGCGGCTGTAAGTCCGCTGAAATATACAAAAATATATGTAAATGCGAGGGCTCCGACAAAATTGAAACTCCACACCAGAATCCAGTTCTTTATCACAGACAACAGGCCGAAATGCCCGCGGAAACATCCGGGCATCAGAACTGCATTGTTGCCTGTAAAAAGTTCTCCGCCGAATAGCACTATCAGAAACAGCCCTACCGGAAACATCAACCCGCTCAGCAGTTTCTGCAAACCAGGATTAGCGGCCGCTATACCAGGAATACCGAAGCCGACGTATACCGACAGTATGCCTCCGAGTGCGATAAACGCTCCCGCAAGAATTGCGAGAGCCGCCTGGCGGGGCAATGTCAATGAAGTTTTATCGCATCCGATTTTTTCAATACGTGTAAGAAGCTCTGAATGAGAAAGAATACTCATAATCTTGTTTACAAATATTAAAAGCGGCTTCCATACGGATTATGGAAGCTCGCTTTATAAGATGAATTTATTGTTCCCCTCCTTTTTCAATTTCGCGTCAGTTGAGCTGAGGTTCCGCGCAATGGAGGGGTTTAGCTTTTTTTTGCGTATACACCTGCACCGGGAGTTCACCATTAAGAGCGCCGAGGGCATTAAGCGCCAGAGCCTCGAGTTCGTCCTCGCCTGGATATATATATACCGGAGCCATATACTCTATACGCTCTTTCAGGCGCGAAACCACATAATCTGAATATGCTATGCCGCCGGTTACGAGAATCGCATCTATTTTTCCGTAAAATACCGGGCCGAGAGACGCTATGTGTTTCGCGATCTGGTATATCATCGCGTCAAGCACAAGGCGTGCATAATCATCGCCATTTTCGATGCGCTCAAGAATCTCGGGAATATGTGTCGTACCAAGATGAGCGGCCAGACCTGCGTTACCGCTTATTCGTTTCTTAAGTTCATCCTTGCTGTAACGGCCTGAATAGCACAAATCTATAAGCGATCCCGAAGGGAGCGAGCCTGCACGCTCCGGTGAGAAAGGCCCTTCACCGTCGAAAGCGTTGTTCACATCTATCGCTTTCCCATCCTTATGCGCTCCGATTGAAATTCCTCCCCCAAGATGGCAGATAATGAGATTAAAATCTTCATATGCCATTTTCTTGCCTGTAGCACTGCTCCGTTCGGCGGCGAACCTGCGTGCTATCGCGCGCTGATTAAGAGCGTGCCATGTAGTGGCACGCGGCATAAGCGGCGAACCTGTCACACGGGCAATCTCCTCAAGTTCATCCACTACACCCGGATCGGCAATGAAAGCCTTGCAACCCAGCTCCTTCGCCAGATCGCTCGCAATGATACAGCCAAGATTACAGGCATGACTGCGACGAACCTTAAATATATCAGCTATCATGGCCTCATTCACCTCATATACTCCTCCGGGAATCGGACGGAGCAATCCACCGCGTCCGATCACAGCATCGAACTCAAAGGGTATGCCATTGTCGGCAAGAGCCTTAAGAATTAGATTCTTGCGAAAATCGAACTGGTCGATAACTCTCGGAAACGGCTCCAGATCTTCCACACTGTGCCGCAGGGCAAGCGTGAGCAGCGGAGTTTTATCCTCATACACCGCCATCTTCGTAGATGTGGAACCGGGATTTATGGCAAGTATCTTCATACGTCAAGTTTTGTTGTCAGTTTAAAGTGCATTCATACATGCGATTGCCATGCTCGATAGTTTCGAGATGGTATTGTCGCTACGGCTGGTCAGAATTACCGGACAGACCGCCCCCTGAAGAATACCGGCAATCGTAGCTCCGGCAAACAGAGTTATGGTCTTATAGAAAGTATTGCCCGATTCAATGTTTGGAAATATCAGCAGATCAGCATCACCGCATACCGGCGATTCGATACCCTTCACTTCGGCACTATGTCGGTCGCAAGCAGTCTTCACATCCATCGGCCCCGCCATATACACCTCTCCGAATCTCCCCGAACCGGCCATTTCCTCAAGTTTCACATAGTCGACTGAATTCGGAAATTTCTCGTTGACTTTTTCAGTAAAATGGATCAGAGCGATTTTCGGACGGGATATACCGAACTTCCTGCATGTCGCGATATCGTAGCAGAGCATTGCCTCACGCTGCTGAAGCGTTGGATAAGGAATCACCGCCACATCGCTGAAAAAAAGAAGTTTGTGGTACGACGGCATCTCCGCTACCGACAGGTGTGTGAGAACATTGCCTTTGGGCAACAACCCTTTCTCTTTATTAAGGATAGCACGCAGGAAATTATCAGTATTGATAAGCCCTTTCATCATAATATCGCTTTCCCCTATGCGGCACGCATCCGCGGCATACATTGCGGCAGCATCGGAATCGGCAACCTCAATAGTTTTCACATGATCGGCATCTGCTACAATACGATCGGGAAGCGACTGTAATCCTTGCGGAGTACTAACCAGAATAAAATCAGCAAGTCCCTTATCGAGCGCCATCAATATGGCCGACTGAGTGCATTCATCGTCGGGACAAACGACAGCTATCCGCTTACGTGAAGACAGACTGCCCAGATGGTCATAAACCTGCTCAAAACTCTTGATCTCTTCCATGGCCAAATCTTGTTTTTTGCAAATATCCGATTTTTTTTTGAATATGCACAATTTTAGCGGCAAAAAATCGCCTTATAAAATAAATATTTTCATCCCTCATTTTTACATTTGAGAATTTTATAAAGTTCAATTACTTGCTATTTTTTCAATAACGCGTCACAAAAAAGGATATTATAAACCTCGTCGCTTCAATAGGATTGCACAAACGAACCAAATCTGTGCAATAAGGTTATAATGGGTGCAATCAAATAAAAAAGTCACAGCCACATATCTTCATATGCATAAGTAAGTCGTGGAAATTATTTTATATTATCCGTGATCATACTTTCAGTCGGATTTTGCTCGAAGATGAAGGAGTGTAGCGAGCTACACGACTGAAGATGAGGGTGAAATCCGGCGAAAGGATGCCGCGGATGATATAAAGTCCTGTTAAGTATATTATACGTAATAATTTTCATGACTTACTTACGGTAAAACATATTGTTTACCGGAGTATGTCAGTATGCGTTGATGATACAGCAGCATGGCAACTTTTTTTATTTTACTGCATTTGTATTATCTTTGCAGAAAATCCGATTTAAACTATTTCATATGAAGTATCTATCTAAACTGACTTATGCATGCCTTGCAGCCCTGACTGTAACGATCACCGCGTGCAGCGACGACAAGGATGAACCCGAAACATCAGGAAAACCTTCGGACCAGGAAAGCGTAACCAAACCCAATCCCTCATCTGTATTCACCGAAGGACTGCCGACACAGGTAGGAGACTATGTAATATATAAGAATGACAACGGACTTGTCACAAAAATCGTGAACGACGATGAGGTGACTACATTCAATTATTCACCATCCACGGAATCCCGTTCCGCCACACGCCCTTCTGATTACGACATGACTATGAACGTAGAATGGGGCAACGACGATGTTAACTTCTACATCAAACTGAATGCGCAGGGATTCATCGAATACGCCTATGAAGAGGATGAAGATGATGACGATTACACAGACATTGACGAATGGTGGTTCAAGTACAACGACAATGGTCAGCTTATCGAGATGAAACGCACCGAGGGCGACAACGAGATAACGACCATCACCTATAATGCCGATGGTGACATTACAAAAGTGAAAGTATGCGATGATGACTATCCGTCAGGAAAAATGGAGTGCGAAATAAAATATACCGATGCCTCTTATGCTGATGTGATATACAACAAGTCGGGCATAATGCTTTACGATGCCTCTTTCCGCATTGACATGGACGAAATGGCTCCAGCCTACTATGCCGGACTTCTCGGAAAAGCAACCGCACACCTTCCTCTGTCAGCTAGCGAGGTTTCCTATCAGGAGTATTTCAATGACTACTCTTTCGTATGGGTTCTGAACGATAATGAGATGCCCGTTAAATTCATATGCACCTACAAATCATACTATCCCTGGAACGATGAACCTTACGAAGGGGTCGATGACCCTGTGAATTTCAAATGGTAATCTACCGTTAATAAATATCCTTATATAAGACTCATGTGGCTGTGTCGCTGATTGTGCGCACAGCCGCTTTTTGTATCCATATGGACCGGGTGCCTACATAGCGGTTGATAGAGGTCGCCGCGACCGGCATCCGTCTGAGGTCACAATCATTATATCGCGACACATAGGTTCATATCAAATCAAGTTTTACGAGATCATTCAGCCCCGTATCTTCAGGTATATATAAACATAGTGGAAGGAACCAACCGCTGGCTCCTTCCACAGGGAATATTAAATCAGATGAAGAGAATTCTATCGGAAATATTCCGTATCTTGTCTGTGGATCCTCCTGACATTAATGAAAAACACATCTAATAGTCCAACCATTATAATTCACCTCCTATTACCGATTATTGCCACAGACTATACTACAATCTCTTTGTATATTGCAAAGGTATGAAATGCATCGGTATCCTCCAAGCATTTTGCAAATAATTTTAGCTATTTTTGAGCAAAATGTCTCTACAAAGCCCACAGAGGCGTTATACCGGCATTAAAATACACAATCGCACTTGACATCTGTTCAGAATGCGATAATAAAATCAAAGTCACTTCCGTATTTAATCCGCTTAAAATACATCGGAAATGATTTGGAAAATTATTGTTTAATGATTAATTTTACTTCCGCAGTCAGTAACAAAACGTTTTGTCAAACGCGATAATTAACAAATCATAACTTAATACAAAACTTACAATAATGAACAAGAACAGATCCGACAATCCGGGCACAAACAAGGAAGAACAGGAGCGCACGTTCAAAGGACTCTGCATATCCGGATTCGCCATGCTTTTCTTTACTTTCATACTGATCCCGATTGCAATCGGAGCAGTACTTATGGAATTTCTGGAGCAGTCACCTGAAGTGGCAGTTCCTATCGCAGGTGTGCTGTTTATCGTATTCGTGATAGGCTGTATCGGCTATTTCACTCAGGAGCCCAATGAAGCCCGGGTAATGATATTCTTCGGAAAATATGTAGGCACCGTCCGTAAGACAGGCTATTTTTGGGTAAATCCGTTCATCACACGTAAAAAGCTGTCGTTGCGCATACGCAATATGGATATAGATCCAATCAAGGTTAACGATAAAATCGGCAACCCGGTGCTTATCGGTATGGTGCTGGTATGGAAAATCAAAGATACCTACCGCGCCGTTTTCGATATTGACTCACAGTCGCTCGGAACAACCGGTATAGGTTCGATAAGCAACGCGGCTCTCGAAAAGTTCGTTCGAATACAGAGCGATGCCGCACTCCGAGAGGTAACCGGTCGCTATGCCTACGACCAGACCGGCACCGACGAAAATGAATTAACCCTGCGCGACGGCGGCGACGAGATCAACGAACTGCTCGAACGCACCATCAACGAGCGCCTGGCCATTGCCGGAATGGAGGTTGTGGAGGCACGCCTCAACTACCTCGCATATGCTCCTGAAATCGCAGCCGTAATGCTCCGCCGCCAACAGGCCTCAGCAATAATATCGGCACGCGAAAAGATTGTGGAAGGAGCGGTGAGCATGGTAAAGATGGCTGTAAACCGTATTGAACAAGATGGTGTCGTCAAGTTTGACGATACACGTAAGGCACAGCTCGTAGGTAACCTTCTGGTAGTTCTTTGCAGCGACGAACCGGCTCAACCCGTGCTTAACGCTGACGCTTGATAAGTTTTCAACAACCCTTGAATATCGATCCTGAGAGGGGTGTGTGGTAACGGCTCACAGGTCCGCCACCACACACCCCCTCTTTTTTTAAAGCACTCTCTTATCGGTGACTATACTCCCGTCCGCCATATGGCTTACTACAATCACCACTCCATTGTCCGGCAAACGGCGCAGGCGTATACCATCGAGCGTAAAATATTTTATATTATCCGTGAGCATATGTTCAGTCGGATTTTGCTCGAAGATGAAAAAGTGTAGCGGGCTACACGTTATCGCCTGCGCTTTTGAGCTTGTCGAAAAAGACTGAAGATGTTGGTATAATCCGGCGAAAGGATGCCGCGGATGATATAAAGTCCTGTTAAGTATATTATACTTTATAATTACCATGACTTACTTATAACGTCATCCTTTTTCAAACCGGATTCTAAATTATACCGCTCAGACCTTCCAACAGCGTATGCAACAGGTTGGTTCTTACCGATAAGGCGGAGCGCAGTTCCCGAGCCATAGCGGGAGCGGCAAGCGCTATATCGGCATAACGGTCTTCTCCATCAAGAAGAGAGTCGAGGTTCGCCTGCGGGAAGAGCGGTTTTCCGGCTACAGACGCATCAATCGCTGATCCGCCGTTGCCGCGCGGATAGTCAATGGAAAGAACACGCCCGGATGTGGCCGTGACACCGGCCTCCGACATAACTGCATCCGAACCGCCGTCTTCTACCATTTCATCTGAGATATATGGCGACAGACGTTCACTTTTCATCAGCGGATTGAAACGATATAGCTGCCAGTAGCCGGCTTCCACCGCCTTACGTTCCTCTATGACCGACTGGCTCATGCCCGCGCGTATACCATGATTGATACAGGGGCAGTATGCTATTACAATCGACGGACCCGGATATGCCTCCGCCTCTCTAAGAGCATCCACAGTGCCCTGAAAATCAGCTCCGAGAGCTATCTGAGCCACATATACCGTACCGTAGCTCATCATCATTCTGCCGAGATCTTTCTTGAAAGTGCGTTTACCCGATGGCGAATATTTCGTTACAGCACCGAGAGGAGTTGCCTTTGAGGTCTGGCCTCCGGTATTCGAGTAACATTCCGTATCCATTACCAGTATATTTATATCCTCACCGGAAGCAAGCACATGGTCAAGCCCTGCGAAACCGATATCATAGGCCCATCCGTCGCCACCTATCGCCCATACACTTTTCTTTCCGAACATATCGGAATTTGCAAGTATGGCATCTTTAAGCTTTGCCTCATCGCTTCCGCTATCAGGAATAAATGCCTTCAGACTTTCCGCCACCCCTTTACCTGTTTCAAACGATTTTTCAGGATCGCCGAAAGCTGCAAGCCAGCTATCCATTGCCGCGGCGAGATCAGTAGAGAGCAATCCGCTTTTCCGAAGTTCACGTACATCGGATGCAAGTGTTTCTCTACGGTGACGGTTACTCACAGCCATACCATAGCCATATTCGGCATTATCCTCGAACAGAGAGTTGCCCCAGGCAGGCCCACGGCCGTCGCTCTTGCGCACACAGTAGGCATTACTGGGATAGTTGGCTCCCCATATCGAAGAACATCCGGTTGCATTTGCTATCAGCATGCGTTCGCCGAACAACTGGGTAAGAAGTTTTACGTAAGGAGTTTCTCCACAGCCGGCACACGCTCCGGAGAACTGCAGCAGAGGCTGATGCAACTGCGATCCGGCCACAGTAAACCGAGGCAGCAGATTCTCTTTCAGAACCACATTCTTTTCAATGAAATCAAGACTTGCGATCTGCTTCTCCATCTGTGTGGAAGCGGGAACCATCGTCAGTGCATGCCCCGGACATACCACTGCACACGAACCGCAGCCGGTGCAGTCTTCCGCATAGACCTGAATACGGTAACGCAGATCCTTACCCGGAGCAGCCTTCGCCCCTGCTCTCCATTGAACCGTTTCCAGACCGAGGTCAGAGGGAGCTTCGGATAATTCCTCAGCAGTAAGTATAAAGGGACGTATGGCAGCGTGGGCACATACAAGTGAACATTCCGTACACTGAACACATTTCTGCGGATTCCACTGCGGAATATCTATTGCTATGCGGCGTTTCTCGAACTCTGTGGTGCCCATCGGCATATGGCCGTCGGCAGTGAAAACCGATACAGGCAGCGAATCGCCTTCGAGCTTCAGACAAGGCTCGGATATAACCTTGAAAAAATCAGCCGTATTACATGGGATACCTGAATATACAAGTTTCCCCGACGGAGCATCACCGGCTGTAGCCCAATCTTCCGGCACAGCAACTTTCCGTAGAGCTGCGGCAGCAAGATCTACAGCCTGAATATTTTTCTGCACAACATCGCCCCCCTCATGCATATATGTCGATGTTATCTCCTGTTTCAGTCCGGCTACGGCCTTATCGAACGGCATACATCCCGAAAGATAGAAGAATACCGTTTCCATTATCATGTTTATACGAACTCCCAAACCAACCTTGCGGGATATGGACTGTGCATCGATAACATAAAAATCAATTTTATCATTAGCGATACGGCGTTTCATTGCAGCCGGGAGTATTGCCGACAGTTCCTGATCAGTCCAGCTGCAATTGAGAACGAACACTCCCCCGGGCCGTAATGACCGAAGCAACTCGAAACGCCTCACATATGTATCCTTATGGCATGCGACATAATCGGCATTCTCTATATTGTATTCAGCCGTTATCGGCTCATGGCTTATACGCAACTGTGACGTAGTATATCCTCCCGACTTTTTAGCCGAATATGAAAAATATGCCTGCGCGTACAGATCTCCGCTGTTGCCGATGATGCGGGCAGCCTGTTTGGTAGCGCCGACTGTGCCGTCCGACCCCATCCCGTAGAATATAGCCTGACGTAGCGGAGTGCCGTCGCTCTCGACTGGAGTAACGGTAAAACTGCTGTCAATATCAAGCGACAGACGGGTGACATCGTCAGTGATTCCTACCGTGAAGAACCGTCGGGGTTGCGTCTTGAGCGCCTCATCGACAACAGCCTTCATCATCGCAGGATTGAATTCCTTGCTTGCAAGACCATAACGGCAACCAAGCACACGAACTCCCGTCCGTCCGGCCACCACCGTAGCGGTAGCCACATCCTTGAACAACGGCTCCCCTTCCGCGCCCGGTTCCTTCGTGCGGTCAAGCGCCACAACCGTATGAGCTGACAATGGAATGACATTCATCAGAGCCTCGGCAGAGAACGGACGGAACAGCCTCACCTTCACGAGCCCGACTTTATAACCGGCTTTTTTCAGCGCAGGCAGCGTACTTTCTATCACCTCGCAACTTGACCCGATCGCCACAAGCACCACTCCGGCATCCTGGTCACCTACATAATCGAACAAGCGATATCGGCGCCCTGTCACATCCCCCACTTTATCCATCATCTGTTGAACTATAGCTGGAAAAGCATCGTAGGCCTTATTCGATGCCTCGGCATTCTGAAAGAAAACATCACTGTTCTGTGCAGATCCGGCCAGCGACGGATGATCCGGATTCAGGGCGTGGCTCCTGAAAGCCTGTATCTTTTTACTATTTACAAGCGGCCATATTGATGCATAATCTATCACATCTATCGTAGCCATCTGGTTCGATGTGCGCCAGCCATCGAAGAAATGGCATACAGGCAATGAGCCCTCCAATGCAGCGAGATGCGCCACCAGCGCGAGATCCATCGTCTCCTGAACGTTGGCCGAAGCCAGATATGTGAAACCGCTCGCACGTGTTGCCATCACATCAGAATGATCTCCGAAAATACTCAGAGCATGGGTTGCAAGAGAACGCGCTCCGACATGGAACACAGCCGGCAGACGGTTGCCTGCGATCTTGAACATATTCGGAAGCATCAGCATCAGTCCCTGGGAATTGGTAAAGGTTGTGGCAAGCGATCCCGCTGCCATAGCGCCGTGTGTGGCACCTGCCGCACCGAGTTCGCTCTCCATCTCCTTTACCTGAAGAGTTGCTCCGGCATAATTCTTCCTGCCGGCCATACCCCATTTCTGCGCCGTCTCCCCCATCGATGCAACCGGGGTAATCGGATAAATGGTGGCTACATCGCTGAGTGCGTACGCTATATGGGTGGCAGCCGTACACCCGTCCATTATCTGTTTCATAATAGTTATATGATTTCTTTAAAACTGTATGAAGCTTGTGTCATCTACATCATGTGCGACATAAAAAACAACGCGGGGTGTCGCTGACAATTGTGTCACGGCGCCCCGCGTCTGTCTCACAAATATTTAGATTGAATGGAGAGATCAAAACAAAAACTGTCGATCGAGAATCAAGTAAGTCAACTCTATTAAGTAAGTCGTGGAAATTATTTTTTATTATCCGTGGGTATACTACTTTCAGTCGGATTTTGCTCGAATATGAAAGAATGTTGCGAGCTACAGGACTGACTTATCAGAATGCCTTGACACATATGTCGGTAAGCCATATCCACAGCGGACAGAAAGCTACGAATGCTATAACATTCAGGGCAAGCGACGAAGTGGAAGTTGCCACGTAAGTGTCATACTGGCTGGCGATGATAATACCTGAGAAGGCAGGGGGAAGAGCCGCTGCTACTACAAGCATCTTAAGATTCATCGGGTCCATCTTGAATATAAGACCAAGCACAAGTACCATAGCCGGCATTACGATAAGCTTCATGATACAGCCCAGAACAGCCTGCCAGTTGATTGTAACTTTCACAGCCGAAAGGGTTACACCTGCTGCAAATACTGCCATAGAGGCGTTAGCGCCCTTTATAAGGTCGAACGACGGGCTTGCCCAATCAGGCCAGGGAAGACCGACGGCAACCCAAACTACAGCGAGAATAGGCGCCCAGGCCACAGGCTGCGCAAGAGCATGAAGCACAGGTTTCCATGCACTCGGTTTCTTCTCACCGGGAGCAAGAGGTTTCAGCTTCTGATTAGCTGAGTTAAGAAGCGACAGGCCGACAGGAATGCCGATGGCATTCACCACGATACCCACGATAGCCACTACAAGCGCAACAGACGGGGTTGTTCCGAAGATAGGCTCCAGCACGGCAAATCCGAGGAAGCCGATTGTCGGCGAGCCGCATACCAACGCCATAATAGCGCCATCGGCCTTATTGTTGCCCTTGAAACAGTAGGCATAAATAAAATATACAAGCATGAAACATGCCATTATGCCGACTGCAGATATGATAGTAAGTTTGATATCACGCACAAGCATCTCACGGCTTGCGTCAACAATTGATACAAACAAGGCTGCCGGCAATGCAAAATCAAGCACAACCTTATTGAACGCCTTGGCGTTGTCTCCGGTAAAAGCACCTTTCTTTCCGGCGATGAAACCTGCCAGCATCACTACGATAATAGGAACTATCGCATATAAAATAATGTGAAGCATATAGTTACAGTTTTAATAGTTAAACATTAGTCCCTCGCTCATAGAAAATCAGAAAGGTGGTTTGTCTTGTAGCGTGAACATAATAAAAATGTAAAACAGGATAAAAAACGGCGGGGAAGTCTCAGAAGGGATGCTTCCCCGACGTCTTGTGTCTTATCATCTGCGAACAGATCCGATCTGCGGATCAGACTGTCACGGAAATAAGGGTTGCGGGATTCAGATATCCGATGTGGCCGCTCTCCTTACCGGAATCGGCTCCGAGCTGCACGTCAATCAGACAAGGTTTCTTTGAAGCGATAGCCTCGGTCAGAGCCTGCTGATATTCATCGGGAGTTGTTACATAATATGTCTGTGCGCCGAACGCATCTCCAAGTTTATCGTAACGGGCATTCACATCAAGAGTGGTAGGCGCAGGATCTGTTGTCTTATCAAGAGGCACACCTACACCGTTGTAAATACCACCGTTGTTGAAGATGCAGACAGTAACAGGAAGTTTATAACGGCAGATTGTCGAGAAATCCATACCTGAGAAACCGAATGCGCTGTCGCCCTCTATGGCAACCACGCTCTTACCTGTTGCGACTGCGGCTCCGATTGCAGAACCCATGCCCATACCCATGATGGCCCATGAGGCGCAGTCTACACGATGGCGAGGAAGCACCATATCAATTGAATCACGGGTATCATCGAGCGTGTTTGCACCCTCGTTCACCAGAATCACATCAGGATTGGCCTCAAGCACTTTCTTTGCTGCACTCAGCGCACTCCAATGGTTCATCGGGTTCGCACTTACTGCATCTGCGAGACGAGCGTGGAACTTGGCATTCTTTACTTTCGCCTCTGCCTGAAGCGAAGGCACCCACTGCGGATCGGTCTGCATGGTCTTACCCTTGAGTGAAGCAAGAATCATATCAAGCGACTCACCCATATCACCTACTACAGGCGCTGCAACCGGCACATTACGGTCAATTTCACGGGGTTCCACATCAAGCTGGATAAACTTCATATCGGGATTCCATTTGCCGCGTCCGAACTGAAGCATCCAGTTAAGACGGGCTCCGATAACCATCACTACATCAGACTGTTCCATAATAGTAGAACGACAACTCAAAGCACTGTATTCGCCATTGTCGGGCATAAGACCCTTGGCCATAGACATGGCAAGATACGGAATCTTATAGGTCTCGATCAGTTCCTTGATCTTGTCGTCGACCTGAGCGTATGCCGCACCTTTTCCCAACAGAATGGCAGGACGCTTGGCAGAAGTAAGAATCTCTACAGCACGGTCAACCGCACTCTGCGTAGGAGCTACGGGAGCATATACATCGACAGGTTTATAGAAGAGCTTCTCGGCCTCCGACGCATCCATAATCTCGCCAAGGGCAGGAGTTGTCATGTCGATATATACACCGCCGGGACGACCGCTGACGGCTGCACGGTAAGCTCTTGCCACTGCGGAAGGAATATCCTTCGCATGTGAGCAACGGAAAGCAGCCTTCACAAGTGGACGAGCTGTATTCAGCTGGTCGAGCTGTTCGTATGTTCCCATATCCATATCAACCATTGTAGGATCTGATGCTCCCGAAATCTGAATCATAGGATAACAGTTAACGGTAGCATTGGCCGTAGCGGTGAGGCCATTCATAAAGCCAAGCGACGAAACTGTCAGAAGCACACCAGGAGTGTGGGTTAGGAAACCATGAGTGGCGGCGGCCATACCGGCCTGTTGTTCGTGGCGGAAACCTACGAAGCGGATTCCCTGACCCTGAGCTATATATGCGGCTTCAGTTACAGGAATACCTACCAGACCATACATTGTATCGATACCGACCTCCTTGAGAGCGCGCGCAAGTATATACATACCCGTCACCTGCTCCGGAAAATGCGGACCCTGTTTTGCAGCGGTTGCCGTATCAGCAGCTGTATTCTTAGCTGCTGTATTATTTGTAGTTTCAGACATAGTTTTTAAGTTGTAAGTAAAGTAAAGTATATATTGAAATCCGCAAGAAATTGAATCCTATGGCCCGAAGCCATCTATTTCAATTGATTAATAATATCTGTTCCCGCGGAAAAAAGAATAATCGTTAGTTTTTAGTTGTCAGGCCGAGGTTACCCGATCCGAGTAAACTCGGCCGACAACCAAAAACTAACAACTAAAAACTATATTTGAAGATTCGCCGGTCAGTGCTTTTCAGCCCCCTCCGGGGCGTGGCCCTGACCGGAGGGGTACAGTGCCAAAATCAGAATCTAATATTTCCGGAAATTACATCTGGCCGTTAGCAAGCGGAGCTGTTGTTCCGTTCTTGGCAAACGATGAGATCTGGTCGGGGGTATAACCGAGACTCTTGAGTACATCATCGGTATCACCACCCAGTTCTGGAGCAGGTCCGTATGTAGGTTGATAGTTCGACATAGTGAACGGGCAACCAACGGTTACGAACTCACCGATCTCGCCCCCCTGATTGATCTTGACAAGGGTGTTACCGTCGTAAAGCGTCTCATCGCTCATGATCTCTTTGGTGGAAAGGACAGGACCGACAGGCACTCCGGCAGGACCGAGAATATCAGTAACCTCGAATTTAGTCTTGTCAGCAGTCCATGCGCCGATGCGCTGATAGATTTCCTGTTTATGGCGGTCACGGGCATCAGCAGTGTTGAAGTCGGGATTCGTCAGCCAATCCTCGAAGCCCATAGCCTTGCAGGCAGCCTCGAAATCCTTGGCACCACGCTGGAGAATGATATATACATAATTGTTTGCATCAATCTCTGAATCCATATCGCCGGCAGGTTTACATTTGTAAGTCCATCCGAGAACACCGCCACCCTCGATATTTCCTGAACGGGGAACACAGTCACCGAATTTCTGATCAGGATACTGGGGGAACTGGGTCAGATAACCGATCTTATCAAGAGTAAGCTGGTCACGGGTCTTGATACGGCAGAGGTTAAGACATGCGTTGTGCATCGACTGATATACATAGCAGCCCTCGCCTGTGCGGTTGCGCTGCTGAAGAGCGGCAAGCAGACCTATAAGAAGGTGCATACCGGTATTTGAATCGCCAAGAGCGGCACCCGACTGTGTAGGAATATTGTCAGGACCTTCATACCAGCCTGTGGTTGAAGCGGCCGCCGCCGTCACCTGAGCGATAGGCTCGTAAGCCTTAAGATCTTTATACTTCGACGATACAGGGAAGCCCTTGATGGTGCCGTAGATACACTTAGGATTGAGCTTATGGACAACATCCCAGCTGAAGCCGAGCTTATCCATAGCCCCGGGGTGGAGATTCTCCACAAAAATATCAGCCTCAGCGATAAGCTTGGTAAGAATCTCCTTGCCATCGGGTGTCTTCGCATCAAGAGCGATAGACTTCTTGTCACTGTTAAGCTGAAGGAAATAGTAGCTTGGCAGATCAGGATTGAACTGGAGTTCTTTACGCGTTGCATCGCCTACACCCGGACGTTCAATCTTGATTACGTCGGCGCCAAGCCATGCGAGCATTTGTGTACATGAGGGACCTGATTGTACCTCGGTGAAATCGATTACTTTGATTCCTTGTAATGGAGCGGTGTTCATAGAGAAGTTTGTTAGTTGTATTTAATTAGTCTTGGTCAGCTGGGCAAGATGTAGCGTCTGCTTTATAAGACTGTATCGTTTTGCTCAGCTTTCACTATAAACAACGCACCATTCCGCAGATAGTTCACACCACTGCGAAAAAGATTCACAAAAAAGATATTTTACAATATAATATATGGAAGGTTATCTACCATTGATATAGTATTCTATAAGTTATATATATTCTACTATAAGCACACTCTACAAATATACATCCCTAATTAATATCTATATCCAATGGTGTTACATCAGCAATCGCCACAGTTATCAGCCCGGGAGTCTCTCCGCGGCGCACATACAGCCGCATGCGCCCCTTATAGAAATCTCCTTCACTTTTCGATGTATATTTCCTACCTTCGGGATCGTATTGATTTCCATTGTCAATTCCGGCGACAGAACATCCCGACGGAGTGACGGATGCGGTCGCATTACACGACGGAACCGTCACGCCATTTCTATCGACCGCCCTGACCTCCACACAATCATAAAAATCGCCACGGCTAACAGCCGCTTCAAGCCTTGATACCGGACCGGATGTGGCAAGCACATGAATTCCACACTTCCTTCCGTCGCGGTATGCGATTGCTTCGGCCTTACCTTCGGTAAACTTTATGCTGGGGAAACGAACCAGACAACTGTCGCTGTCAACAGCTTTTCTTGCAATCTTCTTTCCGTTTATACGCAATTCTACCTCATCGCAGTTGGAATATGCGATCAGATTTATCACTGTATCTGTCGGCCAGTTCCAGTGATTCTCCACCATACGTGGCGACCACGGGAAATCGGGATGCGGACTGGGAAACTCCACACCTATATGCACCACCGGTTCGTTACTCCAGTATGACTTGCGCAGATAATGTTCCGGTTTTGGAAATCCGGCGATATCGTTCATACTTTCCGACCATCCGCGATCGCCATCCCATACAATCTCGCCGAGATAATCGAATCCAACCCATACGAACTCCCCGATGCAAGAATCTGTTCGCCGGCTCCAGATCGGATTGCCGGCCGAATGATATGTTTCCGTTCCAAGTAGAATGCGCCCGGGATATTCCTGAAGTTCCTGTGCATAAAGACTGTCACGATGGATGCGGTCGATATAATTGTAACCTGCGATATCGAAGTTATCCATAAATCCATATATATTCGCACCGGCAAAGAAATCGCATGCAGCTGTTACGGGACGGGTGAAATCTTCCCTGTGGGCTATCTCCACCAACTTTCGGGCAATTTCATTACCTTTTATGCGTTGATTGGGAATCTCATTGCCGAGAACATAGAGAATGACCGAAGGATGGTTGCGGTCGCGTCGGATCATACGGGTAAGGTCGGTTTCCGCCCATTGCTCGAAATAAAGATGATATGTATATGGCATCTTACCGTAACTTGACTCACTGAATCCCCACTCCTGTCCCCTGTTCCACTCATCGAAAATCTCATTGGTGACATACAGTCCGATACTGTCGCAAAGATCATACATATAACTTGCGAAAGGATAATGACTCAAACGAACCGCATTACATCCCATATCCTTCAGTGTGAGCAGACGATCGCGCCAGATATCTTTGGGAACAGCAACACCGAATGGTCCCACATTCTGATGGAGGCATACACCGCGAAGTTTTTCCGGCTTCCCGTTCACCGTCATTCCCGTTTCCGGAGAGAACGACACCGAACGTAGTCCGATTTTCTCCGTATGTCTGTCAACCTCATTCCCTTCACATAGCAACCGGCACATAAATGTATACAGATCCGGGGTATCTGCTGACCACAGCTGTGGTGAAGGCACCGTTATACGGGCTTCGAAATCATTTTCTGTAAAATCACCTATCCGGCGCTCGACTGACATTCTTCCGGCTTCAGAACCGTCAGGAGCCATAATTACAAATTCCACCACGCAATCCTTGGCTATCCGGCGGTTGGCACCGGGAGGCGTTTTGCTCTCGCTGTCGCGGGTCCATACATACAGATCGGTGTTGTCGGACCAGTTGAAAACAGTTTCAGGATAAGCATTACATATTACATGGGCGGAGACATCCACAACAGCACTGTCCGGCGAAGCATGAGACGTATGCACGAAAACGCCATCGTGTGTGAAATGAAGTTGATCGGTAACCACCAATTTCACATCACGATAGATACCCGATCCGGTATACCATCGTGATGCCGGCTGGAGACTGTTGTCCACCCTCACAGCCACCACATTGTTCGCGCCGTATTTTACGAACGGGGTAATATCATACTGAAAAGCGTTATAACCGTTGGGATACTCTCCTACCATGCGCCCGTTTATCCACACACTGCTCTTCATGAACACCCCGTCGAAATTGATGAATATCCGTTTACCGGCCAATGAATCAGGCAAAACGAAACTTTTACGATACCATCCGGTTCCACACGGCATATATCCGCCTTGTGGACCGCTCGGATTGGATTTATCGTAATGTCCCTCGATGCTCCAGTCATGAGGAAGCGCCAGTTCCCGCCATTCACTGTCATCGAAATCGGGCGATCCGAAAGCGATATTGTCATCCAATATAAACCGCCAGCCATCATTAAATCCGATAACGTTTTCACCGGAAACGACTACCGACGACAGAATACAACATGCCGATACAATGAAATTTCTTACAAAACAGATATACTTGTTCATGGTTATTGGTTTGAACACCGTAAAAAAAAGAGTCACAGCCTCCTGACGTGGCTATGCCAACAAGATTCTTAAGTGTGGTTTTTGATCTTCACCGTCAGCTTCAGCAGGGCAACGCACTACCCTGCTGAAGTTTATGGTGAAAAAAGCACTGCCCACCGGCAACAGCTTTCTCTACTTATCAGACTTTCATTTGTCAGTCTACAATCCGGTAACCGGCCTCCGTCAGAGCCTTGCGTATGCGGGTTATATGTTCCGGATTCAAAGTCTCGAACTCCAGATGCAGCAGACAGTTGTTTATATCCGTACCCGTCGCTATTCTCTCATGATTTACCGACAGGATATTCCCACCCTCTTCAGCCAGGATCTTCAGAACTCCCGATAGCGTACCGGGCTTGTCAAGCAGTTCGAGTTCAAGCTGACATACTCTTCCACTTTTAGCCAGACCACGGTTTATGATACGGTTGAGCATATTTACATCCACATTGCCTCCGCTGACAAGACATACTACCTTCTTTCCGTCAACCGGCAATTTGCCGAACATTGCCGCCGCTACAGCGGTTGCTCCGGCTCCCTCCGCCACGAGTTTCTGTTTCTCGATCAACGCGAGAATCGCAGCCGCGATCTCATCGTCATTGACAGTCACTATCTCATCCACATACTTTTCGCAAAGATCAAAGGTATTCTCACCCGGTTCTTTTACAGCTATACCGTCGGCAATTGTCTGAACACTGTCGAGATGTTCACGTTTCTTACACTCCAACGATTTCACCATCGAGGCCGCTCCGGCTGCCTGAACACCATAGACCTTTATATCCGGACGCAATGTCTTTACGGTAAAGGCTACTCCTGATATCAGGCCGCCACCACCCACAGGCACCACTATTGCCTCTGCCTCAGGCATCTCCTCGAGAATTTCAAGGCCAATGGTGCCTTGTCCGGCAATCACAAGAGGATCGTCAAAAGGATGCACGAAAGTGTATCCGTATTTATCGCGAAGCTCAAGAGCCTTTGCATAAGCATCATCATATACACCCGGAACCAGACAAACCTCAGCACCGAGCTTTCTTGTAGCCTCTATTTTTGAAATCGGCGCACCGGAAGGCAGGCAGATGAGCGATTTAATTCCATTGTGAGTCGCTCCTAAAGCCACACCCTGGGCATGGTTTCCTGCTGAACAGGCTATCACACCGCGCTCTTTCTCCTCGTCGCTGAGTTGCGATATCTTGTAGTAGGCACCGCGGAGCTTGAACGAACCGGTATGCTGAAGATTCTCCGGCTTCAGATATATGCTGCATTTGTCACTGAGCGCAGTGGGACCGATAATCTTGGGATGACGCGCAACATCCTTGAGCACCATCTGTGCGCGATACACCTCTTCTATGTTCAATTCAGCCATAATTTCAGAAATTGATAGAAATGATAAATGTGAATATTTGTTAGTTCATGATATAGTTTTTTTGCCGGCAGCCTTATATCTATTGTCTTGAAAGGCGGGTATCCATAGCGGCCGCAGCTCTGCGGCCGTCGCCCATGGCGAGAATTACGGTAGCTCCACCTCTTACAATGTCGCCTCCGGCATATAGCAGCGGAACTGTAGTCTCAAGCGAATCATCATTGACCACGAGGGTTCCGCGCCGGGTCACTTCCAGTCCCTCAATGGAATCTGGAATAAGGGGATTAGGTGATACCCCGACACTGACTATCACTTCATCCACATCAAATTCATGTATATCACCTGGTACAGCCACAGGCGACCTGCGGCCTGATGAATCAGGTTCGCCGAGTTCCATTCTCTGAAGACGCATCGACCTCACCCTACCGTTTTCATCGCCGATATACTCGATGGGATTGAACAGCGTGAGAAACCTTACACCCTCCTCTTTGGCATGACGCACCTCCTCCAGGCGGGCAGGCATCTCGCTCTCACTCCGGCGATACACGATGTAGACCTCTTCGGCTCCCATACGGCGCGCCGTACGGCATGAATCCATGGCCGTATTTCCACCGCCGATAACTGCCACACGTTTCCCACGGATTACAGGAGTCGCCCATCCGGGTCGTCCGGCTCCCATGAGATTTATGCGGGTCAGATATTCATTGCTCGACATCACACCAACCAGATTCTCACCCGGAATACCCATAAATCGCGGAAGACCTGCGCCCGAAGCCACAAAAACACCTGCGAATCCTCGTTCTACCAGATCATCATAGCTCAGTGTTTTTCCGATCACACAATCGGTCATGAACCTGACACCCATCCGGGCAAGCGCATTGATTTCGACATCCACAACCTCATTCGGCAGACGGAATTCCGGAATTCCGTATTTAAGTACTCCCCCTATCTCGTGGAGAGCTTCGAATACATGCACCTCATAACCTCTGCGCGCCATCTCGCCTGCGAATGAAAGCGATGCCGGACCTGATCCTACTACAGCAATCTTCTTGCCGGCAGGAGCCATACGCGGCGTTACAACCGGTGTCGCGGACATGCGTTCGGTATCAGCCGCAAAACGCTCGAGGTATCCGATGGCCACCGGTTCACGATTCATTTTGTTGTATATACATTTCGACTCACACTGGCGCTCCTGCGGACACACACGGCCACATACGGCAGGCAGAGCCGAGGTCTCTTTCAACACCGAAGCCGCCTCAGCGAAGTTGCGGCGCTCTATATTCTTGATAAAGCCCGGTATATTTATTCCGACCGGACATCCTGTGACACACTGCGGATCGGGACAGTCGAGACAGCGGGATGCCTCAAGCACGGCCTGACCGGCGCTCAACCCCTGATTCACCTCCTCATTACATGTCACGCGATATGCCGCCGGAAGTTCCGGCATCCTGGCCCGGGGAATTGAAGTTCGTTCCTTTGCCGTGCGCGCCTTGCGCAGTTCCTCGCGCCATGCGGCATCGCGCGGAGATATAGTATCGTTATTCATTACCGATGATTTAACTTTTTAAACCGGTTTCAGACGAAGAATCATCTCGTCGAAATCAACCTTGTGAGCATCGAATTCAGGACCATCCACACAAACGAACCGCATCTTCCCATCTACGGTGACACGGCATGCTCCGCACATTCCTGTACCGTCGACCATGATGGTATTGAGCGAGCATATCGTCGGAACCTCATGCTGTTTAGTCAGTAACGAAACATATTTCATCATCACAGCCGGCCCGATAGTGCATACCAGATCGACCTGCTCGCGATTCAGCACCTCTTCCAATCCGTTTGTCACCAGACCTTTCTTTCCATAAGATCCGTCGTCAGTCATTATTATCACCTCATCGGAGTGTTCGCGCACCTGATCCTCAAGAATTATCAGATCTTTCGTGCGTGCGGCAAGAATAGATACCACCCTGTTGCCGGCAGCTTTCATAGCCTTGAGAATCGGAAGTAACGGAGCCACACCGACACCACCTCCGCAACACACCACTGTGCCGAATCTCTCTATAGCAGTAGCGCGCCCCAGCGGACCGACCACATCATGCAGATAATCCCCGGGCTCTTTGGCACATATTGCCGCGGTAGAATAGCCCACCGCCTGAACCACCAGAGTTATCGTACCTTTTGTTTCATCGGAGTCGGCTATGGTGAGCGGGATTCTCTCCCCTTTTTCATCACATATCACGATCACGAAGTGCCCGGGTTTACGGGCACGGGCAATCAGCGGTGCCTCCACCTCCAACTTAACTACTTTTTCCGAGAAATGCTCTTTAGCAAGTATTCTGTTCATATCGGAATATACTTATATGGCGCAAATATACGAAAAATTCCCCACAGACCGCACCTCTTCGCTTACCTTTATCACTTCATAAACACCATATAAACAGCCCCGACAAGGAGTGCCATCGCCACCCAATGGTTCCAGTGCAGCTCAAACCCGTCAAAGGCTATTACACTGAAGATTACGAACACCACGAGTGTTATCACCTCCTGCATCACCTTAAGCTGCATCAGTGAGAATGGACCGCCATTCCCTTCAAACCCCATCCGGTTCGCAGGAATCATAAAGCAATATTCGATAAGGGCTATACCCCATGAGAACAGTATTACCGCGAAAAGCGGCCAGTTGGAGGAGATTCCTGATGTTTGAAGTTTCAGATGACCGTACCACGCGAATGTCATGAATACATTTGAAATCACAAGCAGAATTAATGTTGTAATAGCCGGGCTCATAACGGTTGGAATGAAATGGAACTTTGTGAGTTGATAATGTTGTAAGGAATAATGTTGAAGAATTGTTACTGTATATGCTCTGGAAAGACCGGTCGTTCCGGATGTGCCTCGATAAAATCGCGGTAGTTGCGACGTGCCTCTTCGGTTACCGCCGGTATGTGATGTCTCAGATAATCGGCATCTATCAGCCATTTCCCCTCCTTACCCTTGCGCGGATATGCTTTATCACGCAGGAGGTTTATCTTGTCGCAGTAAGGCGAACGGCCCGACTGCGGATCGCGTTGCAATTGATGCGGAATGCTGTCGAGTGTGACCGGATATGGTACCGACAGAGCAGGATAACCGATCGCCACCCACATCACTGTCTCAACTGCCGGATCGCCTCCAGGCCGACACCCTTCTATCACTACAGACGCACACGAACTTCTGCGCGGAATATATTCACCACGGTCGGTCAGCAGATGATAATCCGTATCAGCAAGCATATCCTTCCCTTCACGGGCATGATAGAAACTTCGTGAAAAACCCTCCGTAAAGGTTTCGGCACTTACAGAACCGTTGTTCCGCGCAGCCTCAAACAGGTGAAGCGCATCATCATGGCGCACCTCGCCGAGCCTTCCGTCCGCTACCCCGCTATAGGAATAATTGGACCGTATCATCACATCGTCGCCATCTGTTTCCGAAAGCCGGTAACATTTATAGCTGTGATCCGACATCTCCACATACATTCCCTCGCCGGTAGCATCCGTAACTCCGAAATTCGCCTGTACCCCCGCTCCTCCTGAAGCAGTCATCTCCATATCGAGAACCCGCAGGAAATCATTTACGGTACGGCAAGTGGCTAGAGCCCGGCTCATCACCACCCCCTCGCGGTCTTTGACCGCCGCCGTATCGGGAGCCAGATTATACGAAGCCGTATTCATGACAGCGAATCCAGCTTCATTGAACCCCACCCAGGCCTCTTCAAGATACTTATCGCCGGCATTGAAAAGCGCTACATAAGCTAAAGTGGAATCGGTAGGCTCTACACGGGCGACAAAATTATTTTTATGTCCGGAATCGCGATGTTTCCAGAGCAATGGACCTCCGCTCGAGGTGAGCCGTCCCCCGACTATAGCCGAGGTACAGGCCTGTGCCCGGTTCCACACCGGCATCACTGACGACATGGCCGCGAGAATCATCATCCAGGGGAATAATCTTTTCATTCTGCAAAATTAACAAAAACTCTTGGCGGATTACTGCATTTTTCGTAATTTTACGATGTAGTCGGATGCGGCACGGTATGCCACATTGGTACCCCCATGCAGAAACATCGATACAAGCAAGTCATGAACGAACAACGGGAATACATATTCGAGATGCCTATCAAGGTGCGCGACTATGAGGTAGATTCGCAAGGTATTGTGAACAACGCCAACTATCTGCATTACCTCGAACACACTCGCCATGAATTCTGCGAGAAAATGGGATTCACATTCCGCGACATGCAGCAGCAGGGAATAGATCCCGTAGTCAGCCGGATAGAGATTGAATATCACACCCCTCTGCGTCTGGGACAGACAATGATAAGCAAGCTGTATCTTGAACGCCGCGGCGCGCGCTTTCTTTTCCATCAGGATATTTTCACTACAGACGGCCGCCTTGCAGTTTCGGCTCTTGTAACTGTAGTCAGTATCGAACATGGCAGGCTCTCGCGTGGCGACGCCATTGCCAAAGCTTTCAATCTGCAATGACCGGTCTCACTTACAGCATAGCACTTTCCCTGGTACGCGGAATGCATCCCAGCGTAGCGGAGGAACTGCTGAACCGTATAGGTTCTGAAAAAGATTTTTTCACTCTTCCGGAAAGTGAGTTATGCCGTATCACGGGACGTAAACTTCAGATTTTTTCCGATGATTACCGTAAGCAGATTCTTCTGACTGCTGAAGAGGAAGAACGTTTCTGCATCTCCAACCGGATAAGATGTCTATACCACACCGATGCTGATTATCCACAGCGGCTGCTTCAGTGCGAAGATGCGCCGCTTATGCTTTTCGGATTGGGCACAATGAACCTCAACGCCCGACATGTAGTAAGCATTGTTGGAACACGCAATGCCACCACCTACGGTGTAAACTTCATAAACCGACTGATTGAAGATCTCGCAGCGAAACTTGACGATGTTGCCATTGTCAGCGGATTGGCAATGGGATGCGACATCGCCGCACACAAAGGTGCCATGGCACAAGGGCTGCCCACGGCCGGCGTGGTTGCTCACGGCCTCGACACTCTTTATCCCGCAGATCACCGACGTTATGCGGCAGACATGATCAGGAAAGGAGGGCTACTGCTTACCGACTATCCGCACGGCACACGTCCTCACCGGGGCAATTTCTTAGCACGCAACAGAATCGTGGCAGGTATTTCCGATGCCGTAATAGTTGTCGAATCGGGAGCGCCGAAAGGAGGCGCGCTCCATACGGCCCGCCTCGCGATGCTCTACAACAGAGATGTGTTCGCACTACCGGGCCGATCGTCCGATATCTACAGCGCCGGATGCAATATGCTGATCAAAAACAATGTAGCTCACCTTATAGAAAACGCCGATGACCTTATCGCGGTAATGAACTGGACCACACGGCCCACAGAAGGAACACAGCAGCAACTATTTACTGAATTATCTCCGCAACAGCAACAGATAATGGACTTCCTTCATCATAACGGAGAGGCACAGATCAATAACCTTACGGCAGCTCTCGGCATACCTGTAGGACAACTTATGGCAATGTTGACAGAGATGGAATTCAACGGACTGCTTCTGTCGCTCCCCGGAGCAAGATTTCGCCCGGCATGAATTTTGCGAAGAATATACATTCTCAAAACAATATGCCCCTAAATACCGTTACCAAAAAAAAACACCTACAACTATCAGACCATGGATAAAAGAGTTATAGCACCTTCTGAACTGATTATCAATCCCGACGGATCGGTATTTCATCTTCATCTACACCCCGAGCAACTTACCGACCGCATAATACTCGTCGGAGATCCTGCACGAGTGAACCTTGTAGCCGAACATTTCGACACCCGTACATTCGAAGTTCAGTCGAGGGAGTTCCATACCATCGGAGGAACGTACAAAGGGAAACCTATCATGTGTCTGTCACATGGCATAGGCCCCGACAATATCGACATCGTAGTGAATGAACTTGACGCGCTTGCCAACATAAATTTTGAGACAAGAGAAATCAACGAGAACCACCGTCAGCTCAGCATGGTACGTATCGGCACTTCAGGCGCCCTTCAGCCGGAACTTATTCTCGGCACACCCGTCATAGCGGAAAAAGCAATCGGCTTCGACGGGGTACTGAACTATTATGCAGGTCGCGACGAAGTGGCAGATCTCGGATTTGAAAAAGCCTTTTGCGAACACACAGGCTGGAATCCACTATGGGCGAAACCATATGTTGTGGATGCCCACAACGAGCTCGTCGATCAGATCGGGCGCGACGATATGGTGCGCGGCAATACGATATCAGCCGTAGGATTCTACGGGCCGCAAGGACGCGAACTTAGATTACAGCTTGTAAATCCTGACCTCAACAGCCGCATCGAATCGTTCCGCTACGGAGACCGTAAGGTGACGAACTATGAGATGGAAAGCGCTCCCCTGCAGGGACTTTGCCGCCTCATGGGTCACCGCGCGATGACCGTATGCTCTATAATTGCAAACCGCATGCGCCACGACGCCACACCAAACTACAAAACTGCAATACGCGATCTCATAGCAACCGTGCTTGATCGAATCTGATAACATTTCATGTATATTCCAATAAAAGGTATGGTATGTCTCCATTGCATACGTGCGGTGGAGCTCGCTCTTGAAAAGGCCGGTATCTCCGGGGCTACAGTCAGCCTCGGAGGTGCCGATATTCCCGATATATTCACCGACACTCCCGGAAAGCTCACACATATCGACAAGTTTCTTCAGGAGGCCGGATTCGAGCGTATAACCGGCACGGATGCAGCCATGGTGGAAAAAACAAAACTTATAATAATGGATCATGTACGCAACTCCGATTGCAACCTGAACCTGTCGGCATGCCTTCAGTCAAAACTCAACACCGAATATTCACAGATAAGCAAACTGTTCTCCTCGCGCGAAGGACGCACTATCGAAAAATATGCCATCGCGCAAAGAATTGAATTCGTCAAGGAGCTGCTGTCCTACCGCGAACTGTCGATAAGCGAGATTGCCGACAGAGCCGGTTACTCCAGTGTGGCCCACCTCTCCCGGCAGTTTAAATCGGTCACGGGGCTTACACCCACGGCATTTATAAATTCTGCGCTACCTCGCATACCGCTGAACAAAGTATGAGCGATACGGAATTGTGCAATACAATCCCTCAAAAGTATAACACCCATATCAACGTTCCATTGTAATTTTGTAACATAAAACCAGAATTACAATGGAACTTGATTTCAGACACTTTCTATTCGCTCTTGTGAGAATTCTCAACGAGATGTCTCCATACATACTTCTCGGATTTCTGCTTGCGGGTGTGCTTCATGTGTTCGTGCGCCCGGCCCAGATGAGCCGTCACCTTTCCGGAAAAGGTTGGAAACCTGTTGTAAAAGCGGCTTTACTCGGTATTCCACTGCCATTATGCTCATGCGGAGTACTACCTACGGCTATATCCCTGCGCAGACAAGGAGCCTCGCGTGGAGCTTCCACATCATTTCTGATTGCTACACCTCAGACAGGGGTTGACTCCATCGCCGCCACATACGCTTTGCTTGGACTGCCGTTTGCCATATTGCGCCCGGTTGCCGCTCTCGCCGGCTCTGTGTTCGGGGGAATGGCCGTAGACCGTTTCGACACTTCAGAGGCCGACGGCGAACAGGTATATACCGTCGCAGATGATAAGATGCCCGGTTCTTTCATCGGCAAGATTGCAGAATCTCTACGTTACGGACTTGTGGATATGGTGGGTTCTGTCGGCAAGTGGCTGATTATAGGCCTCCTTGTGGCGACAGTTATTACCGTTGCTGTTCCCGACAGTCTGTTCCTATCGCTCAGCGAGCATCCTGTTCTCGCTATGCTCGTGATGGTGGCCGTTGCTGTACCGATGTATATATGCGCAACCGGATCCATCCCAATCGCCATGTCACTTATGCTGAAAGGGCTCACTCCTGGAGTGGCATTCGTACTGCTTATGGCCGGCCCGGCGGCAAATTTCGCATCGGTAATATTACTCAGGAAAAACCTTGGCAAGCGTGCCACAACCATATATGTAGGCGCAGTAGTCGTTACGGCATTGCTGTTCGGAATAATCATTGATTATCTTCTCCCGGCCTCATGGTTCGCGCTTCCCGGTGGAAGTATGACGCATGGCGAAGCCTGCCATCTGGAACTCCCCCTCTTCTCAACCGCATGCACAGCGTTGCTGCTAATCATGCTTGGATATTCATTCTACCGCAACAACAGTCCTAAGTCTCACAGCCACGGTTCATGTGCCTGCTCCACTTCCGACGGAAACAATTCATATAACTCAACCTCAATAATTATGGAAAATCAGAAAACATACAATGTGAAAGGGATGGCATGCGCACACTGCAAAGCCACTGTTGAAAAAGCTGTAGCTGCACTTCCAGGTGTAACATCGGCAGTAGCCGACCTTGCCAAAGGCACTGTGGAAGTAACCGGACCGGCTGATCCCGAAGCCGTGCGCTCAGCTATCGTAGCCGTGGGCTTCGATGCCTGAGAATCAGAAGGTCCGGGAATCCGGACCTTTTGACGTTTTTTGAACCTGCGTTTGGCTGCACATCTTATTTTTTGTATTTTTGCGATATCGAAATAATACCGCGAAAAATAAAACCTGAATTCAAGATGAATATGTTCAAACGCATGCTTCTTCCATTTGGAGTCATATGTGTTGGTCTTACGGCAAACGCACTGACTGTGGAAGGGCTTAAAGTGCAACAACTCTCCAATCCATCAGTAATCGATGCTGCTGAGCCGACATTCAGTTGGCATATAGTATCCGACGAGCGTGGAGTAGTCCAGAAATCCTATAGGATAATCATATCAGCCGATCAGGAAGGTGCCGAAATCATATGGGACTCCGGAACAGTGGAAAGCGATCTCACCCAAAACATACCGGCAACCGGAATCGCGCTGTCGCCTGCAACCCGATACTACTGGCAGGTGACAGCAACCGACAACAAGGGAAACGAGGCAACATCCGCAGAACAGGCCTGGTTCAACACCGGCCTTATGGGCACCGGATGGGACGGTGCGAAATGGATCAAGGCCTCTGACGTAGAGGTTGGCACAGTGCCTGAAGACAGAAAAGAGGTTACGGACTACACCGTTGAGGCAACCTTCGAGATCGAACATACCGCGGCAGGAATCTGTTTCGCTGCTGCCGACGGCAACAACTTCTACATGTGGCAGTTCAATGTCGAGGGGGCATACCCCCGCTTCCGTCCGCACCGCTGGCAGGGCGGAAACCCCGCATGCCTTGCGAATGTCGATCTGCGCGGCAAAAAGGAGATTACCGCTCATAAAGAGTATGCAGTGCGCATTGAAGTGACCGACGGTGGCAAGCACGCTACAACCTATATCGATGACGTTGAGGTCGACAGCCGCACAGGCGAATTCGGCTACGGGCTTGTAGGCATACGTCAGGATAAAGGGGAAAGCGACGGACAACCGGAAATCGCGATTTTCGACAATTTCAAAGTAACCGCACAATCGGGCGAGGTACTGTTTGAGGAGGACTTCTCGACGGATCGCCCCGCAATGGATGGCGGAGACGTTGCAGACGGCCGTCTGCGCGTTGTAGGCTCCGTACAGCAATCAGTCTACGCATGGGAACGAACCGGAGCATCGCCGCTTCACTACACCGTTGAGACCGATATGACACTTATGGCAGACAATGCCGGAATCGTATTCGCGTCTACCGGACCCCGCACGTATCTCATGTGGCAGATCAATACATTCGACGACAATACATATCCCATTGTACGCCACCATATCTACAACAACGCCCTATATCCGCAACATAGCGATGTTGTGGTGAGAAATTTCCGAAAGGCGGATATTCTCGGTAAGGGACACCATATCAAACTCGATGTTGATGGGAAAGTTATAAAAACATATATCGACGATGTGTTGGTCGACACCTACACCGACCAGACAGGCGTAGTAGATAAAATGGGATGTATCGGATTCCGTGTCGACAATTCATCATCGTTTCGCGACAACGCATACTTCGATAATGTAAAGGTTACCGTATACGGCGATGATGGAACTGCGACCGTAACTCTCGACGAGGATTTCGAACATCTGCCATCGGCATACTTCCATGATGCAATAATAGAGAATTTGAACGGCAACAACAAGTTATACATGCCTATCCGCGGCATAGAAACCATTGTTCTCGAACGAGGCTCGAAGGGTGAGCCTATGTTCCGCCGCGATTTCGCCATTGACCGTGAAATAAAATCGGCCACACTCTTCACTTCCGGCCTCGGAATATACGATCTCTTCGTCAATGACACCCGCGTGGGCCACACACAACCCGACGGGACAACCAGATATGAAGAGCTGAAACCGGGCCGGACGGATTATAATCACCGCGTACCCTACCAGATGCACGATGTTACAGGACTACTTGCTGCCGGCAAAAACGCCGTCGGTGCCATAGTTACCGACGGATGGTGGCGCGGCGATGTAGCCCACGGTGCATACGGGAACCCGGAACTGGCATTTATCGCCAAACTTGTTATCGACTATGCCGACGGAACTTCAGAAACCATTGTTACAGACCAGAACTGGATGAGTTCTACCGGAGGAGCAATGCGTCGCGGCGATATCTACGAGGGAGAGATATATGATGCCCGACTCGAAACACCTTGGTGTTCGGCAGATGCTACACTTACCGGATGGCACGGTGTAGAATTCAGCAACGAATTCAAGGGTGTCATCCAGGCTCTCGCATCAGCGCCGATCGAAGAACTTACCGAGTTCGGGATGGTGCCCCAAAGCGCTACGGTATTCAAAACTCCTGTTCATACCGACGGCGATGCCGGAATGATAGATATCGTATCGAAATACGACAATGTATCCGCCATCACACTCCGCAAGGGAGAAAGTGTTATCTATGATTTCGGCCAGAACTTCGCCGGCTGGGTTGAATTCACCGTTAAGGGTGAACGCGGTAACCGCGTGCGCCTGCGCTACAGTGAAATGCTCAACGATACCGGTGAGAAATCGCGCGGCAACGACGGCCCGGGCGGGAGCCTCTATCTGCTCAACCTACGCAGCGCGAAAGCCCAGACATTCTATACCCTCGCTGGCCGTGAAAATGGAGAGACATACCGGCCTACCATGACATTTTTCGGATTCCGCTACTGCGAGATCACAGCCACAGAAGATGTAGAGATCATGTCGGTGAAGGGACGCCCCGTCAGCACACGCATGTCCGATACAGGGACTTTCGAATGTAGCCATCCCGATGTAAACCGCCTGTTCAACAATGTAATATGGAGCCAGCGCAGCAACTTCATCGGCATACCCACCGACTGCCCGCAACGCGACGAACGCCTCGGATGGGCGGCCGATACCCAGATATTCGCACGCACGGCACTGTATAACGCAGATGCCGCTACTTTCTACCACCACTGGATGGAGACCGTGCGCGACGGACAGAACAGCGAAGGAGCCTTCCCCAATGTCTCCCCCTGGGAAAGTTGGGACGGAAACGGCGCCGGAGCATGGGCCGATGCCGGCATAGTAGTGCCCTGGATGGTATATCTCATGCATGGCGACACATCAATTATCGAGGAGAACTACGCCGCCATGGAGAAATATATGAACTGGCTCTCGCGCCAGACCGGCGACGGCTACCAATACAATGGAGCAGGAACCACATTCGGCGACTGGCTCGCGTTCGTGAATACCGACTCCCGCTATGTGAGCGTATGTTACTATGCATATGACGTTAAGCTGATGGAAAAAATGTCGCGCGCACTCAGTAAGGAAGAAGGCGACACATACGACCAGAAAGCTAAGAAATACGCCGATCTTTTCGAAAAGATACGCGCCGAATTCAAACGCCGCTACATCAACGGAGGTGTACCTTCACAAGCTACCCAGACCGGCTATCTACTCGCACTCCATTTCGGTCTGCTGCCCGACGAGGAGGCCATACAGAAAACTGTCGACCGTCTCGAAAGTGCCATAACATCCAATCGCGAGAAACTTAACACCGGCTTCGTCGGTACAGGCGTGATAAATCAGACACTTTCGGAAAACGGCCTCGACCACAAGGCTTACAATCTGCTGATGCAGCGTGAATGTCCCTCATGGCTCTACAGTGTGGATCAGGGAGCTACCACAACCTGGGAACGCTGGGACTCATACCGCCTTGACAATGGATTCGGCGACTACACCATGAACTCATTCAACCACTATGCATACGGCGCTGTGGCGGAATGGATCTACAGCTTCATGGCAGGTATCGATACCGACGAATCAGAAGCCGGATTCAAACACATCATACTTCGTCCCACTCCCGACAACCGCACTACTCTTCCGGCCGGCCAGAAAATAATAACCCATGCCGGAGCTACATACAACTCCGTTCACGGTCTGATATCCTCGAAATGGAACAATGGCGACGAGCTGAGCTATGAAGCTGAAATTCCGGCCAACACGACCGCCACACTCTACCTCCCGGCAGAGACAACCAAAGATGAATTTTTCGAAAGCGGACTTCCGGCGTCAGAAGCCGAGGGAGTGACATTCGAAGGTATTGCAGACGGAAAAGCTGTTTTCACTCTCGGATCAGGAAAATATTCATTCACCCGCTCCGTCGACACAGGTATAGCTTCGGCCGCCTCATCAGATGCCGCAGTATCCGTATATCCCAACCCGGTGACCGATACTCTCCATATCCTCACCGACATGGAGATCCACAAAGCTACACTGTTCGACACCACGGGTGCAGCCGTATTGAGCGATACTTCCGGAAGCGTGGACCTCAATCTATCCTCCCTCAATCCCGGTCTATATATCCTCACCCTCGAGACCTCCGGTACTCCCGCTACAATCAAGGTGATCAAACAGTAATTTCACAGACCCCGTATCAGGCCCCTGTACCCGATTGACGACAACGCATCCGTCGCAGTATCCGACTGCCTCGGATGCGTTTGTTTCCGGACTACTATGTAAAAACAAGCGGTACTGTAGTTAATCAACAGATTAATGAGTAACTTTGCATAATGGTAAACATAAGAGAAGTAAATCCGGAGGCAGACGTCAGGAGCATAGCCGCCATATACCGCTGGTATGTAGAGAATACAACCGCCACATTCGAACTTGAACCACTGACGGAAACCGATATGTTGCGGCGCATTGAAGATATATCCTCCCGATTTCCATATTTTGTATGCGAAGATAACGGAGAAATTGTCGGCTACAGTTATGCCCATACCTGGAAAAAATTTCCTGCATACGACATTACTTCTGAAAGCACCATTTACCTTCTGCCCCAAGTTAAGGGGAGGGGTATAGGAAGGGCACTTATGACCTGTCTCATTGACGAATGCCGGCAACGAGGCATACTCTCCCTCATAGCATGCATAACAGCCGAAAACATGGAATCATGTCGCTTCCATGAATCGCTCGGCTTCATCCCTGTTTCCCGTTTCCGCAATGTTGGCCGGAAATTCGGTCGTCTCCTCGATGTAGTCGATTATCAGCTGCAACTTACCTAAGCCGGCCGCCGCATCAGAATAAGCCAACGCGCCACTGTGATATTGTTTCGCCCGCGCTAAGCCGTCTCCTCCTCCTAATTTATTTTTTCCCGTTCGAACCTGTATAATGCAAGATCGGCTTTTACCTCACCGGAACGCCCGAGTGAGGCGAATGGAGTAAAAGTATAGCCCGGAGCTATATTGGTGGAAAAGGATGGAAGATCGTGGGGAGCGATGAGCAACAGACCGTCTGATGGAAATTCGGCATCGAATCGCAAAAGGCGATCGCCAAGATAATAATTTACCGTATAGAAACGATCCATCTTACCATAGCGGAAAGAGTAAATAGGTTCAGACCGATCAGTGAGACGCTCAATCCCGGCAGCAATCACCTTATCAGATTTCATGTTCATCGATGCTGGGAGAGCGGCTGCCTGAACCATCCAATATATCACGAGTGTATAGCTGAACGAACCGATTGCCACAACCCAGGGAGAACGTCGTGCCAGAACCATGGCGAGTATCACAGCTCCGATCAGTGTCAGATAGCACATTGCCGGGGGCAGAAGGCGATGTCCCTCACCGACCAGAGTTTCAATCAGAACCTTGGTTGATCCGGAGCCAAACGGCGCTACGATACCCGTCATAATGAGCAGAAGCGCCACAGAAGCTAACGCTCCCAATGAAGCAAGCACCCATCCGAAAGCGCGCAGTGTGCGTGGAGCTATGCGCCCGAGACGCTGTGCATACACTGCCATAAGATATCCCATGAATGGATACATCGGCAAAAGATATACGCTGCGCTTGCTTTTAGGAATGCAATAGAACAGCAGGATAACTATGGCGGCAAGCCACGAAAAAAGTTTTACGGGATCGGTATTGCAAATTCGTGACAGCCATCCTGCGCCACGCCACCTGAAAGCGACTCCCCTCCACGGTTTCCCGAAAAGGCTTATGAGGAGCAAAAGAGTGAACGGAGCGAATCCCGACAGAAGTGAGGTGAAATTATATAGGATTCCATGTTCATGCGATCCATAACTCATGCTTCCGGTAAACCTCCCGAAATTTTCCTCCAGAACAAGGTCGAGAAACTCGTTTCCCCCCTGACGGAAAGCCTCTATATACCACAGCGCCGGAATGATCAGCGACAACAACCCCGACAGCGCAAGGCTCACTGCTGTCTGCCAGAAACGTTCCCCGTGCAGCATACGGAACACGAACAGCACCATACATGGCAACAGCATGCCTACAGGCCCCTTCGTAAGCACTGCCCCACTCATCAGAAGGGCTCCTGCAAAGGATGGAGCCCACGTTCCCGCCGGATGTTTCTCCCACTGACGATAAAGCGTATAAAGCGATGCCACAAGGAAAAATGTAAGCAGCATATCCACGCGACATATCGTCGCGGCACGGAACACTTCGAACGAGCCGGCCGTGATAAGAGCGGCTCCAAATGCGACTTCCACCGATGTTCGGCGGGCAAAGAACCTGAATGTCAGAAGTATCATCGCAACTGCCGCCACAGCAGACGGCAGACGGCTGAGAAACTCGGTGACAACTCCCCCGTTTAGCCACCCGAGAAACGCTATGCACCATGCGAGCATAGGAGGTTTGTATGGCATATCGGTTCCGAAACTCACGGGAAGAATCCAATTGCCCTGACCGAGCATCGACACAGCCACCACAGCCTCGCGTGGCTCACCTTTGGTTGTAAACAGCGTTTCGGAAAGAAACGGAATAAAAGTAACGATGAGAAGCCCTGCCAGAAGCAGGGTTTCCCATCGTATGCTGCGGGAGTCGCGCAAATGCGCAAAATCTTTTTTCACAGTTCAGTTATCTTATTGATAGCCGGAGAGTTAAATAAATTAATATCAGTTACCGAAAGAGAGGGTTGTATAGTATCCGCCTGCATAGTTGGAATTAAACGACAGATTCACATACCGTCCTCCTGCACCATACCATGTAGCAGAGATTACACCGCCGTTGTTTACAGTCTGCACCGGCATGCCATACTGCATATTGAACGTGTTATACAGGCTGTTGTAGCGACTCATATCGTAGAATCCTGAAGAATAGGTGAACTGTGATCCTGTGAGTACACCGTTAGTATAATACAACGCGGCATCAGGCCAGTAAAAATTCATCTGCGGAACATTGTTGAGATACACTACATCGTTGCCATAACTGCTGACGGTATAGCCGCCGTTGACAAGTGCATTTATACTTGCTCCGATGGCTGTTCCGAGCGCTACGCCAAGAATTGTTCCGAAAATAGGACCTCCGCCGGAATAGTGCCATCTGGGAGGAGGGACGGGACGTTTGAACGTTCCGAAGAAAGGCACGTGGTGATGGAAATGGTTGTCATGGCGCATAGGCTTCGGCGGCCGGGCATTTCCATGGCTCACCTGCGGACCGTGTCCCTGCGGACGCATATGCGGAGGCTGCTGCTGCCCGTGACCGGGGTTGTTACCGGGACGGTAGTGTTGATGATGATTATTATTACCGGGGCGATTATTGTCAGGATGGTAATTATGGTTACCATTGTGATTACCGCTGTTTGAGTTATTCCCGTGATTGTGATCAGGGCGGAAATGGCTCTGACCGAAATTGCCGGGCCGAGAGGAACCCGACTGACTGCCACCGGACGGGCGGTTGGCATTACCGTGATTACCCGATGAGGAGTTCGACGGGCGGCTACTTCCGTTATTCGACGGACGGTTAGGAGCTTTAGCTCCGGAAGAGGTTGAGTTGCCGCCTCTACCGCGTGTCTGGGCATCGGCTACGGGAGCCGCTATCATGGCGAAAGCGACCAGGAAGGCTGTCACTGTCTGCACAAGTTTCTTCATAATGTGATCCTCCTGAAATTTTAAGTTCGTTGTATTCTATAGATATCTAAACAACCGAAAAGGTTTAATTGCTTACCGCATTTCAATTTTTTTTGTAATTTTGCCTGCACTGAACAGCAAACCACACAAAATTCATATGACAACCCGTATTCTTTTCAGACTGCTGCTTATTTTCACATTGCTCGTTCCCATGACTTCATGTAACCGCCATGGACGCGCCATAGAAGCTATGGTTGAGGAACTGAACTCGCCTATATTCCGCGCGAAAGAAGCCAAAACCGGTCTTTTTGACGACTCCAAAGCTGAAATAAAGGGTAACCAGCTAATTATCAGCTTCCTTTGCCGTCCGTTCATAAATCTCGCACAGATTCAGCATGAAGATCTGTCGGAACTCGAAGAATCTGCTGTTGAAGAGTTCCGGGCGAATCTCGTAAACGATAAATTCAAAGAAGGGATGGAGGCGCTTAGCCATGAGAAGATGACAATATTGCTGGTATGGCAGGATGTGAACGGTTTCAGTATAAAGATACCAATCGACCCGGAAAAAGTTCTGCTCACTTAAGTCCGTGGCGTAACCATGCACCGCTGAACAGACGCCATAGGAATATGATTCCACGGAAACATAGCTCGATACACATCGCCAGCCATACACCGTCGAGCCCCATCGAAGGAGCAAGAAAGGCTGCTATCGGCAGACGCACAAGCCAGATACTTGAAAAATTCATGGCCGCCGGGATAATCGTATCGCCGACCCCTACCATCACGCCGTATGCCACGATGGAGGCAGCGAACATAGGTTCGGCCCATGCCTCTATACGAAGCGCCGAAACACCGAGCCGCTGAATATCATGCACCGGTGACAGGAGTTCCATCACGGCTGGAGCACCGAACCATAGAATTACCCCCATCACTGTCATAACTGCCATTCCAAGCCCGACTGTAAGATAACCGAACTGGCGGGCAAGGTCCTTACGTCTGGCTCCGTAGCTCTGTCCGACAAGCGTTGTGGCTGCGTCGCCGATTCCATAGCCCGGCATATAACAAAGCGCCTCTGCAGTCACGGCGAAAGCATTTGCCGCAATAGCCATTACACCAAGCGGCGCCACTATCACCGTAACCACAATCTGCGCGCCGCATATAACCCCATGTTCGAGTGTCATCGGCGCCGAAACTTTCAGAGCGTTGCGCAATACTTTGCCAGAAGGGAGGAAACGTCGGAAAAATCCTTCCACAGCATGCTCTGCCGACTGAACGGCTGACGCCACTCTCTCCCTCTTTTTACGGCCGAAAATAGCCAGATCCGGCTGGCGGAAGCATGCGTACCACAGCATCAGAGCGGCCGACACCACCTCGGCAGCTACAGTTCCGAGGGCGGCCCCGAGCACACCCATATCGGCTCCCGGAAGTGACACTTCAACACCACCCAGCGTAAGGGTTCTGGTTGGAAAGATGAGAAATAAATTGAATATCACATCAAGCACACACATCAGCACATTCAATCCACCCGCCACTTTCATATTGCCTGAAGCACGCAGCACTCCCCCGCCAAGATAATTCAGCGTCAGCAAAGGAAGAGCGGCCACAAACACAAAGAAATATACCGAAGCGGCATGGCATACAGCCCCTTCACCTCCGAGCCATCCTGGAAGAGGGTCGGCGATAGCACATCCGATCACCCCCATAAAGAGACCGAACACCACAGCCGCTCCGAGCCCCTGACGGAGTACGGACCTGGCGGAGGCATAATCGGCAGCTCCGATGCGATGAGCAACCTGAACGGAAAACCCAACCATTGCCGAGGAACATAATCCCCAAAAAAGCCATAGACTCGTACTTACAAGTCCCACTGCAGCGCTGTCGTCGGCTCCGAGACGCCCCACCATAGCAGCGTCGATATATTGCATCAATATGCTCGACAGCTGAGCCATGATAGCAGGCCAGGCAAGCTGCGCCGTAAGCGAAAGCCGCTGACGCATGCTCAGTGGAGTGCCCGATTGAATTAACTTTATCAAAACGAACTAATATCTGTTGTGTGACCCGTTATCTGCTTACGGATAAGTCACGGATAACTCAATTAAATCTGACGTTTAACTGCAATGGGCATGAATCCATCCTGTCAGTCGCCTCAGCCCCTCGGCAAGAATCTCGCGGGGACATGCTATATTCAGACGTATATAACCTCCGGCTCCATACATCTCCCCGCAGTTGACCCATACTTTTGCCTCACGGGTGAGGATCTCCTCAAGTTCCTCGGCTGGAATACCAAGTGAACTTACATCAACCCATGGCAGATAGGTGGCTTCGAGAACACTTACCGGACATTGAGGCAGCTCACCCCGCAATGTCTCCAGAGTGAAGCGGTAATTGTCCCATATGTAATCGCGCAACTCGGTAAGCCACGCTTCCCCCTCGGGAGTATAAGATGCCTTGAGAGCTTCCACCCCGAACGGATTTACATCGCACACCTCATTAATGTTTATAGCCCTGTCCACAAGTGCAAGCACATCCTCGTCAGGACATACGATATTGGCAATCTGCAGTCCTGCTGTGTTGAACGCCTTTGAAGGCGACAGGCATACTATAGCCTGCGGATTATCGCGGTTCACATCGGCATCTACCGGACCATACGGCACATATGAACTACACGGAGCGGTAAGCTCACAGTGAATCTCATCACTTACAACCCTCACTCCGTGGCGCCGGCATATCTCTGCGATCCGTGCCAATTCGCTTCGTTTCCATATCCGTCCTGCCGGATTATGAGGATTACACAGCAGGAACATGGCGGCATCCTTGCGGGCAGCGCATTGCTCGAACCGCTCGAAATCAATCTCATATGTGAACAGACCGTCGGGAAGATCCACACGGCGCAACGGACAGTCAATCTGCACGCAACCGTTGTTGCGGATCGATGAAAAGAAACAGTTGTAGACAGGAGTCATAACTATAACTCCATCTCCAGGCTTCACAAGAGCCTTGATGATTGCCGATATCGCAGGAACCACACCTGAGGTGTATATCACCTGCGAGCGGTCGAAACTATAGCCATGGCGCGTTGAGAACCATTCGGTCAGAGCCTTGTAGTAATCATCTCCTACAAGCGTATATCCGAATACGCCATGGGCTACTCTGCGCTCCAGAGCCTCGACTACCACCGGTGCTGTACGGAAATCCATATCGGCCACCCACAGAGGTATCACATCACCGTCCTGTGCCGAATCCCACTTGTATGACCCGCTGCCACGGCGGTTCACGATCTGATCGAACCGGCTGTTCATATCTCAGTGGTTATTACGCAGTCAGCCGGTTCAAGAATATTTGAGTCGAGAATTATTTCACCTATAGTGAGAGCCTTCACATGACCAGTCTTCGGATTTTTCACGCTGACGATGCCTGAATTTACGGTAGCTTCAAGCGAACTGTCTTCAAAAGCGAGATCACACTCGTCGCCCATCTCACAATCTTCCATCACAAGTCCTTCCGCGTAACAGAGCGGTTGTGTTCCGTTTATTTTGCAACGTACGAGGTGAAGGTTCTTCGAATGCCATCCGAGATATTCGCCATTGATTTCCGAATCGTAGATCGTTACATTTTCTGTTTCCCAGAAAGCATCTTTGGAATTTATGACAGCATTGCGTATCACGACATTGCGGCAATACTGGAATGAGTAGTTGCCATCCTGACGGTAATTTTCAATATCTATGTCCGCACCATGCATGAACAGATAATCGGCATTGGCTACCTTTACATCGCGTAATTTCACATTGCGGCATCCCCACAGGGTTTCCTGGGCATCAGGTATCTCGACATCCTCGATATATAGATTGTCCATCTCGCGGAACATCTTGGGCGCATCCACACGCGTATGTTTCATCACCAGATCACGCGAATACCAGAGGGCGGCGCGGGCTCCGGGTGTAAAGGTGCAGTTGGCGATACGAAATCCGTCGGTATGCCAGAACGGATACTTTCCTTCGAACACGCAGTGCTCTGCCTCGATGCCTACGGTGCGCTTCAGAGCCGACTCACCTACATGAAAGGTGCAATCTACGAGTTTCACATTCTTTACGGCAAACAGCGCACGTTCGCCACCGAATTCCTTACCGGTAACAACCTTTATTTCTTTATTCTCTTCCATAATATTTTCAATATCTCTATCTCAAAAAAGTAAAGCTATATTGCTATAACACCCGCCACACCGATTTTCCGTCTGCGACAGGTAAAATTATCATAGCGCATACATTGCGCGATGCAAATGTAACAATTTCCCGCCTGACTTTAAAACAATAATGTTGCCAAAACAACTAAATTATCAGGCCTGTCAGGCATATTGTTGTCAGGCAGTAAATATATAATTTAACTTGGTGGCCCGATTAATATTTACTCCTGCAAGCAGTTCGCCGTAAATGTATTATTTCATCGTAGGGTGAACTTACATGACTTGTTTTAATTCATTGTCCGAATAATTTGCGGAAACAGCTGAAGGTTTATATCTTTGCATACCGACATGATTATATGGAACCCCTGGCACGGCTGCCACAGAATAAGCGAGGGCTGCGAGCATTGTTACATGTATTTCCTCGACAGGAAGCGTGGTATAGACACCTCGCTTGTGACACGTACGGCCAATTTCAACCTTCCGCTTCAGCGCGACCGTTACGGAAACTTCCGGCTGAAATCAGGTATGCAGATATATGTGGGATTGTCGACCGATTTTTTCGTTGAGGAAGCCGACCAATGGCGTGCGGACACATGGAGAATGATGCGCCAACGCAGCGACATTGCATTCCGGCTTCTTACGAAGCGGGCTCACAGAATCAGGGAGTGCCTGCCATCAGATTGGAATGAGGGATACCCGAACGTTATGCTGTCCGTAACCTGCGAGAACCAAAGGCGAGCCGATGAGCGGCTTCCATTGCTGCTTGACATTCCCGCCTGCCATAAGGGATTTATGGCAGCACCGTTCATAGGAGCGGTAGATGCAGAGCGATACCTTGCCACAGGTCAGATCGAGGAAGTATTGTGCGGAGGCGAGAACTACGACGGTGCCCGTCCGTGCAGCTACGAATGGGTCCGCAACCTCTCGGAGCAATGTGCGCGCCACAACGTCACCTTCAACTTCATAGAGACGGGAACCTTATTTATAAAAGACGGCAGAACCTACCGCATCCCTTCCAAACGCACCCAAAGTCTTCAGGCATACCTCTCGGGACTAAGTCATTATAATGGGAAACCGATCTTTGAACTTCTCTCCCCTGCCGACAATCTGTTATTCCCGGCAGAGATGTACGTACCGCGATTCCGTCCCCACTGTGACACATGCGGGTCGCGTATGACCTGCAACGGCTGTTCCGATTGCGGCAACTGTGATCAATCCTACTGATTGCCCACATCAAATAGTCGGCAACACATACTTATGTATACGTATGTATACGTACATCCGCTCTACAACCGGTTCCAGATATTTTTCACTTAGATATTCCACATCGTTATAATAAAAGAAAGAGCCAAGTTGAAAAACTCAGCTCTTTCCAAAGTTGCCTTGGAAGGATTCGAACCCTCACAGGCGGAACCAGAATCCGACGTGCTACCATTACACCACAAGGCAAAGTGTTAATTATGTCTGACTTACGCTTCTGCATCAGCTCGCTTGCCGATTCATTTAGTGAAGCCTTCGTCGTTCAACGGGTGCAAAGTTAGGAACTATTTTTGAATTGACAAAATTTTTCTGACATTTTTCTTCAACGGATTATATACAGTCGAACATCCGGACTTGTTTTTTTTATAACAGACAAGCCATAACAGCCTATAAGCCGCCAATTTACTCATCCGACATTTTGCTTGTGGAAAGTTTTGCCACATCATATTTTTTTGACCTCCTGTTATCACTCCGGACCATGCAAAAAAAGATCTGTCAAAAATATAACGCCTGTTTATGCGCTGTCCGGAGATATTTTGTACCTTTGCAACCATTAATGAATCCGCTGTAAAACTGCCTTGAGGTGCATTAAACAGTGGTTTGTTTACGATTTTTATCCTACGCGATACATACTATATTCACATAATAATTCAACCTATATTCAGTTTAAATTACCGGAATAGTCCGCTTCGATTAATTTAACCGTAATTGTTTTTATGAAATCAATTGTATTGAAAGGTTTTGTTGCGGCAGTTGTCGCAATGGTCTGCATGGGAGAAGCTCATGCGCAATTCAATCTTAAAAAAGCTGTAGGTGCAGCTGCAAATACTGTAAAGGCTGCCACGCTTACCGACGATCAGATGACGGAATATGTGAAGGAATACATCGACTGGATGGACGCCCACAACCCTGTCACCCCCGACGATAACCCCTATACACAACGGCTGGCACGCCTTACCGAAGGACTCACCTCCGTTGAAGGGATACCTCTGAACTTCAAGGTTTACGATGTGATAGATGTAAACGCATTCGCATGCGCCGACGGTAGCGTGCGCGTATTTTCCTCGCTGATGGACATCATGAGCGACGAGGAACTGCTGGGTGTTATCGGTCATGAGGTAGGACATGTGGCACACCACGACTCGAAAAAAGCCTTCCGCACAGCCCTCCTTACATCCGCCCTGAAAGATGGCATCGCATCGGCCAACGGAAAGGCAGCCGCCCTCACCGACTCACAGCTCGGATCGCTCGGCGAGGCGCTTGTAAACGCCAACTACTCGCAGAAGCAGGAGCGCGACGCCGACGACTACGGCTATGAATTCCTGAAAGCGGCCGGTAAAAACCCCTGGTCGATGGCCCTTTCGTTCAAGAAACTAAAGGAACTCCAGGGCGAACAAGAAAAGAAAGGCGCCTCTGCAAAGATCAACCAGCTTTTCTCATCGCACCCCGACCTCGACGCACGCATCAAGCGCATGGAAGAGCGCGCAACTAAAGAAGGAATCGCACAGCCTGAAGCGGCTCCCGCCGAATAATCACTGCTGACGATGGCCCGTATTATAGAATTAAGCTCGGCAGACGCACCCGAACTCGCCCCCTACCTCCGTCTTACCGAAGCGCAACTGCGCAACCGCCTCGACCCTTCCAACGGCCTTTTTATCGCCGAGAGCCCGAAGGTTATACATGTAGCGCTCGATACCGGATGGAAGCCTGTATCGTTGCTTTGCGAAGAGCGCCATATCGAAGGAGATGCAGCCTCGATAATCGACCGCCTGCCAGCCGATACACCCGTCTATACAGGCCACCGTAACCTTCTTGCCGGCATGACCGGCTACACCCTCACACGGGGAGTTCTCTGCGCCATGCGGCGCAGGGAACTCCCCGCTGTTGCGGATGTACTCGCGGGAGCGCGCCGCGTGGTGGTGATAGACAGTGTAACCGACACTACCAACATAGGGGCAATCTTCCGCTCCGCAGCCGCGTTGGGGATCGACTCGGTTCTTCTCACCCCCACCTCCTGCGATCCCCTCAACCGCCGCTCGGTACGCGTATCGATGGGATCGGTCTTCCTCATTCCATGGACATGGCTCCCCGATCCCGTCGCATCTCTATCGGCCTACGGCTTCAAGACAGCTGCCATGGCCCTAACCCGCCGATCTGTCGAAATCACAGACCCGGATCTAAATGCCGAACCGCGCCTCGCCATAGTTATGGGAACCGAAGGTGACGGCCTTGCAACCGATGTGATTGAATCCACCGACTATGTGGTGCGCATCCCCATGTACCACAACGTAGACTCACTCAACGTAGCCGCCGCCTCCGCCGTAGCCTTCTGGCAACTCCGCGCCCGCTGATCCCCCCTCCCCCCGTCCTTACCTATGCATCCTCATCAGCTACAAGCATAATTTGCGAATCTAATCTTTATTATATAACTTTGCGTACGGATGTATTACAGTAGCAGAGACACCCACTCCCGCTGCGTGTAAGACACCCGGTTATTTTCATAGTTATCAAAAAACTACCACCATGAGTTTCGCACAGACTTGCAACGAGGTGTTTGACCGCGCCACAGCCGACTACCACGTTACCGACAATATAGACGCACAGCGTCCGCACCCCTACCCCGAAGGATCGGTAGAGGAGATTCTATACGGAAAAAACTGGATCGATGTAGCCCAATGGCACATGGAAGACCTTATCCGTGACCCACAGATAGAGCCTGCGGATGCCGTGGCGCTTAAACGGCGAATCGACGCATCCAATCAGGACCGTACCGACATGGTTGAGGAGATAGACACATGGTTCCGCGACAAATATGCCGATGTCACTCCGATGCCCGACGCCACCATCAACACCGAGAGCCCCGCTTGGGCTATCGACCGCCTATCGATTCTGGCGGTGAAGATTTATCACATGCGGGCCGAAGCCGAGCGGGCCGACGCCTCCGAAGCCCACCGCGCGCGTTGCGCTGCCAAACTTGATGTACTGCTCGAGCAGCGCGCCGACCTTTCGCAGGCCATCGACACCCTTCTCGACGATATCGCCGCCGGAAGAAAATACATGAAAGTTTACCGCCAGATGAAGATGTATAACGACGCGGACACCAATCCGGTGCTGTACGCTAAGAAAAAGTGACACCAGCGCTACCGCTGCCAACACCGGAAATATCTCCCGACATGCAACAGACCACCCAATCTACCACCAAGCAGGAGCCCTTACGCGCCGGCGATGCCAATCCACGAAGATTGCGCAGCGTTCTTATCGCCCGTTTCTCGGCACTCGGCGATGTCGCAATGACAATCCCGGTAGTCTACAGCGTGTGCTACTGTTACCCCGACATAACCTTCACCATGGTGACCCGCTCGTCGATGAGCGCTATATTCCTTAATCCGCCTGAGAACCTGAACGTTGTCGGGATTGATCTCAAAAAATACAACAATATCACCGGGCTATACCGTCTGTTCCGTGAGCTGAGGAATAAATATCACTTCGAGGCATTCATTGACCTGCATGATGTTCTGCGGACAAAGATATTATCGCTCATATGCCGCTTTCACGGAATTCCGGTAGCTACCATAAACAAGGGACGTAAAGGGAAAAATGCCCTCACCAGGCGTCAGAACAAAGTGCTGCTCCCGCTGACCTCTACCCGCGCCCGCTACCGGCAGACCTTCCACCGTATCGGGCTACCGGTGGAAAACCGGTTCGAAGGGCTGTTCGGCGAAAACGCAAAAGGAAATCCTGAACTCTTCGCCTCCATATCCGCACCGAAATCCGACGGTAAGGCATGGGTTGGAATAGCTCCATTCGCCAAACATACCGGCAAAATATATCCTCCTGCAATGATGGAACAGGTGGTCAGCCACCTGTCGCAGACTGGATATGTAAAGATATTCCTTTTTGGAGGCGGGCCTGCGGAAGAACCCACACTCACAACCTGGGCACAGCGCTATCCCGACACCATATCACTGGCTGGCAAACGCTACGGATTCCCCGCCGAACTGGCCCTTGTAAGCCATCTCGATGTGATGATAACGATGGATTCCGCCAATATGCACCTGGCATCGCTTGTCAACACCCCGGTTGTCAGCATATGGGGAGCCACCCATCCCTACTGCGGCTTCAAAGGGTGGCGCCAGAAAGAGGATGATATCGTGCAGCTGCCCATGACATGCCGTCCATGCTCGGTGTTCGGCAACAAACCTTGTTTCCGCGATGACTATCACTGCCTCAGAGGCATCTCGCCGCAGCGAATCATAGAACATGCAATGAAATATATTCAGGGAGAATCCTGACACCTCCTCTCTCCGCCATCCCGCGTATATACTTAATTTCCGGCACAATTATGTATATACCGATCACTACTTGTAGAATTAATATACAGACTATTGTTATGAGAATAAATGCACCTGCCGAACAAGCGATCCACTCAACCAGTAAAGGATGGGTCATTGCCTTAGTAGCATTCCTGACCGGAATGGCAGCCACAGCGTCAATACCAGCCAATTACTACCGCTCGGCCTCGGGCAAACAGGGAGAAGCGCTTAAAACGTCACTTCATAACATAATCTACAACCATACTGAAATATCATCATACTGGAATCTCCCCCAGTATTTTCAGCGAACCGACGTATATCCTCCGGAGAACGAGCGCTACGGCGAGTGGTGGGATATGTACGGCAATATCCCGCTGTATGTGCCGTCCTTCAGCGGAATGAACCGCGAACACTCATTTCCGAAATCGTGGTGGGGAGGATCAGATGCCACACCTGCCTACATCGACCTGTTCCACCTGTATCCATCGGAATCGGCCGCCAATATGGCAAAGAGCAACTATCCGCTGGGAGAAACGCAAAGCACCGGACTGAAATTCGATAACGGTATTACCCGTGTGGGAACCCCGCTCTCCGGCCAGGGTGGCGGAGCCAAACTCGTGTTCGAACCGGACGATGAATATAAAGGTGACTTCGCCCGGACATATTTCTATGTAGTGACATGCTATCAGAACCTTACATGGAAATATACCTACATGGTCAACAATAACCTCTACCCGACGCTCAACGAATGGTCGATGCAGCTGCTTATGAAATGGCATCGTGAAGACCCCGTGAGCCAGAAGGAGCTGGACCGAAATGAAACAGTGTTCACGATACAGAACAACCGTAATCCATTCATCGACTACCCCGACCTGGCAGAATATCTCTGGGGTGACAAAAAGGGGCAGGTGTGGGTTCCCGGTATTTCAGAGCCTACAGGTGATCCGGAACTTACCACTCCCGTACAGGATATGGCTCTTGAATTCGGCGAGACCGCCGTGGGAAGCACCAATACGGCAAGCCTCTTCTTCAAAGGCGAGAATCTCACAGGAAACCTTACAATAACTATCACCAAACCACGCGATTACCCCAACGACGACCGTAAATTTTTCCAACCGGATGCCACCTCGATCAGTGCCTCGGCCGTAAACTCCGAAAGCGGATTCTGGCTAAAAGTAAAATATATGCCTACAGAAATCGGCTCACATCAGGCTCGCCTCGTGATATCTGACGGAGGCCTGGTAGGTACCCGCGGAATAGCCCTCACAGGCGAATCTCTTCCCGTGCCTGAGCTTCACACGTTCAAGGCCCTTCCCCCTACCGACATAGAATCGGGAGCTTACACCGCCAACTGGGAAATTCCCGAACAGGATGTGGTGGACTACTACGTTGTCACACGCACCACATTCATCTCCGGTAAAGCCGAAGTTTCTGAAATATTAGCCGAAACCAATTCGCTCCGTATTGAAGATGCCGATCCCGGCAGCCGCGAAACTTACAGCGTGCGCTCATGTCGTCTCGGATATTACTCGGACTACTCGAATACAGTCACCGTCGACCTCGCCTCCCTCGGCACACCCGATGAAGATGGCGACAGTCAGCTCGGCTGGATACCGACAGAAGGGGGTGTACGCCTGGTATGCACACGCATTCACACCGGTTGCCGCATCTACGATACCTCCGGACGCCTGCTCCGCATGATCGATCAGGTCGACAACGGCACAGAGATTCTGCTTCCGGATGGTATATATCTGATAGTCACGGATATGCAGCATACCCCCCTGAGAATTCTCGTGCGCGACTGAAACTTATAGCCAACAGCCTCCCTCCATCACAGAGTAAACATCAACCGACTATCAATCAAAGATGCACCAGACCGATCATACGGTACGTAGAGAAGCGCCACAGCGCATGATGCTCATCATCAACCCAATTTCCGGAACAGGAAGCAAAAAGGGGGTGGCTGAGATGGTGGAAACGCGTCTCACAGCAGCCGGCTACCGCATGGATGTACGTTTTACAGGCGGGAGAGGCGACGCTACAGCTTTTGCGACAGAGGCCGCACGCGAAGGATATGCAGGAGTACTCGCATGCGGAGGAGACGGAACTGTAAATGAAACCGCCACAGCCCTGTGCGGGTCTTCCACCGCTCTGGGTATACTCCCGGCAGGATCGGGTAACGGACTTGCACGCCACCTCGGAATACCGGTCGATATTGAATTTGCCCTACAGATAGTGGAACAGAACAATATCGTGCCATCCGACTACGGAACAGTCAACGGAATCCCCTTCTTCTGTACGTTCGGCATGGGATTTGATGCCGCCGTAAGCCATCGTTTCGCACGCCAGAGCCATCGCGGCCTACTCTCATACGTCCGGTCGGCCTTATCGGAGTACGTTCAATTCCGTCCGCAGACCTATACCATCAGCGCAAACGGCAAAATACTTACAGAAAAGGCATTTCTTGTAGCTGTATGCAATGCCTCACAATGGGGTAACAACGCATACATCGCCCCGGAAGCATCCATCACCGATGGTCTGCTTGATATAACCATCGTTCACTCCGGATCACCGATAGACGCAGCTGTGATGGGAATGGATATCTTCACCGGATTCATCAACAAGAACACCATGGTTCACTGTTTCCGCGCTCCAGCCGCCGTAATATATCGCTCGGGAGAGGGAGAAGCGCATGTAGACGGTGAACCGATGATGCTCGACGGAATCCTCGATGTCAAATGTCATCGCGGCTCACTTCCGATTTTCACCCCCCATGACCGCGATAATTTCCGCCCAATAGTCACACCGATAAAAGAAATGATACGCGATGCCCGCATTTCAATCCATCATATATTACGTGGATAATAACTATCCGGTAATAAATTTATTTTAACATTAAGCACTCGGACTTCAACATTCCGCGTGCTTAATTGTTAAAAAATACAGATAGGGTAAATCCCGCACCTCTCCGGAAATTCATCACAGTCCATGCCGGCTGTAACAAGTCTCACATTTTCCCGAACAGAAAAGTGAAAAAATTCATCACATACTGCTTTAGAAGTGTTAAGTGGGTAGTACTTGGGATATTAACCCTGATAGTGCTGCTTGTGGTTCTCCTCTATATACCGCCGGTACAGGATTTTGCCGTGAACAAAGTGTTGCATACGCTCAACTCGAAAGGCGATATGCAATTGAATGTGAAAAAATTCCGTCTGTCCTTTCCGGTCCGCCTTACTGTAGACAGTATGGAGATGCATACTCCGGGAATGGAAATATCTGCCGCGCGATTCCATACACGATTGGAAGTGCTTCCGGCTCTCACAGGAGAGCTAAGCCTGCCGGTTGTCACGTTAAACGATGCAGTTGTAAACATCGGCGGTCCAGACTCAACACTATACATGCGCGCCCGACTGAACAGCGCGTCAATCGACCGGACATCCGTAAAACTCTTGTCGTCGCAAGTAAACATAGGCAACCTCAAGGCATCCGGAGGATTGATAAACATGATCCTCTCGACCGATACAGTTCCGGCACCCGTCACCCAGTCCGAACCGATTGACTGGAAAATATCGCTCACACGCGCCGAACTCGACAGCATCAACTACCACATGGAGTATGATCCCACGATCATGGCACTCGACTGCGATCTACCCGAAGCGATACTTACCGAAGGTGAAATTGATCTTGCCACAAGCAAACTTAACGTAGGCACCCTCACCATCAATCGTGTCGACGCCACATACATCACCCCCAACGCTGAATACCTCGCCGACCATCCCGCTCCGGAAGCGGCAGCCAACGATACCGTGCAGACCATGCCCTGGACAATAGTCGCCCGCAGGCTTGCGGTAAACGATTCCCATGCCATCTACGCAACCGACGGTGCTGTCCCTTCGAAATATTTCGACCCATCGTTTATCGAAGCATCAGAAATCAATATAATAGTTGATTCGTTCATTAATCACGGAACAGATATCCGTGTGCCGATACGTAAGATCTCGGCACGCGAAAATTGCGGAATCTCATTCTTCCTTTCAGGATTATTCTCAATGGATTCCACAGTCATGCATGCCGACAACATGATCCTCACTACCGCAACCACTGCGATCATGCTCAATGCAGCTATGGGTATGGAACCGGAGAATGCTCCTGTCAGACTTAAACTGGATGCAGAGATCGGTGCTGACGATATCCGCAGGCTAACCCCGGCAGCCATGCAACCCCTCGTGGCAGGATTGCCCTTCCAACCGCTTATGGCCAAGGCCGATATCGATGGAACGATGAACGACCTTTCCATAAAGCGCCTCAGCGCGGAAATACCCCGGCATATCGCGGTATCGGCCGAAGGTGATATCGCCGACTATACCGACTTGAATAAAACACGCGGTAAACTCGACATATCAGGAAATATCTATGACGGCAATTTTATTAAAACTTCGCTTTTCGATGCAAAAATGCGCCGTACCGTAAACATACCCGCCATCAAGCTCAGTGGGAAAGCAACGATTGCAAAAGGTGTAATCGAAGGCGATATCCGCGCATATACGGAAGGTGGCGATATAGCCCTCGATGCAATGTGGAACAATCGTGCTGAAGGCTACGATATTGAAGCGGCCTTCAACAACTTCCCCGTGCATGCCATCCTGCCTACATCCGGCGTGGGCAACCTTACTGCCGCAATCTCTGCCCGTGGCGAAGGTCTGGACTTCTTTTCAGAAAAGACCCACGCCGATGCGCTTATCGATCTCAGCTCGGTAGCATACAACGGTAAAACGTATAAAAACATCACACTCGACGCAAGTGTGGCTCAGGGGAATGCACGAGTGAATGCAAAGTCAGCGAACCCTGCTGTAAACTTTGAATTAGATGCATCCGGCAACCTCGCCGGAGAACAGCTCGACTGGACTTTCAACGGCGACGTGCGTCGCATCGACCTCCGGGCCATGGCACTCTCCGACACCACTGCCGAAGGATCTATAGCCCTCAGCGGTACAGCTTCATACATACCTCCGGTTGCAGCTACACGGCGAATCCCTGGCAAACCGATGACCGTACACTCGGCCATCGACATTACCTCACTGACATGGACCATGCCGGAGCAGACCATATCGGGCAGAAATATTAATCTGACATTCAACACAGACGATTCGCTAACCGACGCAACATTACGCAACGGTGATCTGGCCGTTGATTTAAGTTCGCCTGCGCCACTCGACACCATATTATCGCATATTACCACCGCAACCGAACGTCTTGACCGCGATATAGCCCGCCGCCGCTTCGCGATTGACTCAATGCAGCAGGCACTCCCGCAATTCAATTTACATATGCATGCCGGGAATGGAACAAACATACTCTCCAACTTCCTTTCCGCACAGAAAATGACAGTGGGCGATATATCATTATCGGCTGCCAACGACACTATACTCCATGCCGACGCACGCATGACACGCATCAAAAGCGGCGACACCCGGGTGGATACCATCACCCTCAATCTGCTGCAACGAGGCGCTTATATGCTGTACGACGCCCGGATGAACAACCGCCCGGGAACATTCGACCAATTCGCCGATGTCACAGCCCGAGGCTATGTCAGCGCCTCAAATCTGTCGATGCTCCTGCGCCAGCAAAACATCAAGGGGGAAACAGGCTACAGCATCGGTATGATGGCACAGATGCCCGACACGAACAACATAACACTTCGCATAGTTCCCTATCACCCGATTATCGGTTACAAAGACTGGGAGGTCAACAAAGATAACTTTATAGAATTCAACCTCGAGACAAAACATCTCGATGCGAATCTATATCTCCATAATAACGAAAGCTCGCTGAAACTTTTCACAGAACATTCACATGAAAATGAGAACGACAGCATTCAGGAAGAGATCAATCTGCAGATCTCGGATATCAAACTTGCCGACTGGATCGCACTCAATCCGTTCGCTCCTCCGATGACAGGCGATCTTTCAGCCAATATGAAGGTCAATATGCATCTGCCGGACATAAACGGCAGCGGTACCATAGCCCTCACAAACTTCTATTACGACCGTGAGAAGGTAGGCGATTTCGGTCTTGACATAGATCTGAGTACCAATGCCGCAGGCACCGTCCGTGCCGCCACCACCATGACCGTCAACGGAGTGAAATCCATCACGGCAGTCGGTAATCTCAACGATTCCACCGCACAGAACCCGTTCATGCTTGATTTCCGCATGATCCATTTCCCTCTGAGCGTTGTCAATCCATTCCTCCCGTCAGGAACCGCATCGCTTTCAGGATCACTCAACGGTGTGATGGATATAACAGGATCGATGACCGCACCGGAATTCAACGGATATGTCGAATTCGACTCAACAACGCTCGATGTAACCATGCTCGGTACCCCCTTCCGGTTCTCAGAAGTACGTATCCCCATGGAAAACAATGTGGTGACACTCAAAGACTTCTCTATATATGGAGCTAATTCTAATCCATTGACTATCAACGGGGGTGTGGATATGACAAACCTTTCTTCCCCGCGCATAGACCTCTCGATGACAGCCCGCAACATGCAGGTAGTCGGCTCTCAGAAAAGTCGTAAAAGTCAGGCATACGGCAGAGCTTTCATAAATCTCGATGCCGGCGTCAAGGGCAATCTCAACTTCCTCAGCATTGATGCTGACCTGAACATCCTATCCGGGACGAATGTAACCTACGTACTCCCCGACGCAGTAAATGCCATTACCTCGCGCAGCTCACAGGATATGGTGCGTTTCGTAAACTTCAACGACTCAACCGATGTGGCAGAAGCTGACACCATTGCACGCCAGGGTATACTCATGAACATCGATGCTCAACTTACCGTATCGACCGGAACAACCATCACCGTGGAACTCTCGGCCGATGGCAATGACAAAGTTCAACTGCAATCAAACGGCACACTATCATATACGCAGGATTTCATGAACGACCAGCGGTTCACCGGACGCCTCAATATACCGGCCGGCCTCATCCGCTACTCACTCCCCGTAATCGGTGAAAAACAATTCAATTTCCAGGAAGACAGCTATGTATCGTTCAACGGCAATATGATGAATCCCATTCTGAACGTGCATGCCGTAGACAACATGCGAGCCAACGTATCGGTAAACAACAACAACCGTGTTGTGAACTTCGACGTCGGGCTCGGAGTTACCGGAACACTTGAAAACATGAACGTGGCATTCGACCTCAGTTGTCCCGATGATATCACAATCGCCAACGAACTCAAGAGCATGTCGGCCGAACAACGTGCCAATCAGGCCATGAACCTGCTTATATCCGGTATATACCGCAGCGGAACTACACAGACCATTTCAAGCGGAAACATCGGTACAAATGCCCTGTTCGGCTTCCTCGAATCACAACTTAACAACTGGGCCTCATCAGCGATCAAAGGTGTGGACATATCTTTCGGTATAAACCAATACGATAAGACGGTCGACGGAGCCAACACCACAGCGATGAACTACAGCTATCAGGTGAGCAAATCGCTGTTCAACGACCGGTTCAAAATCGTGGTAGGAGGTAACTACGCTACCGATGCCGAGGCAGACGAAAACTTCGCTCAAAACCTCATTTCCGATATTTCGTTCGAATACCTTCTCAACAGAGCCGGAACAAAATATGTGCGCCTGTTCCGCCATACCGGATATGAAAGCATACTCGAAGGTGAAATCACCCAGACCGGTGTCGGCTTCGTTTACAAGAAGAAAATCAGGCGTATAGGCGAAATATTCAGGTTCCTGACACCGAAGAAAAAGAAGCCCAAGGTTCCGGTGACACCATCGGCACCCGACCCCTCTGAAGCAATAATACCCACACAGGTAACACAAAACACCCAAACCGCTGCAAACGATGAACAGAAACACTGACTCTATAAGAACTGCCCGTAAAACCCTTCTGAACCTGACAGGGATTCTGTTCCTTTGTCTTATGGCGACAGGATGTTCTACTACCAAACGGATTCCGGATGGAGAGCAGCTATATATTGGTGTTAAAAACATCAATATAGTACCTGAAGAGGGGGAAAAAGTCCCGCTGTCGGTTGAGGACGAGCTTTCGGCAGCCGTAAGTGTACCCCCGAACAACGCCCTGTTCAAATCGGCCAGATACCGCATTCCGTTTCCTCTCGGACTATGGGTGTACAACAACTGGGACAATCCTCCCAAGGGATTCAAACACTGGATTTACGAAAAACTGGTGACAGAACCGGTACTCGTAAGCGACGTTCGTCCGAACGTACGTACAAAAATGGTCGACGAGATTCTCGACAACAACGGATACTTCCGTGGGTCAGCTACATACGAAATCCTCACACAGAAAAATCCTAAAAAAGCGAAAATCAACTACACCATCAACACCGGACCGGCATATACTCTCGACTCCATCATTCTGTTGCCGGACAACAGTAACCTCAACCACCTGATAGACTCGTTAGCCTTGCAAGACCCATACCTGCGCAGGGGCAACCGCTACTGCACCGACTCTCTGTCAGCGGCCCGCACACGTATAACCAATACTCTCCGTAACCGCGGCTATTACTTCTTCCGCCCCGAATACATCGAATATCTGGCAGACTCGGTGGAAACACCTATGAAAATAGACCTGCGCCTGATGCTCGCTTCGAATATACCGGCTCCCATGACACGCCGCTATGTTACAGGCGATGTAACCATGTACGCATTCCGGAACCAGGGAGGCGGCACACCCGATACCATCGAAACCTCACGCGGAACGCTGATACAGATGAAACCCTCGCGCATGCGCAAACAGCTCCTCCCCGAATGTGTCACTTTCCGAAAGGGACGCACATTCTCGGTGCGCGATATGAACGCCACACAGACGCGCCTGGCACGTCTGGGGATATTCAATAACATCGGCATCGAAGTGCATCCCGACTCCGCTTTCATGGGCGATACACTCAATGTTGTGATAAACTGCACGTTCGACACTCCGCTTGAAGCTACCATAGAGCTTAATGCATCGTCCAAATCCAATTCCTATATCGGCCCCGGAGCCCTGATTGGTATCACCAACCGCAATATCTTCGGCGGAGGCGAGCAGTTGTCGGTCACTCTGACCGGCAGCTACGAATGGCAGACCGGCCACGGCAAATCATCGGTGTTCAACTCATACGAAGCCGGACTCACAGGATCACTTGCCATTCCACGACTACTCGCGCCCAACTTCATAAAACGACGCAACCGCAATCTGAACTGGACACGATTCTCGCTTAACTTCGATCTGCTGAACCGCCCCCACTACTTCAAGATGGCGCAGTTCAATCTCGGCATAAGCTACGACTGGCAATCGTCGCGCCACTCGTCGCATACGCTCACACCCTTCAAACTTACATATACCAACCTTCTGCATACTACACAGGCGTTCGATTCCATAACCGGAGCCAACCCCGCGATAGCTCTCAGTTTCCAGAGCCAGTATATTCCCCAGTTCCAGTACACCTACATGTATGACCGCGCCTACGATTCGGACAACTCTATCAACTGGCAGTTTACCATTCAGGAAGCCGGAAACCTTTTCTGGAGTATATATGAACTTTGCGGAAAACATGGAGAGAAAGAGCTGTTCGGAACCCCCTTCTCACAATTCGTGAAAGGCACCACACAGATTGTATACAACCGCCGTCTATGGGGTGAAAACTGGATAGTGAGCCGCCTGGCAGTCGGAGCCGCCCATGCCTACGGCAACTCGAAGCAGGTGCCGTATGCCGAGCAATTCTATGTCGGAGGCGCCAACTCCATCCGTGCATTCACCGTGCGTTCGCTCGGTCCGGGCAGCTACAGACCTCCGGAAGATGTGCGCAACAGCTATTTCGACCAGACAGGTACATTCAAATTCGAAGCTAACGCCGAATATAGATTTCCGATCATCGGACCGTTTCACGGAGCAGTGTTCCTTGACGCCGGAAACGTCTGGCTCCTCAAGAAGGACGACCTTCGCCCCGGAGGAGAACTCCGTGCCCGAACCTTCCTCCGCGACATAGCTTTGGGTACCGGCGCCGGTCTGCGCCTCGACATAAGCATGCTCGTAGTACGCGCCGATCTCGGTATCGGCATCCATGCGCCTTACAATACCGGTCACGGGGGCTACTACAACATGGAATCGTTCGGAAAGTCGCTTGCCTTCCACCTCGCTATCGGCTATCCGTTCTAAGGGTGCAACCTCCTGTTGAACCAACCGCAGTTTAGCCGGGCGCAGATTACCGGCTAAACTGCGGAAAAATTTGCAAATGAGGCATGAAAGGGTTAATTTTGCAGAAACTGACAATGATTTATGCTTCATAAAATCGTAAATAAACGGACAAGAACGGCATGGATGGCTACCGCAGCATTCGTATGGTTGACAGCATGCGTCGGCAACAATACAGCAGCACGGTCAGCCCAATCATCTACCGTTCAGGAACTGAATACCATAGCTGTAAACGCAGACTCCCTGTTCAGGCATGTGGAACGACAGGTTGAACTCGGTCCGCGTACCCCCGGATCACAGGCACACCGCCTCTGTGTGGAGATGATCACAAACTATCTGACCGCATGCGGAACCGATACGGTTTCCATACAGAAGGTGCCCGTAAGGACATTCCGCGGCGAAACCTTCAATGCAGAAAATATTTTCGCGCAGATCAACCCCGCCGCCAACAGCCGTGTATTGCTGATCGCACACTACGATACCCGTCCGTGGGCCGATAACGAAGATGATGCGTTACTCCACGATACACCGATCGATGGCGCTAACGACGGCGCAAGCGGAGTGGCGGTGCTGATGGAAACAGCTCGCGTTCTTGCTCCGGCGCTTCACGACAGCATAGGCGTGGACCTTCTGTTTACCGACATGGAAGATTCAGGCCAGAGCGGAGGCGGCGATACTGAAGCCACGTGGTGTCTGGGAACTCAGGAATGGGTGAAACAATTACCCTACACGTCAGAAAACCGCCCTATGTTCGGTATCCTGCTCGATATGGTGGGTGGATCAGACGCACGCTTTCACCGCGAATATTTCTCGGACCGGCATGCCTCGCCGGTAGTTGACAAAGTATGGAACATTGCGCGCCGCTCCGGCTTCGGCGAAACTTTCATAAACACTTCCGGAGGCGCTATCGTAGACGACCATCTGTTCATAAACCGCGCCGGAATACCATGCATCGACATTATCGAAAGCATCAACGAACACACCGGATCATTCAACCCCACCTGGCATACCACCGCCGATAATATATCCGCTATAGACCGGAAATCACTGTGTGCGGCGGCTCAGACAGTTGTGAATACCATCCTTAACTGACAAACTTACATAAACAGCAATGACAATCAACCAGACCCAAGACCGCATAATCGACGAGATGTCCGACCTCGACGACTGGATGGACCGCTATGCCTATATCATCGACCTCGGAAATGCCCTACCCCCGATCGCTGAAGAATACAAAACCCCGCAACACCTGATTGAAGGCTGCCAGAGCCGCGTATGGCTGAACGCCGAACTCAATCAGGAAGGGAAAGTGGAATTCACCGCAGACTCAGACGCTATAATCGTAAAGGGCATCATCAGCATGCTCATAGAAGTGCTTTCCGGCCACACTCCGCAGGAGATTCTCGATGCAGATCTCTATTTCATCCCCGCCATCGGACTGTCTGAACACCTCTCCCCCACCCGCTCCAACGGCCTGCTGGCCATGGTGAAACAGATGAAAATGTATGCCCTCGCATTCAACGAAAAACTTAAATCCAATTAAATAAACCCACTCATGTTCGCAAACCAACCCAAAGGCCTCATTCCGGCCGCGTTATCCAACATGGGCGAGCGCTTCGGCTATTACATCATGAACGCCGTGCTCGTGCTTTTCCTATGCTCTAAATTCGGGCTGTCGGAAGAGACAAGTGCCCTGATCTACTCATTCTTTTACGCAGGCATATACGTACTCAGCCTCGTAGGCGGTCTCATCGCCGACAAAACCCAGAACTATAAGGGCACCATCATATGGGGTCTCATTATAATGACTCTGGGCTACATAGTGCTTGCCATACCAGTGTTCCACACTGCCGAGAACCATTCATGGCTTCTTGCCCTGACGGCCGGCGCACTCTTCTTCATAGCCTTCGGCAACGGTCTGTTCAAAGGGAACCTTCAAGCCATAGTAGGCCAGCTCTATGACAATCCCCGCTATGCTTCACAGCGCGATTCCGGTTTCCAGATTTTCTATGTCTTTATCAACATCGGGGGTCTGGTGGCACCCTTCATAGCCCCAATGCTCCGCAGCTGGTGGCTCGACTTCAACGGAATGGTATATAACGCTTCTTTCCCCGCCATGTGCCATCAGTTCCTCAGCGTAAGCGACAGCTTCAGCAATGAGAACATCAATAACCTCTACAGCCTCGCAACATCGGTAGGATGTCAGAACCTCGAAAATATCCGCGAGTTCTGCTCGGAATATCTTAAAGTATTCAATACCGGCATTCATTTCAGCTTCTTCGCATCTGTAGCGGCGATGATAGTATCGCTCATCATCTTCATCGCCACCAAAAAGGGGCTTCCGACTCCCGGCAAGAAAGAGAAGGCTGAGAGCGTAAGCTATACTGCTGAAGAGCGCAAGGCGATGGCAACCGAAATCCGCCAGCGCATGTATGCCCTGTTCGCAGTTCTCGGCATCGCTATCTTTTTCTGGTTCTCATTCCACCAGAACGGCACTTCGATGTCGCTGTTCGCCCGCGATTTCGTGGATACATCAGCTATCGCTCCTGAGATATGGCAGGCTGTGAATCCGTTCTTCGTCATTGTACTCACCCCGCTTGTCATGTGGCTGTTCGGTTGGCTCGGTAAACGCGGAAAAGAGATCTCCACACCCAAGAAAATAGCCTACGGTATGGGACTTGCAGGTATCGCCTATCTCTTCCTTACCCTCTTCTCGCTCAGTCAGGGCTATCCCTCGGGCAGTGAATTCCGCGAACTGGTAGCTTCAGGCGCTTCCGTAGCGAAAGCCGGATGGTGGGTTCTGATTCTCTACTATTTCTTCATGACTGTGGCAGAGCTTTTCATATCACCTCTGGGTCTGTCGTTTGTATCAAAGGTTGCTCCCAAACACCTTCAGGGTCTATGTCAGGGCCTTTGGCTCGGTGCCACCGCCCTCGGCAATCTCCTGCTATGGATCGGTCCGCTTATCTACAACAAATATCCGATCTGGATTGCATGGACAGTATTCCTGGTTGTCTGCCTGATTTCGATGGGTGCGATGTTCGCCATGCTCCGCTGGCTTGAACGTGTGACACGATAACCGCTCTACGATACAACAATAATAAAAAACCGGGCATCAGAGGCTTGCGCCATAAGATGCCCGGTTTTTTATTGCTTAAAGGGATTACTGTTATCGGATGTACTCTTTGGAAACGTTGCTGCCCTGACGGCGGATGTAGACACCTTCCTGAGGATTGGCAACGCGTACGCCCCCAACCGCAGGAACAGATACATCGTTTTGAGAGAAATCGGTTCCTTTCAGGGTGGCACCCACGCATACGAATCCATAGTAGTCCGCTATGTTCTCCCACTCCCAGTCAGACTTTTGAGTTGGAATCTTCACTCAATCACACGTTCCTTTTATACGTTTTATACGTTGCCGGACCGTATTCAGAAACTCATCCATGGCCTCGGTGTCATGTTGCGCCACGATTTCACGGAGTTTACCGAGTGTGTCGCATATCTCATCGAGCTTCTCCACTGTATGCGGATTGAAAAGTATTTCGGAAAGCAGGTAACTGTCCTCGCTCATTAACCCGCGGGCTATGGCAAGATGGCGCTTGAATGTAGTTCCCGGAGCCGACTGTGGCTTCATGCACGAGCCGAACACGAGAGTGCTTGCAAAAGGAATCGACAATGAGTATGCGATAGTGAGATCGTGCTCCGAAAAGGTGTAATGCTCGATATGAAGCCCAAGCCGTGAATAGAGACGATCGAAAAACTCAATACCATCGCGGCTGCCTTCGCTTATTATAATGGCGTTCTCGTCGGCAAGATTCGACAATGAAGCGAATGTAGGGCCGAACATAGGATGCGTGGACACGAACGGATGGCCGGCAGATGCATAAAATTCAGGCAAACCCGTTTTAACCGATGCAATATCGCTTAGGATGGTATCGGGACGGAGATGTGGAAGCACCTGCCTGAAGGCATCGATGGTATATTTAACTGTTGCAGCATTGAGAACCATATCGGGATCGAACGCATCAACCTCGTCGAGGTCCATCAGCCGTTCTACATTATATGTGAACCGCAGGCGCTCGGGAGAACGGTCGTAGATGGCCACTCTGTGATCAAACGACAGCAGATCGCAGAAAAACGACCCCATTTTTCCAGCTCCGAGTATAAGAATCTTCATGACTTACTTACTAATTCAAGTTGCTGACGCACCGATTCCTCATGAATCGAAGCAAGAATATTTCTGACGAAATCCTCGTTAAGCTCGAGTTTCACTGCGTTGTCGACGCGCTGCTGCATAAGCGCGTTGTAGCGTCCGGGCTGAAGAACCGGCATATTATGCTCCTTTTTGTAACGCCCGATGTCACGCGACACACGCATGCGCTTCGCAAGCAGCTCAAGCAGCTCATCGTCAAGACGGTCAATCTGATTTCTGAGCAACCCCAGACTTTCGGTAGTGGAGGTTTGCGAAGGTATCACGAGTGTCTCGAGGATATAGGCGAGAGCCTCGGGTGTTATCTGCTGGTCCTTATCGCTCAGAGCTTCATCCGGATGACAGTGGCTCTCGATGATAAGTCCGTTGAAATTCATGTCGAGCGACTGCTGCGAAAGCGGAGCAATAAGCTCGCGGCGCCCACCGATATGGCTCGGATCGCATATGATAGGAAGCTGGGGAAAACGGCGATGCAACTCAATAGGTATACGCCATTCCGGAAGATTGCGGTATAGATGTTTTCCATAAGAACTGAAACCGCGGTGAATGGCTCCCAGGCGGCGCACACCTGCACCGTATATGCGCTGCATGGCCCCGATCCACAGCTCTATATCGGGATTTACCGGATTCTTGACAAGCACGGCCAGACTGTCGAGCCGTTCAGGAGGAAGATCTGCCAGAACATCGGCTATCTCCTGTACTGCAAACGGATTAGCTGAAGTACGGGCTCCGATCCAGAGTACATCTACTCCTTCCTCAAGGGCCTCACGGGTGTGGCGTTCGTTAGCCACCTCCGTAGCTATGAGCATCCCCGTTTCTTTCTTTACTTTCGCCAGCCATTTGAGTGCCGGAGACCCTATGCCCTCAAAGCCGCCGGGTTTTGTGCGCGGTTTCCATACACCGGCACGGAACACTTTTATACCTGCTGAAGCGAGAGCTACAGCGGCTTCCATCACCTGCTGCTCACTCTCGGCGCTACAAGGACCGGCGAGCACCAACGGGCGCTCCCCTGTCTCAAAATCGAATAGTGGTTTCAGATTTTCCATCGTTTGATTCTTTCAAGGGCTTCATTAAGTTTTTCGGGACGCGCACAGAGCGAAACGCGCACATATCTGTCGCCGGCGCTCCCGAAGATGAATCCTGGGGTTATAAATACTCTCGCTCCTGCCAGCACTTTGTCGGCGAAGGCTTCGGCATTCGTTTCGCTTTCGGGAATACGTCCCCAGAGGAACAGTCCCTGCTGCCCCTCGCGGAACTCACATCCGAGAGCATGCATTATATCGGCAGCTATCCGCTGGCGCTCCGCATAGCGGTCGTTGAGACCGGCATACCACTGCGCCGGCTGAGCGAGCGCCGCGACAGCACCCTCCATCACCGCACGTGGCTGACCGGAGTCAATATTGCTTTTAATACTCAGAATCCATTTGATGAACCGGGCATTGGCCACGGCCACCCCAACTCGCCATCCTGCCATGTTAAGACACTTGCTGAGCGAGTTCATCTCGATCGCAATATCTCCGGCTCCCTCAACGGAAAAAATACTCATCGGTTCGGGATTGAGGATCATGCTATAGGGATTGTCATTGACGATCACAATCCCGTGACGACGACCGAAATCAACGAGCCTTTCGAATGTTTCGCGCCGGGCGGGTGTGCCTGTAGGCATATGCGGATAATTAACCCACATAAGTTTTATGCGCTCAAGAGGCATCCGCTCGAGAGCCTCAAAATCTGGTTGCCAGTCATTTTCGGGAGAGAGTTCGTAGGAAAACACTTCCGCCAGGGCTATCCGCGAAGCGGAGGTATACGTCGGATATCCGGGATTCGGCACCATCACCCCGTCGCCGGGGTTCAGGAAAGTCAGGGCAATGTTGAGCACACCTTCCTTTGAACCTATCAACGGGAGAATTTCGGTATCCGGATCAAGTCCGGCGATTCCGTAGACACGCTCATACCATGAGGCAAAGGCCCGGCGGAGCCCCGGTAGCCCTACAGTCATCTGATAACCGTGGGTATCGGGACGCTCCAGACATTTCACTGCCGCGCTTACCGCAGCAGCGGGCGGGGGCAGGTCGGGGCCGCCGATACCGAGCGATATGATATCAGCTCCGGCGGCATTGAGAGCCGCAATCTCTTTTAGTTTCCGCGAAAAATAATATTCGCTCACCGAACCGAGACGGTCGGCCGGTCTGATGGTCTTAATGTTGCTCATGGTCGTACGCACGGTATTCGCCGAGAATTTTAAAATCATTGATAAGCGGACGCACCGCGTCTATCGCCTGATGATATCGCAGAAGACTGTCGAACGTCAGATCGACATAGAAGCGGTATTCCCACTCACGTCCTATTATTGGGGTAGACTGTATCTTTGATAGATTCATGTCGTAAAACGACATAATAGCCAGCACTTTCGACAGGGCTCCGGCGGCATGAGGAAGCGTGAACATCAGCGATGCCTTGTTCACATCTTTCTCTACAGGAGCAAGTTCCTGAGCCATCAGCGGATCTGCAAGAATAAGGAAACGGGTAAAATTATGCTTGTTAGTCTCGATACCTTCCGCCAGAATTTCCATGCCGTAAAGCCGGGCGGCATATTCGCCGCAAACGGCCGCGTGACCTTTGAGACCCTCAGCCGCTATGTCGCGTGCGCTCCCGGCCGTATCGAAATGCTCCACCATCTTCATATGCGGATGGCTGCGGAGCCATTGCTCGCACTGCATCAGCGCCATAGGATGTGAATTAACTTCTTCAATATCGTCGATGCTCTGCCCCGGCAAAGCGCAGAGCACATGCGATATACGCTTTTTATGCTCACCCATTATACGCACGTCCGACTGCCGCAGCAGTTCATGATTACTGAGCAGACTTCCGGCGATAGTATTTTCTATGGCAGCTACAGCAACGAGCGACGCATCAGCGCGCAAGGCATCGAACATATCGTTGAATGTATCGAATTCCACTACTTCGATAGCTCTGTCGCCGAAATATTCGGCGGCGGCTGCATCGTGGAAGCATCCGGCAACACCTTGAATTCCTACCTTTATCGGAGTATCGTTCATATCAAATATAACAAATAAGACAGCCTCGCGCAACGGGGCTGTCTCAATAAAAAATATAATATCTAAACGTCAAAACGCCCCGCTCTTATCTGATAGGATAAAAGTAAAAATAATAAAATCGGGCGAATGAGTTGGTCATTTTTCTTTGATTTACGCGGCAAAGTTATCGAAAAAACATCAGATCACCAAATCCGCGCGCAAAAAAAACTGTCACCTCTCCCCCGTTTTTACCACGGCAGCGGGTTCTGCGCGCATATGCCGGATTAGCGATTCATTCTCAAGTATGCGTTCGGGGCAGTGAAGAACAGCGGCGCACCGGTTTCCGGTGCGCCGCCATATTCTTATGCAATAACCGTAAGGATCAAAGCTGGGTATCGGGGTCGAGGTTGTTTTTCTCTATGTCGAGGAAATAACGGTAGGTCTGCACCTTGAGTTCGCCACATGCCGCGTCGTCGGCAACTATTATCGCCTTGGGATGAAGCTGGAGGGCAGAGATTGTCCACATCTGTGAGATGCCGCCTTCAACACCATGTCTGAGAGCGCGTGCTTTGTTATGACCATTTACGAGCAGAAGGACGCTACGGGCATCCATCACGGTTCCGACACCTACGGTAAGGGCAGTCTTCGGAACAAGATTTACGTTGTTGTCGAAGAATCGAGAGTTGGCAATTATGGTGTCGGTTGTGAGGGTTTTCTGACGGGTACGCGATGTGAGCGATGAACCCGGTTCGTTGAAAGCGATGTGACCGTCGGGGCCTACACCGCCCATGAAGAGCTCAATGCCTCCGTAGCTCCTGATCTTCTCCTCGAAGCGGGCACATTCGGCTGCAAGATCAGGCGCGTTACCGTTGAGGATATTGACATTCTCACGGGGTATGTCGATGTGGCTGAAGAAGTTGTTCCACATGAAGCTGTGGTAGCTTTCGGGATGCTCTTCAGGTAGTCCGCAATATTCATCCATATTGAAGGTCACGACATTTTTAAATGATACTTTCCCGGCCTTGTTAAGTTCGATCAGGGCACGATACATGCCAAGGGGCGAACTGCCGGTAGGACATCCCAACACGAAGGGACGCTCCGGAGTGGGGGCGAATTCGTTGATACGGGCTGCAACATAGTTTGCCGCCCAACGCGAAAGTCTGTCGTAGTCTTCCTGAATTATAAGTCTCATAGTAAAAACTGTTTATTTTATTTTTATATTATAGTCGCTGTAAAGATGATGACCTGTAGTCAGGACACCTGTGTGGAGCCGCTATTTTTTATTAGCCACCGCCTCCGGAATATGGTACAGACAGGAGTAAAGATATAACATACATTACATCCGGTATGTTGTAATTTCATTACCTGCCTATACAAGGCGGGGACTTATGAACATCCCGTTTCCAGAAACGTTATTCTATTTATAACAAGCGGCACGAATAGCCGGAAAATTTGTACATTTGCAAAGTTATAAAAAAATTCACTGATGAGAACAAACCTCAGCTCACAGATTAAGCTTGACCGTATCTCCAGAAAATATTACGATCCTCAGGGAGATATAGAGACAGCAGCCCTTACAAGGGAAGAGAAAATATATACCCGTATATTTGAAACATCCGCTGACGGCAGCGAATATCTCGCTCACCGGATTGTAGAAGTCATCACCCGCAGCGTAGCCGCGCGGGGGCGATGTGTGATGGCACTCGGTGCCGGTCTCTCCACTCACTCCGTATACGCTCATCTTATCGAAATGCACCGTCGTGGAGAGGTGAGTTTCGACCGTGTCACTGTGTTCAATCTTTCGGAGTTTTTCCCGCTGAACCCTGACGGCCCGTCGACTTTAGCCCGGCTGAAAGACGTTTTTCTCGACCATGTGAATGTGCGTCCGGAAAACATCCATACGATAAATCCGGCCGTGACGATGGAAAGCATGTACGACTACTGCAAGGAATATGAACGCAAGATAAGCGACTGCGGCGGTCTGGATCTCACTATCTGCGAAGTCGGTCCGGAAGGCTCGTTGGCTTTCAACGAACCGGGATCGCTCTCTACAGCCCGCTGCCGTCTTGTTCTTCTCAATGGCGAGACCCGCCAGCAGATCCAGAATGCCTACAAGTGCGACAAAAGCCCGACAACGGCAATTACCCTCGGACTGAGCAACATATTAGCTTCCTCCAACGTAATGTGTATGGCATGGGGCGAGAATGTGGCACCGGTGATAAAAGAAGTTGTTGAAGGCCCTGTCAGCGACAAAGTGCCCGCATCGTTCCTGCAACTTCATAACAACACCTGTGTTGTGCTTGATCTGGATGCAGCATATGCTCTTACCCGTATCTCCCACCCCTGGAAAGTGACCTCATGCGAATGGACAGACAAACTCATACGCCGTGCCATCGTATGGCTCTGTTTCAAGACCGGTAAACCGATTCTGAAACTCACCGACAAAGACTACAAGGACTTCGGTCTGGGTGAGCTTGCCGCTTTATATGGCTCCGCATACAATGTGAATATCAAAGTGTTCAACGAGCTGCAACATACTATCACCGGATGGCCCGGCGGCAAACCCAACGCCGACGACTCGTCGCGCCCTGAGCGGGCTCTCCCCTATCCCAAGCGTGTGATCGTATTTTCTCCCCACCCCGACGACGATGTAATCTCAATGGGTGGAACCCTCAAGCGTCTGGTTGACCAGGGACACGATGTGCATGTGGCTTACGAAACCTCCGGCAACATAGCCGTGGGCGATGAAGACATGATGCGCTATTTCATGATGATGGATAAGATAGCACCCATGTTCGGCTTCGCCAATGAGGAATATCTGAAACTGAGCATGGATGTAAGGAATCTTGTGAAGAACAAGCATTCGATGAACGAGACCGACACACCCGAGGTAAGGGAAATAAAGACAATGATCCGTCAGGCCGAAGCTGCCATCGCATGCGACTATGTAGGTGTAAAGCCGGAGAATGTGCATTTCCTGAGACTTCCGTTCTACGAAACCGGTACCATAAAGAAAGGGGATCTGACAGAGAAAGATGTTGAAATCGTAAAAAAATTGCTTCAGGAAGTAAAACCCCACCAGATATTCGTGGCAGGCGACCTTGCAGACCCTCATGGCACACACCGCATATGCACCGATGCCGTGTTTGCAGCTGTCGACGAACTGCTTGACGAAGACTGGGTGAAAGATTGCCGTATCTGGATGTACCGCGGCGCATGGGCCGAATGGGAAATAGACCATATCGAAATGGCTGTGCCAATCTCGCCGGAGGAGCTGCGTTTTAAACGCAACTCTATTCTCAAGCATCAGAGCCAGATGGAAAACGCTCCATTCCTCGGCGACGACGACCGCCTTTTCTGGCAACGTGCCGAAGAGCGCAACCGTGCTACCGCCAAGCTGTACGAGAAACTCGGCATGGCTTCATATGAGGCAATGGAGGCGTTCGTAGAATATAAACCTGACGGTATCCCTGTCTGACCGCAGTCTGATGTGCCGCGTAACCCCCCAAGCAAAGCCACTGAAGAGTATGATGCAGATTCAAAACGCTCCCAGCATAGGAGAAATAACAGAATGCGCCCGCAAAGCGGGAGAAATCGCCATGCGTTATTTCCGGAAGACGGATATCGACGTCGCGAACAAGCTCAACGACAGCGACATTGTTACTGTTGCAGATAAAGAGTGTGACGCTTATATCCGTGGGTTCATTGCCTCGCATTTTCGGGATCACTCTATTCTTACCGAAGAATCAGGCGAAACCTCGGGAAACCTCGAATGGCGATGGATTGTAGATCCGATCGACGGAACAACCAATTTCTTCGCAGGACTGCCGTTTTGGGGTATAAGTATCGGAGTTGAGTATCGCGGAACCACCGTGATGGGCGTATTTTTCATGCCGGCGACAGGTGAAATGTTTCATGCAGTAGCCGGTGAAGGTGCATGGCTCAACGGTCAACCGATTCATGTCTCCGAAGAGACAGAGATGTCGCGCTCGGTTATTTCCACTGGTTTTCCGGTCGATAAAAATGTCAATCCCGACAATAATCTTGATAATCTGGCTGCTATCATGCCTAAAGTCAGAGATATCAGGAGGCTCGGATCGGCAGCATGCGAAATGTGTTATGTGGCAGCCGGATTCCTTCAGGGATACTGGGAACTGAACCTTCACGAATGGGACATAAACGCCTCGACACTAATCGTCAGGGAATCCGGAGGTGTATGCACCCGTTTCCGCAATGACCGCGGTATATCGGTGGTATGTGCCAATCCGAAGCTGCACGACACCCTGCTGGCATTGCTTGCCCGCGAACCATACAGGCCGTAACCGCCACTGCACTGTTGCCGACAAACAAACCGATTCCGGACTATCGTTTTCAATGCGAATAGTCCGGAATCGGTTTGTTTCGGTATATTCCGATAAAAATGAAAAAGTGGCTGCACCATTACTACGATACAGCCACTCTAACTCACGCTCAGTGTTATCAGATGAAATCGCGGACCATATGTTCGAGTTCACCATAGGACTTGCGGCCATAGTCGCGCCACGCCACAGCTCCATCTTTAAAAAGAAGCCACGCAGGATAGCTTGCTACATTATATTGACGCATAATATCCTGATTGGCGGAACCATCGATCTGCAAAACGTTGGCTCTGTCGCCAAGGCTTTTGCGGATCTCGGCCACTACACTGTTCATCTCTTCACAAGCCTCATCGCCGAGGCGATACATCTCTACCAAAGTAGGCTTAGCCTCGCCGAGGGCTTTCTGTAATTCTGTAGCCATAATAAAATAAATTTTGTGTGTTTGTTGTCAGGTTGTAGTCAATTGAACATTTATATATCAGCGTTCGTCGCTCTTGGTTTCTACATGTTCGTAGATCTTCGCCTCAAGCAGATCGGCTTGCTGAACGCCTACAGTACGCCATACAGGCTCGCCGTTCTTGAACATAATCAGCGTTGGAACGGACTGCACTCTGTAGCGGGCAGCAAGTTCCTGATTTTTATCAATATCTACTTTCACAATATTTCCTGCATCGCCTACCTTAGCCTTAACTTGCTCAAGAATAGGAGCCTGCATCTTACATGGGCCACACCATGTGGCGAAGAAATCTACCAAAGTCGGTTTCGACTGACTGATCATTTCATTGAAATCATTCATAGTTCTATGTTTTTAGTTTGTTCTACTATATCAACAATCGACCATGCGAGTTGGTTTATATGGCAAAATAGTGTTATCTTTGTGGTGAAAACAATAGTATATGGAGCCAATAAGCCTCAGAGGGATGGGGGTGGCACTCGCCACACCGTTCAAGGACGATTTTTCAATAGACTTCGATGCTCTGGAAAATCTGGTTGACTATCAGATAAAAAACGGGGCAGATTACCTTGTGGTACTCGCAACCACATCGGAAGCCGTTACCCTCAGTTGCTCCGAACGCAACCGGGTAGCCCGCTTTGTCGCGGAAAAAGTTGCCGGACGCATTCCCCTCGTAATGGGAATGAGCAACAACTGCACAACGGAGATTGTAAACCATATACCTGAAGTGGATTTCTCAGGCTACAGCGCCATACTATCGGTGGTTCCATATTACAATAAACCCTCACAGGAGGGAATCTACCGCCACTTCAAAGCCATAGCCGAAGTATCTCCCCTCCCCGTAATCCTCTATAACGTGCCATCACGCACGGGGAAAAACATGGAAGCGGCCACTACCCTGCGCCTCGCCCGGGAATTCCCCGGTAAAATAATCGGCATAAAGGAAGCATCCGGCAACCTTGAGCAGGCAGCCGACATCATAGCCGGCAAACCGGCGGGCTTCAACCTTATAAGCGGTGACGACGCACTGACACGCCGCCTCATAGCAAAGGGGGCTACAGGAGTGATATCAGTTGTCGGCAATGCCCTCCCCCGCATGTTCAGCACGATGGTACATCTCGCCCTCAGTGATGCGTCATCAGAAAAAGCCGCCCGCATCGATTGCGACATGCAACCGCTTGATCGCGCTCTTTTCGCCGAAGGCAACCCCACGGGGCTAAAATGCCTCCTTGCCCATCTCGGGTTGGCGAAGAACGTAGTTCGTCTCCCCCTCGTTCCCGTAAGCCCCGAAACCTCCAACGCGATTGCCGAAGCCCTCGACACTCTCGGCATTGACCGGTCGACGATTCGGAAAGAAGATCACGTGACAGTTTTGTAATCCCGAAATTAATTATTACCTTTGCACCGCAAAACTTCTTTGCAAGGGGTCCGGTAGCTCAGCTGGATAGAGCAACTGCCTTCTAAGCAGTCGGTCACGCGTTCGAATCGCGTCCGGATCACAAAAGGGTCACGATTTTCACACGAAATCGTGGCCTTTTTTTATGCCCGTAAGCGACTGTCAGCCGGCATTTAGTAATTTTGTAATTCTCAGTGCTATAAGGATTTAGCGCAAATCAGCTTTCCGTCCGTTAGCCAAAGTTAGCATTTGTTAGTTCCGATTTAGCACATTATCTTTGGTACAGATTTCGTGAATGTACCACAAAAATGTACCACAAAATGTACCGGATTTCCCGACATATCATCAAGGCTGAGGCACCTGTCCCCCATATCCCGGGCTTGGAGGCGGTTATACCACTCAACTCTCTGATATTTGCTATTTTCTGCTAAATTCTCCCAAAGAGAAGCGGACCATAACAGAGAGGTGGCAAGGTTAGTTATTGTTGTGGACGGTACAAGCGAGGTGCATTTTTAAGACTTATTTTATTTAATTCTAAAGATTTTGATTTGTTTTCCGAATATTTGAGGCTCTGAATGGTAGGACTTTGAGAAAAATTCGTAAATTTGCAGTCGCATATCGTCTGCAGAGGCCCGATATGGGCACGGGGCGGGATGCAATGACATATGAAAAGCGTTACTTAGCGCTCTTTCTTGACAGTTAGAAACTTCGCAACTTTCAATCTCGGTCAGGAATGTGGCAGCGACGGACGCCTTTGTGGATATGTAATCATGTTCGTTCGGCTATGATGCGTGAGCTTCGTGCCGGATGGCGTTGCATATTTTGCGCGAGGCCTCTGCGTTGTCCGTTCTACAACACGGCAATCAAAGTTATACAGGCTAAACAATATTGATAATCAGAAATTTATAGCTACCAGCCATAATTCTCCCCACCTTTGACTTTAACCTACTTTAACATACCAAACAAAAAGAGCCAGTAGATTTCTCTACCAGCTCCTTTATTTTTTACCCCCTATAGCCTTATTATCCCTTCTGGGCTTTAAGCTGCTCTATCCTTGCTTCCACAGCTTCAAAGGGGTTTCCAGTGTCTTTAAGGTTTTCTGAGATATACTGTACTTCCCCCTCAGTAAGAGCTTTGAAGGCTTCAAGTGCTATCCCAAGATCCTCGCCTTGACTGATAACAAACTTGATAAGATACCGCTTGTTTATATCCTTCTGCTTGAAGCCAGCAGCGATAAAGGTTTCGTAGATACGTTTAGCCCGCTCTACGTTGCACTTACAGCCCAGCTTTCCCCCTTTAATGAAGTCCGCTACCGTCTGGGGCTTCAGCTTAGAATCAAAGGTAAGGAAAAGGCTTATAGTGCTAAGGCTCATCTTTGCCTTAGACATTTCGTTTGCCCAGTTGATAGCTGCATCTTCTGGGTTGAGTTTAGCAGCAGTGCGGATATAATCACCGCCTTTCCAACTGATAGCAGTGGTATTCACTTCTATCAGCGTGTTTAGCACACCTTTTTCTGGCTTCTCCGTCTGGATGAAGCATACAATATCATCCAGCCCTTTCCCAGCGTCATAGGCTCTACCTTTGGCTACTGCTTCCTTCTGCTGCTTCTGGATTTCCTTGTAAGCCTTATAGCGGTTGTTTCCGTCTAGTATTACAAAGGCGTTGCTGATACGCTGTGCGTCTGTTACTGGGGTAAGGTTATTATCTACCAGCTCCAGCCCTTCCTCTGCTGCAAATCCAGCAGGGATAAGCATTAGGGGCATCTGAACCCCATACTGCTTTAGGCTTTCCACCTTGCCCTTTACGTTGGTGGAGTTGGCAGGGGTCTCACGGTTTACGGCAATGAAGATGATTTCTTTGCCGTCGTTGTGAAGAGTGTTGAGGGATGAAAGAACTATGTTTTCTTTCTGCATTGAATTTTACCGCTGCCTTGCGGATTTATTTAGGCTTCTGGCACGCCGTTAATATTATGTTTACGGCTGCAAAATTACAACGGCATTAAGGGGTATCAAAGGAAAAAACTGTTAGTTGTAGAAGCCTCATACATACTAACAGTTTTGCCTATTTTATATCCATTTTTACACCCTTTGGAATAGTAACAGTATCACCAACCTCTAAGGGATGTTTCAGCTTGTCTAGCTTTATATTACCATCCTTCCAATCCCCATATTTTATAATCTCAATAGGTACTACTCCGATTTCTGGAAGTATTGAGTAGCTTACCCTAGTTTGGTGTTCCTTATAGTACGCTATCAACTGCCTAAACCTTGAATCCGTTAAAGGAGCTGGTGCTAATCCAAAAAAGTAGAGCATATAAAGAATTAGCTTCTGCTCCGTTGCAGATACCATACAGCAGTTACTCCTTCTAGGGTAATCCTTGAAGTATTCTTTTAGGAATAGAGCCACATAATAGGCAAAGCTGGATTGAATAAGAATCTTATCAGTGATTCTATCCACTCTCACAAAACTATCAGCTTCATACTTCTTATCACCCACATCTTTCACACAATCCATCACCATCTTTACTAACTCTGAATTATTGGAGCTGATACTACTGCCATCAGCATTAGTAAAAGTAATAGAAGCTACATCTGATAGCTCAGATAGGGTATCAGCTATAGTAGGCTTCAGAAGTATAAAATATTGCTCTTTTATTATAGTGAGAATATACTGGCAAAGGGTAAAGAAGTTTAAGGGGCATAGTTTCATACCATTTGCCTTAATTTCTTTGTGGAGCTTATCTAAATCATCATCCTTTACCCATTTATCAAATCCTAGATTATGGAATAACTGAGGTGTTAGATCATTATTCAAAAAGGCATTAGCAGCAGTTTCACCTTCTAAATAGGTCTTACCGTCTATCTCACACCTATTTTGAAGCTGATTTATAAAGAAGTATATGTATCTATCAATGATGATAGAGCCATCTTCCGCTAAATTATCCTCATATACTGTTATTTCCATATTACAAAATTACACAAAAAATCCCACATCCCCAACTACTTAGGAATGTAGGATTTCATTTACTGTATCTCTAGCTCAATGGTTTCACCCTTCTTATAGGCTTCATCTAATAGCTTATACAGCTTCTCAAAGTAGAACTAACTATTAGTTACTCCACCTACTACTGTATTCTTACCTACTATGATACAGCCAGCAGAGCTATCAGCATTAGAGCCTTTATGTATTAGTATGCCATCAAATCCCTTCACATTAAGTATTCTGGGTAGCTTACCATTACAGAAGGCTTTATAGTAAGGCTTCTGGCTAAACTTAGGACTGATTACACCCATAGTAATCTTATAAGTACCAGTAGGAATAGCAGTTTTAGCATATACCTTAGTAGCCTTAATCTTCTCCAGAAAATCCTTATCGGTTAATCCTCTATCCTTATCCTCTACAGTATCACAGAAGTACACCCCATCTACATAGAGCTTTCCTATACTGTAGGTAGCTTTCTTATACTTCCTATATAATCTCAGCTTCATAGCAGACAATCCTCTATAGTCTTACTGAATTGCTGGATATATTCAGTGATACCATCTACATCCAGATTCTACCCAGTAATCACAAATAATAAGAGCGGTCTATGATTAGCATCCTTAAAAGGAATAATCACACATTCCTTATCCCCTGCATCCCTCAGCTTGTGTATAAGCCTATGCTGAGGATGCTTGCAGCTAGCTACATCTGGGTAATATAGGTAATCCCTATGCTTTAGAGTGTTTATCATATCATTACCCATCAGATTCACTACTATCTGCTTCTGTAAATCCTCACTGAGATAATTTAAGTGAGTAGAGTTAGGCGTTAGCATTTCCATAGAGCAGCTAAGATATAGAAAATCTACACCGCTAATAGATTGAAGGCTATTGTGCTTCTCCAGAAGTAATACCCTCTGAATATTCTCGTATTTATCAATCAGCTTAACCATAATATCACCTACAATCTCATCAGCCTTATATCTCTTCTCTATACTAATCTCTCTAACTTCTACAGCTTTATTATTCTCTTTTTCCATTACATACTCTATTCTCTTCTCTACAATCTAATCCACTCTGATAGGATTGATTACTAGAGTATAAGAGCCAACAAATAAAGCCATAGCCACAACTGAAGAGATAATACCGTATCTCTTAACTGCTCCAATCAGCTTAGTTAAGCCATTAGATATAGCTCCCAGTACACTTTTAATAATATTATTCATTGTTTGGAATTATTATATAGCCAGTAGCAATTACATTTATCTGCCTAATTCCACCATCACCAAACCAGTTATCAGAATACCAAGTATCATTATCACCGTTTCCCTAGTGAAATTCCCTAATATAAATCTCTTTAGTATCTGAGTGGCTATCACATCTGGCTTCAAACCAGTGCGCTCCATCACTTCTACCCTTAATATATGGATTGGTAATCTCATCAGTAGTATCTCCAGACTTATACTAAGTAACTACCACGCTGGAAATATAAATCTTAGCATTATTGTAAGAAGTGAGCTTTATAGTTAAAAGTCCATTTTCAGCAGTAGCAGTATTAACATACATATTATTGTTACTCTATCCATCAAAGAAGTAGAAATTACTTCCAGATATGCTAGAGCGTCTGAATCTACCAGATATAAGAATAATAGGATTACTGTAGCTGCCATTTCTGGAGATAGCCAGCTATTCTATAAGCTGCTTAATATAATCCTCACTCACACCATTAGCCACCTTATCCTGTAAATCGGCTATATCATCTGCATTTTTCTTAATATTGGTAGTGTGATTATTAACTGTAGTAGTCAGATTGGTTATATTAGTTTCAGCAGTATCTACTCTATCTTTAAGAGCGTCTATTTCCGTCTTATTGGAAGCTATGTTAGTTGTGTTATTGGTAATCCTGCTATCATAGCCTTTAAGAAGCTCTACTATATCTGTCTTAGCCTTAGTAGAAGGGTGTGGTATATATAAATGCTCAGTAGCATATATATTATTAGCTTCTACATCCTTAGAAGTAATCTTTAGCTCTACATCGAGATTACCACCACCTTCTTCTGATACCTCATCTTCTCCATCATCAGAATCATCATCTTCATAGGAAGGGGGTATGATACACTTAATAGAAATATTGCCGTTTACAGTCATACTTCCATCTATATCATCCCCAGTATCATCCTAACCCCAGATAGTTCTGTTAAGCTCTGTATATTCACTTCTAGAGCCAACATCAGAGCTATTAGAAGAGCCACCGCCACTATTGCCTAATATGGCTTTAACGCTCTTATCGCTTATTCCATCGTATTTAATCAATCGCATCGTAATTATCCGCTTTTTCAATTATTTCAACCTAAGAGATACCAAATCGGTAATCATTGCCTATAGTCTGCACTATGTACTTCCTTCCGCTAATAGTCTTATTGGTTAAAATAGTGTAAGGTTTAATATTAAGCTATCTCTTTAGATTAAATTCTAGAATTGCTCTAGGTTCTGTGTACTGATTAACCAGCTTATATACTAAATGGTGTTCCTGCCTTAGATACTGTTTTGTAGCCAGATTATAGGTATTATCTAGGTACTGGCTCTTTCCTGCATTATCCAGATAATCTACAGTAGAATAGCTGGGGGTTTTATTGTCATAAGTACAAATCTTAAACTTCAGCTCTTCCATCTGTCTTACATTATCCTGAGTAGAGTTATCAGCACAATAGTAAGTATCAGCAGAAGCAGCATCTTCATTCATAGCATCATCAGAATATCCTACAGTAATATCCAATCCCTTAAACAGCATAACTTTAGGCGGATAGCCACTATAGCTATTCTTTTTATCCTTCTTATTATTTCTAGCCCATTTACCTTTAGTATCTTTATTGGCAAATATAGTCAGCTCCACTTCTCCGTTAAGGTTTCCATCTGGCGGAGTTGGCACATAATAGCCATTCTCATCCACACCCCATAAAGAGCCACAGTTATTATAGAATGGTGAATCCTTATCCTGCCAGTCATCTACACGGTGTTCCGCTGTAGGGTCGCCATAGTAAATCTTAAAGTAGGCTGGAGTAGTTACCCAATCTCCCATAGACTTATAATCACCTTCATTTTTCCAGTAGTGATTACCCCATTTTAATTGCGCCCATATATAGCCTTCATTAGCATAGATAGAAGTTTTCTTAGTGTCCTTATGCCTATAAACAGTACCATTCATAGGAAAAGGAGCATTATACATATAGTGCCTAATAACAGTTCCTTTAATCACTATATAACCACCATCACCACCAAAGATAGTAGGTACTGATTTCTTAATCTTAAAGAAGGGGTAATTTCTAACTTTATCGTGTTCTATGTGGTTAGTGTCTTGATTAAGGCAAAGGATATAGTTCACCAGCTTCTTACTTCCGATATTAGCTATATTAGCCAGCTATCCGAACTGCTGTAACTTTACATCTTTGCTCTATCCATCCCAATTAGAAGTAATATTAGCTCTCCAGATATTGTACTTATTACTCTCTATCTGCTTAGTAAAGTACCCAACCACCTAAGCACCCTTACCATTCCAGATACTTGAATACTTCATAGGATCATACAGATTAGAAGCCTAAACTCTATTATCATTATGGCTATAGTGATAAGTGGTAATCATAGGATTCTCATAGAACTTACCTACTACAAAGAATATTTTACCATCATCAGCCTTAGTAAGAGTAACAAAAAAGCTCTCATCTACTCCAGCTTTATTCTTTACAGTAAATACTTCTGATTCTAAAAACCTACTATCATTCTTAAACCAGTTTTTCAGCTCATTATCATAACTGGCTGTAATGTTAATGTAGTTCTTACTGCTATCCAGTCCATCTACTAGGCTATCAATCTCATAAAACTCATCTATTACAGTAACTTGATTAAATACCTCATCCAAAGTAATCTTAGCTCCGTTCTCAGCGTGTGAATTACCGTCTATAAGCTGAGTGGAAGATAGGGTTACAGTGGAAGGAGTACCGATAGAAGAGCCAGTAAGAGAGTATTTGAAGTATTTAGTTCTACCCTTAACCATAGCATCATAATCCAGTATATATACATCTTCTCCATCAGCAGTAAGAGTATAACCCATATACTACATAATCTCAAAGAGTACATCGTAACAGTTCCAAGCTACAGAATCATCTGGCTAGGCTTCACTATCCTTCTCTTCATAAAAGTTAGCTTCTGATATTCTTAGCTTAGACATTATGGAATCAGTACCGCTAGAAGTGAATTGTACGTTATCTGTTACATACAGATTCTTATAACAGCCAGCTCTTTTAAGGCATTTGAAAACTACATTTAAGAAGGTATCTACATCTTTATTAGCAGAACGGTATGGCATATCTTTTAATGCTGCTATACCATCTACACATTCAATCTCCACTACTTCCTTCTCTTCATCTAATCCCATATCATAAGCGCACGGTGTAACATATCCAACCCATTCAACTCTATTAGCAGTAGTATTAGTAAGTGTTACCTTAACTCCCTTAGTATTGCCACTATATAAATCAAAAGGCATTTTAGAAGTAAGCATTTCTATAGTAGCTCCACTTGATTTAATAGGAGCGTAAATAGTTTTACCATCGCTATCCATCTGAGTAATGAAGGGTGTACCGCCTAATACAAAGTTCTCAGTAGTGCTACCTTTATCAGTAACTATATCAACTCTGTAATTTATATTCTCTATTGAAGTAAACTCACTAGTATATTTAGACATAACTTATTTATTATAGATATTCTGTTTGGCTATCCATTACAGATAACCAAACAGAATTATAGTTATTTCAGCTTAGACATCTTACTATTATAGTTCTTAGTACATCCCACTAATTCAGCTCCCCTAATCTTAAACTCTACATTCTGCACACCACCAGTAGCACCGCCACTATCCAGAGCATTAAACAGATTACTCTGCTGCTTAGGATTTAATATCATTTCTCCAGCGTTTACTCTGGCTAGCATCTTATCACCGTGAAAAGAGCCACCACTGATAATACCACCATCGGCAAAGCTACCAGCAAAGGAAGCGAATAGAGCTGTAATAGTAGCTATAATGGAAGCTATAGCAGCTATGTTAGCAGGGAATGGCAGGGAAGCAGCAGAAGCAGTACCAGCAGCTAAAGCCTCACCTTCCTTAGCACCTATAAGAGCTACAATCTGGGGAATCATCTGAGCTACCGCCTAAGCTGTCTATCCAGCCATTTCCAGCATCTTTCCAGCAGTTCCACCGATAGCACCACCTAAAGAGCTAAAAGCACTACCTACATTACCTACTACATCCTAAGTAGCAGCCATCTTTTCCTTATAGGCTTCAGCAGCTTCAGCAGCTAATTCAAACTGGCTTTTTACAGCTTCACCATTTACCTAAATCTGAATAGTGTGCTGCTGGTCTGTTAAATCAGCTATCTCCTTACTAAGCTGCTTCCATTCATCAGAACCTACTACTTCCAATTTAAGAGCAGCCGATTTATCAGATATTTGCTTTTGCACATAGGCTAAAGAGCCTTCTTTAGCTTGTGGTTTCACCTCTTTAGGCTCTTCCTTCTTTTCTACAAGTAATCCGTTTCTGATTTTGAGCTGCTTTATCTGCTCTTCTAAAGCTGATTTTTCCGCTTTAATTTCGGCTAACCGTTCATCAGATACTACTGTGTTTTTAAGCTCATCATCCAGCTTTCTATAAGCCTATTCCAGAGCTGCTAAACTTCCTACTTCTGGGGGTGTTTGAGTTGGCTTAGTGGTTGTAGATTTAGTACCGCTTTTACCACTTCCTTTACCAGAGCCTTTACCAGTTCCAGTAGAAGTATTAGTAGGAAGTTCTGTAGAAGTGGTAGTATTGGTATTAGTTACCGCTGTAGTTTTCATTGGAGCAGGAACAGAAGCAGATTTACTTTCTAATCCCAGCCATTGTAAAAACTCATTCCAGAGCTTTTTAACCTTACCAATTATCTCTACAGCCTTATTATAAATTGTAGTCCAAGCATTAGCAATATTCTAAACAAAGGCGTTATCAGTCAAAGTACCTTTAAGCTGATTCCATTTATTCATAATACCGTTAGCTACATTGGTAGCAGCATCCTTAATAGCATTGAAGGCTTTAGCTGCTACAGCTACTACAATCTGTAAAACAGTACCAATACCCTTTATAATATCGGATAAAAGGCTTATCTGCATTTTAGAGATATTACAGTTATCCGTTACATCAGTTCCAAATAAATCAAAGGTGCTTATAACATCAGAGATTACATTTATAATATCATTCAGTAATCCCATAATATCCATTATTCCATCTGCTATACCCTGCAATACTCCAGACTGTCCTAGAGTGATTAGAAGAGCATCCCAAGCAGATTTTAGCTTAGTAACAGCACCCTCAAAGTTATCATTATTTATAGCCATCTGTTCAAAGGCTGTGTTAGTTCCTGCTAGGCTCTGGGTGTACCCTGCAAAGGTATCTTTAGCTTCTATAAGGGATTTCAGCATAGTTACATTAGATTCACCTACTAAATCCTTAATCTGGCTATCTGTCATTTCAGCAGCAGCCAGATTTTCTAAAGCCTATTGCATACCTACCATAGCAGGCTTAAAATCATTATTACCCTGCATAGATAGCTTTAATAGTGTCGATGCAAGTTGTGAGCCAGCCACATCAGCAGAACTAAATTTAGGTGCTATAGCTTCTACAGCAGCCGATAGTTCCACATAGTTCATACCAGCACCTTTAGCAGCAGTACCAGCCTTTTCAAAAGCCTTATTAAGATAGGCTACATCAGCAGAACCCTGCTAAGAAGATGCTGCCAGAGTATTGATAATATTGGATGCTTCTGAAGCAGATACACCCATTTGATTCATTACAGTAGTGATACCCTTAGCTGCATCCACTACTTCTATCTAAGCTGCTTCCGCTAATACGTTTGCAGCCTTAGTAACTTCCATCAGAGCATCTTTATCAGATAGGAGTTCTGGAGCTTGCGAACCAATCAGCTTCATAGCATCTACTATATCACTGGCACTACTCTTAAACTCCTTACTCATATCTACAGCTCCCTTAGATATATCTTTCATAGCTTCATCACTCAATCCCGTTAGAGATTGCAAACTGTCTAAGTGTGTTTCAAATTCAGCAGCCGATTTACCAGCTTGTACCATCACCACACCAACAGCAGCCACAGCAGCAGTAGCAGCTCCAGCAGGGGTAACTAATGCTCCTAACTGCCCTGCAATACCACCGAATCCACTTCTAGAAGCTATATCATTTGCGATACCTCTAAGATCACCCAGCCTACTATTCATCTAGTTACTGGAATTAGTAACACCTCTAGTAGATTGGTTTAGCTAGTCTAGAGCTTGCTGATACCTCTGTGCTGCTTGTGCCATTCTCTAGAAGAGTTCACTGGAAGTATCACCAGCTACAGCTAGCTTTTCCATTTCTCCCTTCACATCCTTCAGCTTCTTTCTAAGTGGTGCTGAAGATTGGTCTATGCGATTAAATTTCTGCTCTATTGCGTCTAATCGGTTAGCACTTCCACCCAGTCCTTCTATACTCCTTTGCACATTTCGGATAGTACCAGATAGATTATCCTAACCCTATAGCCTAACTATATAATCGTTTGCCATTTTATTTTGTATTTAATATGTTTTCAAATTGTTTAGCCTTCTGTCTTAATCTATCCACCTCAGCATTAGAAATAGAAGTATCTGTATCTTCTTTCTCCCAGTGGAATTTAAGAATATCAGTTAGCTTTAACTACTTTGTGCTGTTAGTCTAGGCTATCATATAGGCTACTAATCTGGATTGCTCCCAGCTATCTTTATAAGCTAAATACTCATAATCCATAATAGCCTTTACTTCGTATAGCTCCATCTTATCCAGTACATACTCTGGGGGAAAATGTAGCCTAAGTGTAAGTATAGCGTATAACTCAGATACACTTAACTTTTTTTTTCACCGCTATCCCCACCATCATTAAACAGCTCATTCTTTTGCTGGTAATTCATAATTACCTCATTGAGCTGTAATAGAAGAGATTTATCATTATCTACAGCATCTAAAAAATCATCCCAATCTAATGCCGTATCTGGATTATTAGCCAGAATCATACAGTAAAAGAATAGGTAGTTATCTAAGGTAGTAGTTACTTCAAAAGGCTTCTTAGCTATCTACTCAAAGATAAATATAGCTCTGATAGTATATTTCAGCTTATACTCTATATTGTTAATTGTAATTGTCATAATGATTAGTGTTAAAAATAAATCCCTCTATACCCTCTAAACAAAGGTATAAAGGGATATACTTATGTTTCAGTTAATTCTCACACGGTTGCAAAAATTTATTTTACTCTTTCTAAGGGTATTTTTTTACAAAAAATGCAACCTCTCTTTATCTTAATTAAAATCCCAAATCTAATTATCCCTCAGTCAGTGAGAAGGTTTTAGCTCCAGATACCTTTTTAAGCTCACCCACACCAGTAAAATCAACCTTAATAGTTACATTTTCACCGTTAGGGGCGTTCTTTTCAAGGCTGGTTATAACCATCTATCCAGTATAACCATCACCAGCTTTAGGAGTCCAGCCAGCAGTAGGAGCAGCACCCAGTTTACCCTCTGCAAAGTTAGTAGAGTTACCTTCAAGTGCAAATACACCAGTTACAGGCTTGCGAGCTATCATCATATCATAAAGCTCTGCATATCCTATTCCTGCCATCGGATCACCTACAAGATTCTCACTAGAGCAGCTCCAGCTTAACATACCTACTTCTGAAGTCTGCCAAAGTCCACCACTATCTTTAGTAGAAGTTTCCTTAGTATCAGCAGAGATACTAAGAGTGTGGTTAGTTGCGTATGCGATAGCTTTTCCATTAACGAAAAGCATAAGATCACCACCTTTTGTAATCATAGTATTTCAATATTAAAAGTTAGTTTTTGTATAAAAGCATCTTCTATATAATCTTCCTCAGCATTTACCAGCTTAATCTCTGATATGCTGATATTTTCGTACATCCCTCTAGTATATTCCATTCTGCCTAATACTTGTTTAGCGATCTGGAGTGATTCAGTATATGAACCAGCAGCTACAATTACTTCTACTGTAGCCAGCTCCTAATAGCTGAATCTATCTTTAGTGTTAGCGTGTGATAGTCCGCTTCTCCGATAGACTATAAAGGGAAAAGCAGCACCCTAATCAGCTACTAAGGGATATACTTTTGTAGTGCCTTCCAGCACTTTATATATGGCTTTACCTATTTCTAATCCGTTCATCGTTCAATACGCCTTAATGATTCTGTAATAGAACTGTTTATAGTTTCATCTATATCCTGCTATCTAGCTTCTCTAAAGAAGTTGAGGGGTTTAATGCTACCTCTGTTAGCTCCACCTCTTCTAAGCCTTCTTTGTGCTGTTCCCTTCTCAAAGAATTTCAGCCTAAAATCTCCTAATATACTCACAGATACTTCACAGTAATCCTTATCAGCTTTAAGCCTTACACCGCTTTCCATCGTCTTACCGTTCCATCTGTTAGGAGTAGTAGCACCAGCACCTAATTTAGCTCTCAAACTTCTCTTAGTCTGGCTAGTGAGCTTCTATCCACCTTTCTTTAGAGCAGTGAATAGGATCTACTTAGTAGAATCAGCGTCTAAAGCATTAAAAAGATTTTGTACTGAAGTATCATCAATACTTACGTTATTCATTGATTAGCTCCGCTTTAATTGTTAAAGTCTGAAGGTGTTTATTCTCTTCTAGGGATAATATACGATACTTTTTATTCTTCCAGATAATCCTCATTCTTTCATCTATCTGGTGATAAATTCTCACTGTAAATACCACTTCATAAGCAAAGATTATTTCATTATTCTCATTAAGCCTATTACCGCTTGTATAGGTAACTTGTGCTTTTGTCTTTCTTATGAAGGTTTCCCATTTAGTATAATTAGCTCCAAACTCATCAGTAATAGTAACTGGCTTTTCAACTGAGATAACTTCCGATAATAGTCCAGCTCTCATATTTACGGTATATAATAGTGTTTATAAGTAGCTAACAGAAATTCAAGTGTATAAGGCACTTTAGTAACTGAAGTAAAACTAACTGGCTCTCTATTTGAATAGAGATTACCAATCATTAGCAGGATAGAATGATATACAGATTTCGGTAGTACACCATTTCTTAGCAGAGAAGATAAAGGAGTGTTCAAATTAGCTTCTATAGCATCTTCCGCTACTTGAATCAGCATTATAAGGTATTCATCATCATCCTTATAATCATCATCTATTTGCAGATGCTTTTTTGCGTTACTCAATGTAATATACATACTCTATCCGTTTTAAGTAGTAGAATCAGAGTAGGCTTTTACGCCTACTCTTTTCCTACCGATTTATAACACTAATTATTACTCAACTACTCCAGCTACAAAAGCCTCAGAGCGTCTAGGTTTAGCATCAAAGTAAGCGTTAATGATAATTCTTACTTTGCCATTTACAGCTTGTGAATAAGGGTCAATAGTAAGATCAATAGCTCCCCACTGAGCAATTACATATTCAGAGAAATTACCAAGTACCATACCCTTAGCAGCAGAAGTACAAAGTACCTTAATACCATTTACTTCTCCATTCTCCATTACAAAGCCATTATCACCCTTCTTAGCAATGCGAAGAAGTGCCTTAGCTTTAGGAGATACGATATAGCAGTAATCACCATATACATTAGCTTCCTCTAGTGTTTCCTCCATACTAACAGTAGTTAGATAATCTGGAGTTGTAACAGCATCAGCACCATTAAAGATACCAGCAGGAACTTTATTAGTACCAGCAGCATCACCCAAAATAGTAGCTTCAAGTTTGTTAGAAAGAGCCTTTACAATATCATTTCTAAGCATAGCTTCAGCACTTACAGAATCTTGAAGTAGGAACTGCTTAGATACGTCAATAAAAGCAGTAAGACGTTTAGGAGAAAGTTCAATTTCAGAGAATTTACCAGCACCATCCTTAGCAGGGTCTATTTCACCTTCCCAACCTACAGTAGTTCCATCGTACATAGGGATAGCTACATTTCCTACAAGTCCAGTCATAAAGGTAGCACCAGCCTAAGCCATTACCAAGTTAGCGCGAAGTGGCTCTAAAATATTAAGTTTATCTGTTGCCACAGCTTCCATACCAGCAGTAGCTACAGTAGCTTGCACATCAGCACGCTCTTCTACTGGAAGCTGAATCTGTCCGTTAAAAGAAAGTCCAGTCTTACGCATTTCAGCGATACCCTCATTTACAATAGCTGCACTTCTTTCATCAAGTGGCTGCTTTTCAGTTACAGCCTTAATAGCTTTAAGTAAAGAAAATTTTTCCATTTTTCTAATTTGTTTATTGTTATTGTCAATATTTATAGTGTTATCCATCTTTCTAAGTTCCTCATCTGTTTGCTCTATCTCTTTAAGAATCTCATTGAAGCTAGCTGTTTCCTCATCATTGAGCTTCCTAGATTCTTTTTCAGCACCAGATAGAATAGCGTTAGCTCTAATCTGTAGCTGTTCCTTTTTGTCTATCAGTTCAATACTATTCATTTTAATTTAGCTCTAAGTTCATTAAAATAATTGGCTAGCTCTTCCTGCTCCTTTGTCTTCATTTCATCCAGTCCTCTAGCATCCACCTTTACAGAAGTGGCATCATAAGCAGCTCTATACACTGGCGATACATCAAATAGCTCACTGATACTATTGATAGTTCTAAGATAGCTGCCATCTTCATTCTTACTCCAGCTATCTTTTTCAACTGTGAAGGCAAAACTGGAAGTAGAAATATCACCTCTTCTAAGTCCTTCTAACAGCTCATCACCCAGAGCAGTATTAGGAGCTTCAAAAGAGTATTTTAATCCAATTTCATCTATCTCTAAGGTTAAGCTACCTTCACCCTTATTACTTCTGGCTAATACACCTCTATCCTCATTATGGTTAAGCAAACAAAGTACATCCGACTTCTCTACAACTCCATTTAAGGCATCGGGATTAATCCGCTCAGTAAATCCACCTAAATCATTAGAATCCGAATTAAATACAATAGCATAGCCACTCACTAATCTGGATTCTGGTAAAATCGGTGTAATTTCGTTATTAGTGTTTCTTACTTCTCTTACCATATTTTTCTTTATTATATTACAGTAATTTGTGATACAATCTTAAAAATCTCATAAAGGGGATTATTCATCATCTGAGCTTCTGGCATACTCAGATCCATCATAGATAGCAGCCATCTATCTTAAAGTTTCCATTTCAGCAGCTATAAAGGCTACTCTTTCATCCTCTAAATAATCATCCAGAAGATAACTATACTCAATTCCCATAGTAGATAGTAATAACTTCTCCCTCTTCAAGTTCATCTACATTATTGGATAAGTGGCTAACTGGGTAAACCTAATTCTAATGAAAAGTATTACCCAGCTTAGTATAAAGCACTCTATCCTTATTAGTGGAAGTGAAGTAGAAGTAGGTATAGGGCATTACATTAAAGCCATCAAAGATAGTATCACTGATATTCTGAGCTTCTATCACATCCTTCTGTATTCTAGGATATGGTATATATGGCTCATTGATCTTATCTATTGTTTCTCTAGAAGACTTATCTACCAGCTCATACTCCACTCCGTTTATATTGATCTTAGTAATCTCCATTGCTATCAGAATTTATAGGTAATTTCATTCTGGCATCTTACCAGCCAGTTAGCAAATCTGAAAACTTTATACTGCATAGATCCAGTAGGGAAGTTGATAGTTACTACTGTATATTCATCATCCCATCCTACAAAGTTCTGGCTAGGAGAAGATAGGCTATAAAGATTCTTATGTGTGGCAGGAACTAAGAGAAGGAAGGTTTTTAATGGTAGTTCTTTCTTAGCGGATAGCCAGTCATATCTTACTGTAATTGGTTTATCAGTATTAGCAAATACTTTATTATTCACTGAATCCTTTATTAACTGAGAAGCTAAGAGTTCATAAGTAATAGGGTTATCCTTATCGGTTTCATCCATTACTCCAGCAAAGATACTTCCCTTAGTAAACTCAGATACTTCTTTAGCTTCTGCTGTCTTATCTTCAAGTTCAGCAATACGGTTAAGAAGCTCCTAAATAACTAATTGAGCTTCATTATCGGTAATTATATATTCTTTACCGTTAAGATTGATTTTAGTGATATTATCCATTACTCTACTTCAATTATATGTAGTTTTGACACTGATTTTAATTCCTGCTCCACAGCTTCAAGTTTAGATCTCAGCTCTTCTACTGCTATCTGAGCTTCTTTATCTTTAATGATATATTCTTTTCCGTCAATATTTATTTTAGTGATTTTCATAGCTCCAGCCATTCAAATGATTCTACAAATTCCTTCATCTGTTCTCTCATCTTACTCATACTCTCTTCCAAGCTATCCATTTTACCAGATAGCACGTCTAATAGTTGTTGAGCTTGTTTATCGGTAACATCGTATTCCTTACCGTCTATAATTGCTTTAGTTAGCTTCATCCTTATTAGCTTCCTCTTCCAGAGCTGCCTTCTGAGCAGCCATTAAAATCTCTGCTTCATCTGCTGTAATTTCTTTCCAATTAGAAGGGGAATCATTAACCGCTAGAAATACCTTCTCAGAGAATACTCTGTGTATAATATCAACATCTTCAGCTTGTGTAATATAGTTTCCCAGTTCTGGAATCAGAACCCTAGTAGTGTATGTAGTTTGTTTCATAATATAGTATATCCTTTAGAAGTTATTTGTGCTATTTCCTCATCTGTTAAGAGTGCTTTTGTGTTGGCAGATAGATAGATTTTAACAGCACTAGTTTTCTCTGTAGTATTAGTTAGAAGGCTTTTAACTAGGCTCTGTCTGGCGTTAGGAGCTTCATCTGAATTTACTCCCCAGTTAGTTAATCCATCAAAATAAAGATAGGAATTTTTATTGCTACTGATATTGGTTATTTCCATCTATCTCAGTTCTCCAATCATAGAGCTGTCATTATAATATCCACTATCCAAAATCTTAGCCATATTATCCAAAGCTGTAGGCATTGCAACAGTTTCAATTATCATTACTGGGGATTGCCCGATAATGTTAGATGCACTGGTAGCAGTGGCAATATTAAGAGTTTCAATATATTTTAGATTATCGTTATAAATCAAAATACTTCCAACATTCTTTAATTTAGTATTTCCCCTGAACATATCACCTTCTATTCTACTCATTTTACTATAGCTAATACATCCTGCCTTTTCTCCTACACTAAATACACTATCCAGATTCATAGTACCTTCATATCTGCTATAGTTAATATATAGTCTATCATCAAAAGAGCCATTAGGAGCTAAGTAAGATATATAGTTTGGATAGTACATATAAAACATAGCAGTTTCCTAATCTCCATAGCTCAGAAATTTAGTAATCGGATTGATATAATTTTTAGTCCAATCACCATCACTAATCTCATAGTGTTTTGTAGAAGGAGTAAACACTACTGTATATCTTCCATCTGTGTTATAAGTGTGGCTGATCCTTCTGGCTGCTGCTGTTTGATTGGTTGATTTAGAATAATTTGTAGTTTTGCCATCACCCCAATCTATTACGCCCTCAGCATATACTGTATTAGAAGTGTATCTGTGAGAAGGAATAATAGGGAAATATACAGTATTTCCAAACTGGGTATCAACCTCAAAAGCCACAGAACCAGTATAAGGATTAACTGGAGCTAAAGCTGTCTTACTCCACACTATTTTTAATCCGTTATATATGGTACTGATAGGAGTGCCATTAGCAAACACTCCTACCAATCCCTTACTAGTTCCATTCATCACTCTTCAGCTATATAGTAGAACGTATTATTATCTTTAGTAGATATAGCATCATATTCAGCTTGTGTACCTACCCAGAATGTAGGGGTAGCAGCTAACTTAGCCTTTTCTGCATCTGTGTAATCATTTGTAGAAAGTCCTTTACCATCTTCTACATCTACTTTACCAGATACTTCCTCTTTTGTGGCTACCGTTTCACTCCATTCATTAAAGCTATCTATTGGAAGTTTGCTATTTAACTGAGTGTTTACAGCCGATACCATTTCATCTATCTGGGTCTTGTTGTATGTATCTTCTTTAGCATATACATTAACAGTATCGGCTTTCCCTTCAATACTGTTTTCAATATCCTTAATAGCAGTGCTATCTTCTGTTAGGTACTGGCTATGATCGATAGCTTCAAGTTCATCTAATCTAGACTTAACCTCTGTATCATCATAGTCAGAACCGCCATTAGCTTCAAGTGCTGATACTCTATCTTTAAGCTCAGTATCATCATAAGCAGCAGGAAGTTCATCCTTTGTAACATAGTTAGTAAACTGCTCATCCATACCAGCTACAGCTTCCGCTACATCCTCTTTAGTAGCTAATCCACTAATATCCTAATGCTCTGTTAAGTAATCTCCTTTAGGCTGGTATTTGCCTTCTGCTCCTTTGATAGTTTCATAAGAAGCTAAATCAATCCCTTCTATCTTATTATCAATAGCTGTCATCAAAGAATCTACCTCTGTTTTATTATAGGTAGATTCTCTGAGTTGTGCTATAAGGCTCTGAGCTTCCAGATCGGTTAGGATATACTCAGTACCCTTCAGATTTATTTTAGTTATATTTGCCATAAGTCATTAAAGATTTATATATAGAGTTCCGTTTTCTACCCTAAACCCTGCTCTGATAGCAGCTACATCATCCTTCACACCATCTATAGAATCCGTAATATCGGATTCAGCAGATTTAGCTCTTTCAACTTCAGCCTTAATAGCGTCTGCATTATCCTTTTCAGCTCTGGCTGCTCTAGATGCTTCATCAGCGATACTATTATTTACAGCCACATTTAGCTTACTGATCTCATCATCGGTATAGTGTTTGGCATCCTCTACAGCGTGAGCAATAGAACCCATCACAGTATTATCACCGTTGATAACGTCAATCTTATCAGAAATTGCCCTTTCAGCAGTCTTAGCTCTATCTGCTTCCGTTTGAAGGTCAGTAGCCAGTTTATTCTCTGCTGCTGTAGCTCTGGCTGCTTCTGTTGTTACACTTGATTCTATTTCGGCTTCCTTAGCCTTAGCTCTATTTACTTCATCAGTAAGAGCTGTAGCTGTGTTGGATTGAATAGTAGCTACCTTTGTATCTACCTCAGATTTTGTATATACATCAGAGCTATTAGCCTTATCTGATAAAGTGCTTACTATTGCAGCTACAGCATCATCATTATCAGTAAGTTTATCAGCGATCTCTCCGAGTGTATCTAAAGCAGTTGGAGCAGTACCAATTACATCCTTAATCCTACCATCTACCTCTTCCTTAGTGGCGTAATCTTTAAGAGTGTTGGTAACATTGGTATTAGCAGCTTCAATAGCGGCAGCTAATTCAGCTTCTTTATTTGTGGCTCTGGTGATTTCAGCTTTAACCTTATCATCTATTTCTTTTTCAGATGATTTAGCTCTGGTAATTTCATCGGCTACAGTTCCAGAAAGAGAAGTAAGTGAAGTATTTACAGCGTCAATATTGCTCTTTAGTTCACTCTCTTTAGCTTTTGCCCGGCTAATCTCATCATTTAACTTCTCAGTAATTCCGGAAGCATCGGAAGCTATACCGGCAATAGAAGCCTTAATAGCTTCATCCTCATCAGTTGAGCGTTTAACTTCTGCTTTAAGAGCATCACTAATTAGCTTCTCTTCTGCCTTAGCTCTAGATACCTCAGCAGCCAGATCATCAGCTACAGCCTTCTCTGCTGCTTTTGCTCTGTTTACCTCTGCATCTAAGGCTTCAGTTACCTCAGTATTCTTACTGGTTACAGTAGCTTTCAGATTTTGAAGAGAAGTGGTAATATCCTTCTCTACAGTCTTAGCACGTTCTACTTCTGATTGGATAGTAGAAATAAGCTCTTCATCCTTAGCTTTACTTCTAGATACCTCTACTTGAAGAGCGTTATCTATTCTGTTTTCCTCAGCTTTAGCACGGTTTACTTCTATATCAATTTCCTGCTTATGCTCTCTATCCTTTTCTAAGGAACGTGCCATTTCATCCCCTAAATGCTGTAGCAGCTCATTCTCCATATTTTTAGCTCTGGCTGCTTCCTCTTTAATCTTGTCATTAAGGGTAGTTTCCTTTTCTACAGCTCTATCAATTTCAGCATCCAGAAGAGCCTTAATCTACTTCTCAGCATCCTTAGCTCTATCTTTCTCAGCACCGATACTATCTCTGGTAGTATTGATTTCAGCAGTTACTCTATTGATTTCTGTAGTAAGATTGGTAGCTAGCTCATTCTCCTTTGTGGTAGCTCTGGAGATTTCGTTATTAAGAGCATTAGAGAAGGTATTAGTGGCTTCCTCAATCTTCTCAGAAGCACCATCTTTATTCTCCTTAATAACCTTATACATTTCTATATCAACTTCATTACTTCTCTTTACCTCTGCTTCCAGCTTATCAGATACAGCCTTAACAGCATTATCAGTAAGTTCCTTATTGGAGTTGATACGGTTGAGCATTTCTATATCTACTTGTGTGCTTCTCTTAACCTCTTCATTTAGCTTATCGGTATATTCACACTTTACAAAATGCTCTAAGTGCTTAACATCTCTAACCCTCTCTAATCTCTCAGCTTCAATCAGATCCTTAATATATTCAAGTGTCTGATAATTGATCGGGTTAGCTGGGATTTCATTAAAATTACAATTCTCCCAAAGTAAATCAGTAACTACCTCTTTAACCTTATTATACATACAATCAGTATGCTTGAAGGCAGAATCCCACACGGCGTAATCATAAGTATAGCATACTACACCAGTTTCCAGAGTGTTCATAAAGTCGCTAGGGATGGCAATTCTATCTACATTCCCATCTGTAAGAATATCTCTTTTATTAAATACCAGATAGTTATTCTTGTTTGCAGTCCAAACATATACCTTAATGTGAGCGGTATCATTTACTCTTAGTGGTCTGCCTTTAATATCCTCTAATCTAAGGATAAGGATTAAATCACTGCCTTTTTTAATTTCCATTTTAATTATTCTTTATCAGTTAATATATCAGTTTGTAGATCCGTTTTCTCTTTAATGGTATTGGTATCATCTGGAGTAGATGATACAGCTCTTTCTAAGGTCTGGATATTAACCTATACAAAGGTATTATCGCCACCTTCTATAGCTGGTAAATCCAACTGCTTTCTAATATCATTAGGACTAACCACACCGATATTAAAGAGCGTGTTATAGTATTGTGCTAAGGCTGCTTTATCGGCTCTCAGTAATGTAGCTGTATCAAATCTTACATCTATTGAATCCTTCTCTGAAGGCTTATACAGCTTCCTCTCAAATTCCAGCTCTATCTTCTCTAAGAGTGGTGATAAGGTTTCAGTAAGGAATGATAGGTTAGTAGCTTCTACAGTTGAATAGCTTGATTTAGTCAAATCAAAAGCCTTTACTGGAGATACCCCAAAGAATCGGCATATATCCACTACATTAAATTGCCTAGTTTCTAATAGTTGAGCATCAGTAGGATTTACTGTAATAGGCTCAAAGGTTAGATTTCCTTCTAATACAGCAACACCATTAGGAGTACCAGTAGCAGGACTAAAAGCCATTTGCCAGCTTCTTTTAAGCTAGTCCTTCTGTTGTGAATTAAGGTTAGTGGTAGATTTCAAAATACCAGCCAGATTAGCACCGCCCTTAAAGAATCCAGCAGCGTGAGCTTCACTATCTACTGCTAATCCCAAAGAGTTCCTAGCGTGTCTAAGAGTAGATACACCCTCTATACCGTCATAGCTGAAATTCTTAATATGAATCATATTGCAGCTTTCCACCTTACCCAGTCCTGCAATACTGTAAGATACTGCTTCGCTAAGTGTTTTAGGTCTAATGATAGTTACAATCTCAGACGGAAGGAAGTGTAAGCCTTTTGCATTTCCCCTTTCATCTCTTTCTATATAAGCATAGCCATTACCTTTAAGAAGAGTAGATACTATCAGAACCTTTATAAAGTCAAATCTAGTCATTCTAGGGTTAGGCTCTTTGTTTAGCAGCTTGTAAGTAGGGTGTGAAGTAAACTTGATTTTATAGCCTTGACTATCCATTTTATAAGGCTCTAGTGGAAGCTAGGCTATTGAATCAGATATTACCTCTACACATCTATAGACGGTAGAAAGTAACACAGCCTTTTCAGTAGTATAGCTACTGGCACTACCATAAGTAAGATAACCAAACATACTACTTCTTTCCTCTACTTTAGGCTGTTCTTTTCGTTTACCAAATCCGAACATAAGTAGATTATTATTAAATTATTGTTATTTCGTTTGAATAGTGTGGCACTTGAAGATACATACCCAGAGCCTATATCATAGCTATCACACCATCAATCTTCTTAGCCTTCACATCTTTGTTAGGCTTCACATTTCCGTTATGGTCTGATTTAAGGGTAACATTCTTAAAACACCATCTATTTATTTCATTGTTATCTATTACAGCTTTACCAGATAGTATTAACCGCTCCAGCTCTCTAGTAGGCTTATTGAAATTTCCCAGCGTCTAAGGATATTCCTCTAAAGGTAATCCCAGCTCTGTAGAATGAATCGCCCACTGAGTAGCATTATACTTATCATATCCGATAGCCTAAATATTCACTATCTCACTAGCCTTTACTAAGTCATTGGTTATATAGTCATAATCGGTAACATTACCCTCAGTAACCTTTAGTAATCCCATCTGCTTCCAATACTTATAAGTTTCTCTATCTGGCTTCTCTTTTAATGCTGATTCTGGTAAATAGTAATCTGTCTTGAAGTAATAAGTACCATCCTTCTCTATAAGATATGTTACCGCTGTGAGGTCAGAAGTAGCACCTAGATCTACTCCGATATAGCAGGGGCATCCTTCAAAATCTTCCAGCTTTAACTTCTGGCTATTTCTATCTATGTAGGATTCTGGAAGCCATACGGAAGCGGAATCACACCAGAGATTAAGGGTTTTGGTTTTCACACCTACTTCCTCAGAAGGATTATTTATAGCACTCTATACCTATTCTTTGATATATTTTGTGGTAACAGTTACATCCAGATTAGGAGTACACTTTACCCAGTTCTCTTCTTTAGTCCAATCATCTTCATCATCTAAGGAGTAGATAGCAATAAACATACTATCATCTTCCTTCAATTTATTCAGTATTTCTATAGCTGTAGTTCTTAGTTTGTAGCAGGGTAATGTTTTATCAAATCCAGCAGTAGTAATAGTGCATAAATGCGGATTCTACCTCATACCCATAGAAGATTTAATTACATCCCTTACTTTAGAGTTCTTAGCAGAGTGGTATTCATCCACCAATCCAAAGCTAGCGTTAAATCCGTCTAGCTTGCTATCATCAGCAGCAAATACCTTTAACTTACTGTTATTTGCATTTAATAGGATGCTATCTCTATAAGCCTTCAATATCTTAGCTGAAGGGTCTAGCTGTTTGGCAAAGTTAGAGCAGAAGGAGAAGGCGATTTTAGCCTAATCTTTACTGTTAGCTGCTAAATCTACCTCAGCACCATCTTCACCATCGGCTATTAAGAAGTACATACATAGAGCAGCAGCTAATGCTGTTTTACCGTTTTTTCTGCTCACTTCAATATAAGAGCTACCAAACCTTCTATCATTAGTTCCTTTCCAGTAGAATCCGATAATATTAGCTACTATCCACTGCTACCAGCTCTCCAGAATAAAAGGCTATCCGCTGCTCTTTCCTGCAAAGTGTTTCAGAATCCCTATAAAGGATATAGCATCATCTACTACATCCTCTCTAAAGTCTAAATCTTCTCTTTCCAAATCGGATAAAAACCTTTTACAAGCTAGCTTAATATTCTCACAGCATACTACTTTACCCTCTACCACATCTACAGCATACTTGTAGTATGGTTTATTCATAATGGTATTTACAATAGAATTTTTTATATATAGTTCCCTAGTGTTTATATTTCCAGTTACCTTTAAGGTTAGCAGTTACATTAGAAGCCTTACAACCAATAAATTTAGCTGCTTCTGTAACACTATCAAAAGTGCCTAAAATATCATCCGTTTCTACTGAGTACACATCGACGGCTTTTCTAAGCCAGTCCTTCCTCATTCCCTTCTAAATATAAGGCTCTGGATTCTTAGGGTTGTATTCAATAGCAGGACTTCTAAAGTAGTATTTCTTTTTGCATACACTCTTAGATCTACCATAAAGATTATTTCTAATGGTAGATACTGGAATACCAGTTACCTAGCTAGCTTCTAAAGATGAATTGAACTTACCTAATACGGCATCCGTCTGAGCGTCATACCAGATTACCTACTTAGCCTTATTGGTATATTCTCTATTTGCTTCTCCATATCGGAAATAGATATTACCGCTAATAGGTATTCCCTTATTACTCTTTCTTATTGTTTCCTAAGATACCTCATACTCATAAGAAGCAGCAGCTACAGAATCAAACACACCTATCTGCTCGTTAGTGGTAGCATCATATACTTTTACCTCTATTCCAAAATGCTTCTTTCCATTCATCGTATATAGTCTTTTCCATTGTAATAATTAGTGTTATTGTTAAGATGCAATTTCATTAGCTTCTAGTTCTATCTCTTTTAAGCGGAATCTACCAGAAAAACCTTTTTCAAATACTATCCATTCATAGCACTTTCCAAAGTAATGTATCTTATTTCCTCTGATATGATAATGTATTTTTGGATCTGCCACATCATACATCAGCTCACTAGGTAAAAGTGCCAACTTAAATACATATACTCTAGAACCATCATTTATGAGCTCCAGACTATTTTTAAGAGCATCTGCATAACCTCTTCCAGATTTATCAGCTAGAATAATATCACCATCCCACTTACCATTAGCTTCAATCAGCTTAGTAAGTTCTGGAAGGGTTATGTTAGTTAGGATATTGCTAGATCTTACATCATATCCAGCACTCTCCATTATAGCGGATATATTACCATTTATCTCATCTATCCAGAGTTTATTATTTAGCTGCTCCTTCTCTAAGATAGCAGCCATAGCTTCCTTTTCGTTAATATGTTTGATAATCATAATCAGTTAAACCATTTAATTACAGTATCACCAGTATATCCTTTCTCCCATATAAACCAGCCATAAGCGATAGCACTAGAATCATACTTATCAAAATCACCATTCTTTGCACACTTAATTCTACTGGAGCTTACATAGACTACTTTAGGGGGATATTGGTTAAATAGTTCTTTTCTCTTCTTTCCTTCTAAGAATTGAAGTTTAAGGAATAGAGCTATTCTATTACCATCACTGATTACATCCATTCCCTTCTCTACAAACTATTGAGCATACTTATAAGGGGGATTAGTAATAATATCTCCATCCCAGCTATCTTTACACTATAGAAAGTCTAACTGCTCAGTGGTTTCAGTTCTTTTAATAAGGTCGCTAGTTCTAACAGTATATCCTGCTTCTCTCAAAGGATTGGCTAAGTGATTTTCACCGCTAGCACATTCCCAGATATTCTAATTAAACTTCTCTATCTCTAATAGCTTGATTATAGCGATAGGGTCGGTAGCATAGTAATCTTCAGTTTGTCTATCTTCTGAAGCGTGATTACTTGCGCCTAGAGTTGTAAATACTTTATTCAGATTTCCCATTTATTTCCTATTAAAAGCGTTTAACCAAACTGTTTTAAGGGTTGGTCTAAAACCATAGTATTTCATATACTCCTTTTTATCGGCACAAAGAATAACAGAAGCAGTAGAATCATTTAATAAATCGGCTCTTACTTGCTCTAAAACTTTGTCAATATTCTCAAACATTGTAATATCGTAAACTAAAGTTTTGTATTTCATAATAATAGTGTTATAGTGTATAAATATTATCTTATCTCCTTCTTTTTACTTTTTAAGAATGATTCTAATGGTGTATCAGCTCCAGTAGTAGCTTCCAGTTTAGGTAGCTTAGTTCTGGCTTTAGCTGTTAATCCAAATTCAGCCATTACCTTCATAGCCGAAGTTTGAGCATCCTTAGCGATCTTAATTGCAGGGTGTGGTGATAGATTACCCCTATCTGATACCACTGTTAAACCATCTTTTTCAAGCTGTTTAGAAGCCTTTATAAACATAGAGTAATTTCTAGCCAGCATAGTTAGAGCTGCTGTATCAACATCTTCCATTACTCCGTTAGATTTAAGCATATCCAGCACATCCTAGATATACTCCTTAGCTTCAGCTTCTATATCCGTTGGAATAGTAAATTTCTTTGTCATAATTTGTAATATATTAGTTACTTATAAATCATTTTCAATCAGAAGCAGCCTTTAGCAAAATCACATCTATCAGCTTCTCTTCTTTTTATTTATTACATTATTTTGTATCACATTTTCACTCATTACACCAGCTTTATAAAGGCTGTGATACACCATCTAGCGCCCTATAAATCAATCTAGAACTATCTTTAAGAATGTGTATTTTTTATTTTGGAGTGTCTATAAAAATGATTATCTTTGTATATAAGTTAAAACATTAAAAATTAGAATATTATGAAAAACAAAAGCACTAATAAAGAGGCTCAATTAAGAGTTAGATTAACTCCACATCAGTCTTTTATGTTGGATGAAATATGTAAAGAGCTAGATTTAACCAAATCAGCACTTATAAGATATATCCTAGATTAGTTCTTACAGAAGTACGATAATACAGATGAATGAAAATAATTGGAGCAGCTACAGAAGGAAGTAGGTAAACATAGAAAAAGCTGCCTATAATCCAGAAATAAGCCGTTTATTATAGCTCCACTACAAACATCTTCATTCTCTTTTAGTAAGAGTAGAAGGGGATGAAGATACTTTTAATGATACCTACTTAAAGCTAACCCATTCCTATAATCCTAACTAGGATTTCATAGAGCAGTATAAGCACACTTTCTATAATCTGAAGTTAGCCTATAAATAGGATGATAAGGTAGCTAACTACTATATGGAACTAACTGAAACGTATGATAAAGTTACTAGTATATCCGACACCGTATCTAGTAATGAAGATGATGAAAAGCCCAAAGATAAACCGACATTAACCAATCTAAAACTAGAGATTCAGAACTATGCCATATCTAAAAAAGCCTACAAAAGAAAGAAGCAGAACCATTAAAAGAGAAGAGAGATAGACCATCTACCAGAGCCAACGCTGGAAGGCTTTAAGACTGGCAAAGTTATCAGATCAGCCACTTTGCGAAGTGTGCCTAAGTAAAGATAAAGTTATCCCTGCCATAGATGTTCATCACAAAGATAGCTTTCTAAACTATGAAGGCTTATTAAGATTATAGAAGGCTTATGATTATGATAACCTTCTTTCCGTCTGTAAGGAGTGCCACAGTTGGCTTCATCGGCACGGAACTACACACGGATAACCACCTATCTAATTTAATATCATAGACTACAGCAGATAAACCCAATAGAACCACAGATTACAACATTTAATAACAATACTGGGAAATAGGATTACAGATACTTAGTTTCTTGAATTAGGCTGTAGATAAGCCAGCTCATAGGAGCAAAACAGATTATCATAAAGCTATAAAGATGATTTATTTTATTATTCAAAACCGAAGCATATAAATATCCGTACTTATCTCTTTACAGAGATGAATAATAAAATTTGTGATAAAACTATTTTGCTATGTGTTAGAAAGTTAGTATCTTTGTGCTATAAAAATTAAGGCTACAATCTTCCGAAAATTCTGTTATAATTTCGGAAATTCTCTCATAATAGTAAAATTTAATGTTAAGAAGGAGATATTAGGGGTAGAGATACCCCTATATTTCTCTTTTTAAGGTTACAGAATTTTGCAAAAAATAGCTTAGTATATACTATAAAAATGTTACTCCAGTAGGCAGGGAACTACAGAGCCTTCTAAAGTCCGATTCTTTGCCGATTAGCACCGCTCCAGCCGAAAAAATTGCACCAGATCACAGCGAAAAAATTTTTTCAAAAAAGTGCTATTTTTATTTTGGAATACGAAAAAACTTGTTTATATTTGCTTATAAGAAGTTGAGAATAAAGCAACTATCACATTTCTCTGTTCCTCGTGCTTCAAGGAACATCATTTTACTGAACTGACAAAAACAGCGGTAGAGATACCGCTAAACTGGGGATTTCGTATAACGGTTATTACGATTGACTGGCAGTCAATAAAAAGCAGTCCGATTCTGCTAATCTCCACTATTCTAGCTTGCTGTTCGCCCATAAAGCGGAGTTAGTTGTGAAATTTGCAAACATATTAAAACTTTAGTCTGACAACTACAGAATATTAGGCGTTGAGATAACGCCTATATTTTGGCTCAAAGGGTTGCAAAAATTGTCAAAAAATACCCTTATAGACACTAAAAAAGTAACCATCCAGATTATACTAAATAAACCTTAGATTACTCTTAGATAAGAATATTATTTTTCAGATAATCAATTACAAACTTCTTAACATTAAACAGTATGAAAACTATTAAAATTACATCCGATAACGGATATTTGAACCTAACAGATTTACCCAGTAATTGTATCTTCAATAAAGTAATTACTGGTTGTGGTGGAACTACTATAGCTCTCTTTAATAATGAAAACTATGTGATAGCAGTACCAACTACAGAACTTATTACAAATAAAACAGCTCTATTAGAAGGGGGATTAGCCACTATTACTAGTCCAGAAGGAAAAGAGCAAAAGGTTTTTGGCTTGTTTGGATCTTTCTCCTATGCTCTTAAAAAGGAACTGAAGGAGTATCTAGCCAGCTCTGGCATTAAAAAGATTATGTGTACCTATGATAAGATAGATGCTCTTACAAAGCTATTAGATTCTGTCAATTATAGGCTACTGGTCGATGAATACCACGTTTTACTGAAGGCATATAGCTATAGAAGCAGAGCTATAAATGGTGTACTATCCAACTTTAGAAGTTATAAAAGCTATTGCTTCTTATCGGCTACTCCTATAGATGCTGATTTTAAGCCTTCTGTTTTAGAAGGGGTAGAAGAGTATAGAGCTGATTGGGGCAATAATGTAGATACTCTGTTTGTAAAGTTGGAGCAAACAAATAAGCCATATCTTAAAGCAGCTCACATTATAGAAGCCTATAAGAAGGATGGTTATGTTACCGTAAATGGCGATATGAAAAGCACTGAAGCCTTCTTTTTCATCAACTCAGTAACTGATATAGCTGCTATCCTTAGCCACTGTAATCTTAAAGATGATGAAGTTAAAATAGTGTGTGCTGATACGGAAGCCAACAGAAAGAAGTTAGCAGGATATACTATCAGTAACAGTAGAGCAGCCAGTAAGAAATTCACCTTTATCACTTCTAAATCATTTGAAGGAGCTGATTATTATAGTGAGGATGCTCTATGCTATGTAGTGAGCAATAGCAGTAATAAGAATACTCTTCTGGATATTTCCACTGATATTTACTAGATTGCTGGTAGGATCAGAACCGCTACCAATCCTTTTAGAAATTTGATTATCCATATCTTCAATTCTGTAGGACAAAGAAGGATAGAAGATATTGATTACAGTGAATTAGTAGCCAGAGTAAATAAAGAGCTGAATGGTACTAAGCTAATTGTAGATTTTGTAAACCAGAATCCAGAAGCTAAGGAAGGTGCTAGTAAATCTCTTAATGAAGAGTATGTATATACAGATGAAGATGGATTATATAGAGTGAATGATATGATAGCTAAACTGGAGCTATATACATTCCGCTTAGAGCAGAGTATTTATAAGAATGGAATAGCACTTAGAAAAGCCTATGAAGGCACTGGAGCTACCACTACTGATATTGACTACACTAGAATAAATGAAACAATGGAAAAGGCTAAGAAAATAAGTTTTAAGGATGCTTTTATAAGATATGCTGAACTAAACAGTAATAAGTTCCAACTGGGTATAGATTATGAACTGGAATACTTAGTAAATGCACAACCTCTTATAGTGGATGCTTATAATAAGCTAGGAGCAGATAAGGTAAAGAAGCTCAGATATATTAAAAAGGATATTGAGAAGGCTTTATGTGCGTCAGAAGCAGATAAGAATTTAGATACCAGAATAGCCAAAATACTTTATACATCACTTCAATTAGGCTTTAATAGCAGTGCCATTATTAAGAGCAGAATTAAAGAAGCCTATGATTTAGTAGGTAGCACCGATAAAGCTAAGGCTACAGAGATTGAAAAGTATTTTGATTGCTCTGAAACGAATAAGAAGATAGATGGTAAAACTACTAGGGG
>JAAVFL010000034.1 GCA_014800795.1 Bacteroidales bacterium | reverse complement strand
TGAAAATTATTACATATATGTTCAAAATAGATATTTTACACTTTCAGCGGCATCTTTTTGGCGCTTTTCACTCTCATCTTCAGTCTTTTTCGACAAGCTCAAAAGCGCAGGCGATAACGTGTAGACATCTACACTCCTTCATCTTCGAGCGAAAATCGCTCAAAAATACACTCCCTGAAAGTATAAAATAATTTTCACGACTTACTTAATAAGAAAAGAAATCAAGTAATGGAAAACGAGCAAGCACAAGAAGGATGGTGAACCGTCAGGTGTCGGCTAATTTGATTCCATTGACCTGGCACCTGAACAAAACAATTTGCCGTTCCACAAATAATTAGTAAATTTGTGGCTTAAAAGAAAAAACGCAAACAGCATAATCCGATGCTTACTATTCAACAGATAAAATCAAACCCGGCCGAGGTGGTGGAGCGCCTCGCCATAAAAGGGTTCGACGGCAAAGAAGCAATTGACAAAGTACTCGCTCTCGACGAGCGCCGCCGTCAGCTCCAGCTTGACAACGACAACAAGGCTGCCGAACTCAACCGAATCGCCGCTTCCATCGGCTCGCTCATGAAAGAGGGGCGTCGCGAGGAAGCAGAGCAGGCCAAGGCACAGGTAGCCGGGCTGAAAGAGGCTCAGCGCGCTATCGCCGTTGAACTCGCAGACACCGAACAGGAGCAGCACAACCTATTGGTGACGATTCCCAACCTCCCCTGCGCCATGGTTCCCGCCGGTACATCAGCAGCCGATAATGTAGTTGAAAAAACCGGAGGACCGATGCCCGATCTTCCAGAAGACGCGCTCCCCCACTGGGATCTCGCCAAGAAATATAATCTTATTGACTTCGACCTCGGCGTAAAAATCACCGGAGCCGGATTCCCCGTCTACATGGGTAAGGGCGCACGCCTTCAGCGCGCACTCATCCAGTTCTTCCTCGACGAAGCCAACAAAGCCGGTTATCTCGAAATCGAACCCCCTTATGTTGTAAACGCAGCTTCAGGCTACGGAACAGGACAGCTTCCCGACAAGGAGGGACAGATGTACCACTGCGAACTCGACGACCTTTATCTCATCCCTACCGCCGAGGTACCTGTCACCAACATATACCGTGACGTAATACTACGCGAAGACGAACTGCCCCGCAAAAACTGCGCGTATTCGGCCTGCTTCCGCCGCGAAGCCGGCAGCTACGGGAAGGATGTGCGCGGTCTGAACCGCCTGCATCAGTTCGACAAGGTGGAAATAGTGCGCATCGAGCGTCCGGAAGACAGCTATGCCGCTCTCGAAGAGATGAAAGATCACGTTCAAAGCCTCCTTGACAAACTTGGTCTTCCCTGGCACATACTCCGCCTCTGCGGCGGCGACATGAGCTTCACCTCAGCCATAACCTTCGATTTCGAGGTATGGTCCGGAGCCCAGAAGCGCTGGCTCGAGGTTTCATCCGTTTCGAACTTCGAGACCTATCAGGCCAACCGCCTGAAATGCCGCTACCGCGCCGCCGACAAGAAGACAAAACTCTGTCATACTCTCAACGGCTCGGCTCTCGCCCTGCCCCGCATCATGGCCGCCCTGCTCGAGAACAACCAGACCCCCGAAGGAATCATCGTTCCCGAATGTCTGCGCCGCTACACCGGCTTCGACATCATCGACTGATTCTCTGCTTCATAGGATACAACAGGTGCGCAACCCCGATACCGGATGTTGCGCACCTGTTGTATTTGCATTTAAACCCTATCACTTATCGGTTGCGAACGGAGCAACTGGCAAACCTGTAGATCCGTAAAGATTTCCATCGGGATAATCGGCCCAGTCATATCTCACAACCACAGGCTCATCGATGATCGGAGAACTTACAACCACTGTATCATCACCCTCCATGCGGGCATTGGCATAAGCGAATTTTCCGCTCTTGTCGCCGATTATGAATCCGGTCACTGCCGTTGATGTCGGCTTCACAGCACCATTGAATTTAAGCACCATCTTTTTGCCGTCGCGCTTCGATGCAGTCACTACAGGAGCCTGATATACAACATCGTTCCTACCGTAGTCGCGGTTGAGAGCGATAAGTCCCAGCCGGCGGGCCACCTCCTGCTTGTCCGACGGATGAATATCAACAGGATTGCCGAGATCTATGGCTACAGCCATTCCGGTATTGGGAAGTTCGAGAGCTTTAGCCTGACTGTTGCGAAGGAGTGCCCATTCCGAATCGGGTTGCACGTTCCTCTGCGCGAGAAATCCCGCCAGCTGAACGAAATAGAACGGCATATCGGGGTTATTGAATGTCGATCGCCAATTGGTTATCAGTGTCTTGAAGAGCTTCTCATATTGCTGCGCACGCCATACGTTATCGCATCCCTGATACCACAGAACCCCCTTTACCGGAACATTGCGCAAGGGGTATATCATAGCATTATAGAGCCTACTCGGGAAATCCTCGCTATAGGGGTTAACAGGACGCGCCGGAAGATCCGCGATGTTCCGGTCTGCGCGGTAGTTCCAGTCGCCCGCAAGAGAATATACGGAACCGTTCACAGTTGCAGACATCTCCGAATTCTCTCCCATTCCGCCTGCGCCCATATAATCGGTCACTCTCACCGTCACCACATTCTTACCGGCTTTAACCAGATTGCCGTGAACTTCGTAAACACGCTGAGCACCGGGATCGTCATATCCGCCGACACGCACACCGTTAAAGTATGTATCATCGCGATCGTCCACAACTCCTACAGCCAGCCGGAGCGGTTTGCCGGCAGCATCGGCCGGCAATTCAAGCTCACGCTGCAACCACACCACACCGTCAAATCCGGGAAGAACAGATTGCTCCCACGGACCTGGAAGAGGCATCACTCCCCAGCCGGAACCTGTCTGCATCACCCCCTTGTCGAAATTCTGGCACATCCCCTCAATCTGTCCCTGCCAGCTGTCGAGAACCTCAGCATACGAGGCAGCCATCCGGTCCGAATCAAAATCCGCACTCTCGAGCATTCCAAGTTCTTTTTCAAACCCTTCTACACCTTTGAGCGCCTCATAGGGCGTCCACGCTTCGGCAGCCGTCCCACCCCAGCTTGCATCGATCACACCTACAGGTACACCCAGTTCATCGTGCATCTGTTTTGCAAACAGATAAGCGATCGCAGATACACCCATAGTCGACGGATTAGCCTCAACCCATCCGCCATAATCAACATCCACATCATCTTTCGGAGCGAAACTACCTGTTTTCTTCACTTTGAGCAGCCTGATATCGGGATACTGGGATGTGGCTACAACCTCGTCGCGGTTCATCAAAGTCGATCCCCAATTATTATTTCCTACGGAATACTCCATGTTCGACTGCCCGGAGCATAACCACACTTCCCCGGACAACAGATTGAAGAGCACGGTATCCTCTCCGTCGGAACTATCCGTAAGGATCATTGTGAACGGGCCACCCGCCACCGGCGTAGGAACTTCAATAGCGAACTTACCCGAGGCGTCAGCCTTCGATTCAAGTTCGTTTTCAAACCAGTCGGTTTTTACCGTCACCGTTGTACCGGGAGAGGCATTGCCAGATATCAGCAGAGTAGAATTCTGCTGCATTATCATATTATCCGTTATAAAATCCGGTAAGACTACCTTCGCTCCCAAGGAGAAAGCCGCGACTATCGACATCGACATCAGCCCAATTCTTTTCATATGATTATCAAGGTATTAAATACAGCAGCCCACCAAATAACGGAAAACTGCCGGTTAATAAGATTTTTCGATAAAATTTAGTATTATGCAAATTTAGCATTTTTCACCCTTCCGGACACCCGAAATCCCCCATTTTTCAGTAATTTTGTCAGAAGATAGCAAAAAATCAATTAAGGAAGATACGGCGATTCCGATTGAATCGCCTCCGCTTCCGGTCACAACAGAACAGAAATACCTGTGAATAATATAAGCAGCAAACGTTGGTTCTGTTCCATCAGGGAACGTTGCAAGCGCTCTGTCACCGCCTTTCTGGCAGTGGCATTGCTCATGTCGTCGTTCCCGCTGCAATCATACGCGATGATGACAGGCATCGGTGAAGAACCTACACAACCGACAGCTCGCACAAACGGACGCCCCGTCTCCCGCCATCCTCACACAAACGCATCCACACCTGCATCCGCAGAGCTTCCCGACTCCATATCAATAGGACAACCTGTAACCGGGCCTGCCGAAGTTGTGGAAGATGAGATAACCCAGCAGAACGGACACCTCGAAGTCACACCGGTCGACAGCATCCCTGTTGATATCAACCGCCGGAACATAGAAGAGGAATTTCCCGAGACGTCGGATCTCTTCGCCCGCAGCGACTCCATGATGCTGACGGCCGGAGAGCAGATGCTCGCCGATTCCCTCGCCGCAACCGGCAAACCTGTCAAACCCGATGAATGGATTCCAAGAAAAGTTGAATTTTCTCCCGACCCTACCAAAGCCGTATGGTTCGCAGCTCTTTTCCCCGGCCTCGGACAGGTATATAACCGCCGCTATTGGAAATTGCCGATAGTGGTAGGCGGCTACCTCGGTCTCGCGTACGCCACCTCATGGAACAACGGAATGCTCCGCGACTATACGAAAGCCTATGCCGATCTGCTTGATAAAGATCCTGATACCCGCAGCTACATGGACCTCTTCGCCCCGGGCGTAAAAGAAGAGAACCTTGATAAAACGTGGCTCCAGAACGTAATCAATTCCCGAAGAAACTATTTTCGCCGAAACCGCGACCTATGTATAATATGTATGATCGGAGTATATCTTATCGCCATGGTCGATGCATATGTAGATGCGTCGCTGTCGCACTTCGATATTACCCCCGATCTTACCGTTGATCTCGCGCCGGCCCTTATACAGGACGGTCGTAACACGCGTCCATCCGTAGGGCTCGTATGGGCACTGAATTTTTAGAGAATCCCTCCATAGCAATGAATCCAGTCAGAATATACCTCGTAACACTTCTCATGGCATGCGCTGCCGCATGCACTGCCGCAGCACAATCTGTTCTTGCGATAGCAGACCACATTAACGATTCCACCATCGTATATCCGCAGAGTGTGGAGACCGATGTGAATAAAATGATGCAGAACTGGTATCTGCGCACATACACGGCTCTTGACAAAGAGGCAGACCAGCAACCCGACGTAACTACCTCTGACGAAGAGATAATAAAGCGTCTGCAAAGCATACCCACAACAATCGAGCTACCCTTCAATTCGGTTGTGCGCGCCTACATCGACATGTATACCGGCAAGAAACGTTCCCTTGTGGAGACAATGTTAGGTATGAGCCTTTACTACATGCCCATATTCGAGGAAGCGCTCGAACGTGAAGGACTTCCGATCGAACTTAAATATCTGCCGGTAATAGAGTCGGCCCTCAACCCCGATGCCGTAAGCCGCGCCGGAGCCACCGGTCTGTGGCAGATAATGCTGTCGACAGCGCGCGGCCTCGGCCTCGAAGTCAACACTCTCGTCGACGAGCGTCGCGATCCGGTAGCATCGTCCGCCGCCGCGACAGCCTATCTTCGCCAGCTTTACGAGATTTACCATGACTGGTCGCTTGCCATCGCCGCATACAACTGCGGCCCGGGCAATATCAACAAGGCTCTCCGCCGTGCGGGAGCCGACACAGACTCCACGCGCCACGATTTCTGGGCCATATACCCGTTCCTACCTCAGGAAACACGCGGTTACGTGCCCTGTTTCATCGCCGCAACGTATGTGATGAACCACTACAACAAACACAACATCTCACCGGCGCTTGCCAAACGTCCGATACTCACGGACTCGGTTCACGTTCACCATCGCGTCAACTTCAAGCAGATCGCCGACGTACTACAGCTTCCGGTGGAAGAACTCCAGATACTTAACCCCCAGTATCGCAAACAGGAAATTCCGGGCGATATACGGCCATATTCACTCGTACTGCCCGCCAATCAGGTCTACTCATATATTCTCAGCGAAAAAACCATCGCCTCCCGCGAGGGAGCGCGTTCGGGACGCCGCGATAAAGTGGAGCCGTCCACAGGATTCGGCCCGCGCACAGCTGTTGTCAACGGTCAGGCAGGAGAATGGGTCACAGTAGAAGATGTGAAATATCATAAGGTCGCCCGAAACGAGACCATGGCATCGATTGCTAAAAAATACGGTGTATCGCTCTCAGACCTCAAACGAGCCAACAAGAATATTTCCCGCCCCAAACGCGGACAGACCCTCAAGATTGTCACAAGCAAAGATGAGTTCCGTCCGTATGAAGATACACCACAGCCTGAAGAAAACGACAATCTGCTCGTACGCAACGACATAGCATCCGACACAGAGGAAACAACGGCTGCACGGCAAGTAGAACTCACCGACAGCGCCACTACGGCAGAGATAGCCGAAGTAACCGCAGATTATACAACACTGCCTACAGATTCGTCAACGGTTGCTACCGATGCTCCGGCTGAGACAAGCGGGACATCTGCGGCCCCATCCGACAGCGTCAACAGCAAAGTCGCTTCTACATTCAGCAATTCCCGCTCCAACAAGACGGCGGAAACTCCGGCCCAGACATCCAAGAGCCAGAAATCAAAGCAATCCACAGCCAAAAGCTCACAACGCACCCATACGGTGCGACGCGGCGAAAGCCTTTATAAGATCGCGAAGAAGTATGGCACCACCGTCGAGGAACTGCAGCGCCTGAACGGTAAGAACACCAAGCTCCAGATCGGCGACAAGATAAAGCTCCCCTGATTATAACAGACGGAGGGGAAAGTTCATAATACCCACAACCACACTGTAAAAATTCCACTATGTCCGCAGACAACAACAGCGACCGGCATGAGATAATTCTCATCAATATAAACGGTCAGGACCGCCCCGGAGTGACGGCAGCCCTCACCTCTATTCTCGCACGCTACGATGCCGACATACTCGACATCGGTCAGGCCGACATACACCACTTCCTGTCGCTCGGCATAATGTTCCGTACCACAAGCGGACGCTCAGGCGATATTCTCAAGGATCTGCTTTTCAAAGCCTACGACCTCGGGGTAAAGATACGATTCTCACCCGTCACCGAAAGCGAATATCAGGCGTGGGTGAACCGTCAGGGTAAAAACCGATGGATCATAACACTGCTCGGACGCAGTCTCGCAGCACGCCATATCGCAATGGTATCGGAAGTTGTGGCCGAGCAGGACCTGAACATAGACGCCATACAGCGCCTCACAGGACGCCAGCCACTTGACAAGAGCCAGCAACCGCTCACAAAAGCCTGCATCGAGTTCTCAGTCCGCGGCACACCGCGCGACCGCGACGAGATGCAGAGCCGCTTCATTCAGATTTCATCGGAAGAAGGGTTCGATATCTCGCTTCAGGAAGATACAATGTACAGACGTTGCCGCCGCCTGATCTGCTTCGATATGGACTCCACACTTATCCAGACCGAATGTATCGATCAACTTGCCGAGCGCGCAGGAGTAGGCGATCAGGTCAAGGCCATCACCGAGCGCGCCATGCGCGGAGAAATAGACTTCAACGAAAGTTTCCGCGAGCGTGTGGCCCTGCTCAAGGGACTTGATGTGAGTGTAATGCACGATATCGCCGAGAAACTGCCTATCACCGAAGGAGTCGGGCGCATGATGGAGGTACTTAAGCGCACCGGCTATAAAACAGCGATCCTATCGGGCGGATTCACATATTTCGGAGAATACCTGAAACACAAATTCGGGTTCGACTACGTCTATGCCAATGAACTTGAGGTGAAAGATGGGAAACTCACCGGCAACTATGTAGGCGAGATTGTCGACGGGAAACGCAAAGCTGAGCTGCTGCGTCTGATAGCGCAAGTCGAGAATGTCAACATCGCACAGACGATAGCCGTAGGCGACGGAGCCAACGACCTGCCGATGCTCTCAACCGCCGGTCTCGGAATCGCATTCCACGCCAAACCGAAGGTAAAGGAGAGCGCCCGGCAATCAATCTCCACCATAGGCATCGATGGTGTACTTTACTTCCTCGGATTCAAGGATTCATACATCTCATGACAGACCACCATATCAGCAGATGATCGACAAAGGAACATTCGGCACCCTGAAGGCACTATACCACACATTCGGCTGCAAACTCAACTTCGCCGAAACCTCCACCGTAGCGCGACAGTTCGCCGCGGAGGGCATAACCCGCGTATCAGCCGGAGAGAAACCGGATATAATTGTAGTGAACACATGCAGTGTCACGGAACTCGCCGACAAGAAATGCCGCCAGACCATACGTTCCTATCACCGCCGTTATCCCGATGCCGACATAATCGTGACCGGATGCTACGCTCAGCTAAAACCGGAGGAATCGGCATCGCTCGAAGGGGTTGCTGTAGTGGCCGGCAACGACCGCAAGGCAGACCTAACCACCTTCCTCCACAATTGGCTTGAGACACGCAGCCCCATGCGATTCGTAAAACCTTCGGCCTCTATCGCCGATTTCACCCCATCATGCTCACGAGGCGACCGCACACGCTATTTCCTGAAAGTACAGGACGGATGCGACTACTGGTGTACATACTGCACCATCCCCGCGGCACGCGGCAGAAGCCGCTCGGCCACTGTCGCAGAAATCGTAACCCAGGCGCGAGAGGCAGCTGCCGACGGTGCTAAAGAAATTGTAATCACAGGGGTAAACATCGGCGATTTCGGGAAACGTATCGCAATATCCCACCCGTCAGGTAAACGGATTCTTACGAAAGGAACGGAAACATTCCTCGATCTAATCAAGGAACTCGACAACATAGAAGGTATCGAACGATATCGTATATCATCGATAGAACCCAACCTGCTCACCGACGAGATCATAGAGTTCTGTGCCGGGTCGCGCCGATTCATGCCCCACTTCCACATCCCCCTCCAGTGTGGCTCCGACGAAGTCCTCCGCCTGATGCACCGCCATTACGACACCACATTGTTCCGCCACAAAATCGAGCGGATACGTCAGCTGATCCCCCATGCTTTCATCGGAGTGGACCTTATTGTAGGAGCAAGAGGGGAAACCGACGAGGAATTTCTCGCATCCAAACAATTTGTGGAATCACTCCCGATCACACGCCTCCATATATTCCCGTATTCCGAGCGCCCGGGAACAAAAGCGCTTGAAATCGCCCACACCGTAACACAGGAAGAGAAGCACAGGCGTGTTAACGAAATGCTCCGTATATCGGAACAGAAAATGCACGGATTCGCGCGCCAGTTTATCGGTAGCGTAAGGCCTGTGCTGCTTGAACACGGCAAATCTGGCGCACCCATGAGCGGCTTCACCGACAACTATCTGAAGGTTTCGGTCGATGCGCCTGCCGAACTCGACAACACTATTGTGGGAGTTCGCCTGCTCGAACTTATTCCTACTGATATCGGCGACTGGCACTTACGCGGTGAACTGGCGGAACGTCCTGCTTCAAATTCCGAAAAATGAATCAGCCGATGACCGATATTGAGCATACCATCCGTTACCGCATCATCCGGGGAATACTCGCAGTTCTGGCACGTATGCCGTTAGGCGTACTTTATGTAGTCAGCGATTTCATATTCTTCGTTCTCTCCTACATCATGCGATATCGCAGGCACATAGTCACACGCAATATATCAGCGTCGTTTCCGGAGTTCACTTCCGCACAAGTGCGGCGCACAAGGCGTCAGTTCTACCGTAATTTCGCCGATTATATAGTTGAGACACTGAAGCTGATGCATATTTCAGATAACGAGATGCGCCGGCGGATGACATTCAGCGGCATAGAGACAGTTGACCGCATACTCTCATCGGGGCGCCCGATAGTAGCTTATTTCTCACACTGCGGCAACTGGGAGTGGGTAACTTCGATCACCCTATGGAGCAAGCTCAGCGACGAAGGTATCCGCGCCGACTTCTGTCAGGTTTACCGCCCCCTCCGCAACGGAATCATGGATGCCCTCATGCTCCATCTTCGCAGCCGGTTCGGTTCCATATCGCTGAAAAAGAAACTCGTTTTCCTCGACCTTATGCGTTACCGCCGTCAGGGGATACCTACAATAACAGGATTCATGAGCGATCAGAAGCCGAGCCATGGCGATGAGGGACACGTAGTAAATTTCCTACATCATCCCACCTTGATGATTACCGGCACCGAAACCGTAGCGCGCCGCCTCGATGCCGCCGTTGTATATTTTGATATTCATAAGAGATCGCGCGGACATTATCACGTGGACATACGGCTCATCACGGAAACACCCCGCGATCTCAACGAGTTCGCGATCACCGACCGCTACGCCTCCATGCTGTCCGCCACCATACGGCGCAACCCATCCATCTGGTTGTGGTCACACAACCGTTGGAAACACCCCGTAGCATTTCAGTAACATGTAATTGGCCTTCGGTGGTTAACAACAGCCGGAGGTCAGTTATTTTAATATTATATATCGTATCACGTAGCCGAATGATGATGAAAGTAGCTGTCATAATACTCAACTGGAACGGAGCGAAACTACTCGATGAGTTTCTTCCGAGCGTGGTTGACAATACCCCTGAAGGTATGGCCGAAATAATAGTAGCCGACAACGGCAGCACAGACAATTCACTTGCCCTGATAGCCGGGAAATTCCCTATGGTGCGCATCATATCATTCGATAAGAATTACGGATTCGCCGAAGGCTACAACCGCGCGATAGCTCAGGTTGATTCTCAGTATACTGTATTGCTGAACTCAGATGTGGCTGTAGGGCGCCATTGGCTCGAACCACTCGTGGAAGCAATGGACGAAACGCCGGAACTCGGAGCATGTCAGCCCAAGATATTAAGCTACCGCGAGCCACATAGATTCGAATATGCCGGAGCCTCCGGCGGATTCCTCGACCGGAACGGCTACCCCTTCTGCCGCGGGCGCATATTCGGTTCGATAGAGACCGACCGCGGGCAATACGACACACCAATACCGGTTTTCTGGGCGACAGGGGCTGCGCTAATGGTGCGTACCGAGCTCTACCGCCGTGTCGGTGGACTCGACAAGGAGTTTTTCGCACACATGGAGGAGATAGACCTGTGCTGGCGCATACAGCTCGCCGGTTATGCCATCGCTGCCATACCGGCATCTATGGTATACCACCTCGGAGGCGGATCGCTGCCTGCCTCAAACCCACGCAAAACATATCTTAACTTCCGCAACAACCTGCTCCTCCTCCACAAAAACCTTCCGACCTCCGACCTACGCGCCACCCTGCTGCGCCGGCGGCTTCTCGATACACTCGCGTGGGCCAAATTTATTCTTACATTCGACTTCGCCAACGCCGGAGCCATCATCCGTGCCCACCGCGACTTCCGCATAATGCGCCGCCTCTACAGATCACACCCCGACCGCAATCTGCTGCGGCTACCAATGTCGCGGACTAATATCCTCACCGCCCACTATCTCCGCGGCATACGCCGATTCTCATCACTTCCCCTCAACCGGAAAGTCTGATCCACGGCAGCAATTCCCGTTTATGCCGATGGCATTGCCGGCACATATCAGGAATAATCTTACTAAAAAGTAACGAATCCTGGTAAAAAAGCCTCGACACATCCCCTTTTTCGACAAAAAAACCTTAAATTTGCATTTCTTGAGCAACCAAGATTGGGGGAAGGGACATCCTCCGGACGTTCATAGCCACGATATGTGTTTGAAAAACCGCAGTATTTCACGTTGCGAGATACCTCAACCACTATCCCAATAAAATTACGTCGCATAGTTAATGATACGGCTTCACCACTCAATTTCACTAATCACTGTCGTCGGTTTATTCCTGTCGGCTTATTCCACTCTCAGAGCAGAATTAAGGATCACGGAATTGATGCAATCGAACGTTGTGTCATATCTCGAACCAATCTCATCAGATTTCCCGGACTCATGGGTGGAATTATATAACGACAGTGAAGAAGAGATAGATCTGACCGGATATGCCATAGGTATAAAGGAAAAATATACAAAAGCCTACAACTTACCTCAATATAACCTCGAGGCCCATGAATACCTTCTGATCTACTGCGATAAGGAGGACGATGGATTACATACCGATTTCAGGCTTGAGTCCGACAAAAAGGGAAGCGTATACCTTTTTAAAAATCAGCAGATCATAGATCAGGTAAGTTTTCCGCCATTTCCTGCGCCCGATATTTCCTATGGCACAGACTCCATCGGCAACACATGGGGATATATGCTTACACCTACTCCGGCAGCTGAAAATACCGGAGATATCGTAACCTCGGAATTTCTTTTAGGCGATCCCGTATTCAGCAACGCCGGCTGCGTTTATCCCGAATTCAGTTCGGTGACAATAAGCCTTCCGGAAGATGCTCCGGAAGGGACTGTAATCCGCTATACGCTTGATGGCAGTTTACCGACAACCGACAGCGATATTCTTGAGAATGGCGGAGAGCTAAACTTTGAAAATGAAAACACTATCGTAAGAGCCCGTCTTTTCAAAGAAGGATACCTCTCTCCGCTGCCTGTCACCCATAGTTATATCACGCCGTTGCCAGACTCATGCATGCCCGTTATCTCCATAGTGACGGACGATTGTTATCTTTTCGATCCAAAAATCGGGCTGCTATACCACAATAACCGATACAGAGAATGGAGACGTCCTATCAACTTTGAATATTTTGACACAGACTCACGACAAGCCGACATTAATCAGATCTGCGAGACAAGAATCGGAGGAAACTCATCACGCAACATGTTTCTGAAACCACTGATGGTTTATGCCAATAAGCGCTTCGGAGTATCAAAACTGTATCATGAATTTTTCCCTGACCAGAAACCGGGACTGGCTCAGTTCAAGTCGATATACCTTCGCAACTCCGGCAACGACTATCATGAGACATATGTCAGAGATGCCGTTGCCCAGATGTCGATAGGAATGCACACCGATATCGACTGGCAGGCGGTTAAGCCGACGATAGTCTACGTCAACGGAAAATTCCACGGTATCCTCAATCTGAGAGAGAGAAGTAACGACGACTATGTCTGGGCCAACTACGACGGCCTTGAGGATATAGACATGGTTGAGAACTTCTCCGAGCTGAAAACGGGTGACCTCGACAGCTTCAACAGTCTGGTTGAATTCTATAACGAAGAGGGACACACTTCAGAGGAGTATGCCGGATTGATTGATATCCGGGAGATCATGGATATTCATCTGGCCAATATGTTTTTCAACAACACGGACTTCCCCGGCAATAACATGATTTTATGGCGACCCACCGAAGATGGGGGCCTATGGCGCGTAATCATGAAAGATGCCGACTACGCCATGGGCATAAAATATGCATTTCAGGACACACAGCTCAATCCCACGTTCAACACCGTTGAATGGTTCAATACACCCGGTTATGACGGCGGAGGCAATACCTGGGGAAACAATCCGTCGCGAACTCTCCTGTTCCGCCGTCTTATGGAGCTTGACGATATCCGCGAGAGTTTCCTCGAACGCAGTTTTATCTATATGGGCGATTTCCTGAATGAGGAGACCGTATTGGAACGTATCGACTACATGGACCGGCAGATAGAACCGGTATGGGAATATCATGCGGCCTTGAATCTTCAGGACAACGAATACGGGACACGCGATGAAAACATGGAATGGATGCGCGGATGGATATCGGCCCGTCGCCCGCTGTTCGCATCAATGCTGGCAGACTATTACAATTTAGGTCCTCTGATAAATCTCACCATAGAAATAGTTGATGAATGCTTTAATCCGGGACTTACAGACGATGTCAGACTGACATTGAACGGAGAGACACTGAAGACGCGGAAATTCAACGGCCAATGGCCGATTTCACGCGGTATCGAACTATCCGTTTCCGGACTGGAAGCGAACTGCACATGGGAGATCGAATCAGACATTGTGATGACCGAATTCCGCGGCCCTGATCTGACACTGACAATACCCGACCCATCCGATTTCACCATCAGACTGAAATCAGCATTAACGCAATTGCCCGTTATTGAGAAAACGGAAGATAATGGCCGCAAAGAATATTACGATCTGATGGGTAACAGAGTGAGAGGAAACATCAAAGACTTCCCCGGCATACTGATAGAGAAATCCTCTGCGGGCATACGTAAGAAGATAATACGGTAACCTCCCGATAGCCTCAGCTATACACCGAATATACATATGCGCCCTATGAACTCCGTCGGACAAGGAGTTACAAGGCGCATACCGTGTATATCGCGTTTATGATTGTCAGGACTTACCAGCTGTCCGTGCGGAACGGGGCAACGGGGATGCCGAGAGGCGTAGTCAGGTTGCAGTCCGGAAAGTTGCGCCATGCATAGCGTACTGCCACCGGAGCAGGAACGCTATCGTTCCATACGGTGACAACCCCGTTGGGATTATTATATACCGAAGCCTTGGCCGGATGGAAGATGTGATCCTCACCGGCGATCTCAAACCCCGCGACAGGCTCTGAAATCAGCGGGCACAGACCTATGGGTGCATTGCTAAGCGTAATGTTGATCTTGCCATCTGTCACCTCCCATTTTTCGAGAACAGGAACACGGGTCTCCTCCATCTCGATACCATATGTTCCGGAAAGAGCGAGTGACGCCATACGCTGCCCGACCTCACGCTTGCGGGGTGGATGAATCAGCATCTTGTCGCCTACGTCGGTGGTGGCCGCCATAGCGCAGTTAGGTATGAGAGCCTGCGCCCTTACCTGCGCTTCAACAAAAGAAGGATAATCGCCCTCTTTCATCCACCAGTAGCTGAATGGGGCTATCTGGGCATAGTAGAAAGGCATCGAGGCATTGTTGTCGCCCCAATCCTTGCGCCAGCGGTCTACCATGGCAGCCATCATGATATCGTAATGATCGGGATTATCAAGGTTCGCCTCCCCCTGATACCATATGAAACCTTTGGCCGCATAGTCGCGCAGCGGCGCGATCATCGCACAATACAACTCGCTGGGACGCATGAACGTATCCTGAAGTTTCGCTTCGTAACGCTCGGGAGTTACACATCCGCGCAATGTCTCGAGCGGCATCCACGCTTCTATGCGCGTTCCACCCCAATAGGGAGTGATCACCCCCACCGGTATATCAAGTATATCGGTCAGATATTTCCCGTAGAAATAAGCGATCGCCGACAGATCTCCGACTGTAGAAGATGAGGCTTTCAGCCACTCACCCTGACAGTCGTCAAGATCCTTATCGAACGAGCGCTCCCAGCCTACCTTAAACATGCGTATGCGGTCCTTCAGCCGGCCGGCCGTCATTATCTCGTCGAGAGATCCCTCTACCCCCTGGCAGCCGAATCCCTTGAGAGGCATCTCCATATTGCTCTGGCCTGAGCAGATCCATACATCGCCCACAAGCACATCGCGCAGAACCTTTGCCGGGCCATCTCCATCACCGATAGTGATCGTGTAGTTGGTGAATGACGCTTCGGGGGTTGCGACTGTAACACTCCAGCTACCGTCGTTCTCGGCCTTGACAGAATGTTTCTTACCATTCCAGGATGGTGTTACGGTTACCTTCGATCCGGGCTTGGCCTTTCCCCACAACTTCGCCTGGCTCTGTTGCTGAAGCAACATGTTGTCGCCTAATATATGAGGCAACGTCACCTCCGCCGAAACGGCCGGGGCCATGCAGGCCAACATACCTGCAATAAGAATTCTTGTTTTCATGGTGTCGTATGTATCAATTTATGGCAATTCCGGTCAACGGCTGTCACACCTCCTCAGCAGAGAGTGAATAAGGTTTCTGCGAGGCGTCCAGTCCGCGCTTGCGGTTGGATGTCGATGACATCCTGAATTCCAGAACGCCACCGTTCATTATATCGTCGTGGGTGATGTAAAGCTTGTCGTATGGCTTACCGTTCAGAGTTACAGATTTTACATACCTGTTTTTATCGCTCACACCGGGAGCCTTGATCTCAAGCTGTTTACCATTCGGAAGATCAACACACAGATAGGGCATATAGGGAGCCCCCAGAACATACTGATCCGTTCCCGGGCATACGGGATAAAAGCCCATCGCCGTGAAAATATACCATGCCGACATCTGGCCGCAGTCGTCATTGCCGCTCAGACCGCGGATATGATTCTTATACATACGGTTCATCACCTCGCGCACCCAGTACTGTGTCTTCCATGGCTCCGAACTCCATGCATAGAGATATGGGATGTGGTGGCTCGGTTCATTACCATGAACGTAGCCCCCGATCAGGCAATCCTCGGTGACATCCTCGTTGTCGGCATAACATTCGGCCGGCAGATGCATGGCAAAAAGACTGTCAAGACGGTTTACAAACACCTTGTCTCCACCCATGATTTCAATTAATCCGGCCACATCGTGAGGGACATGAAATGAGAAATTCCAGGAATTGCCTTCGATGAATCCCTCGCCGGAAGTCTGCATCGGATCGAAATCCGCCTTGAAGCTACCATCGCCATAGCGCGGGCGTGCAAACCCTATGGCAGTATCGAACACATTGCGATAGTTCAGCGCCCTGTCGCGGTATCTTGCTGCAGTCTCCATATCGCCCGCTTTCAGAGCGGTCTGATATATCGTCCAGTCGTCATAGGCATATTCCAGAGTGGTGGAGGCTGCAGTGCCATTACGGTCGTAAGGAACATAACCGAGTTCCACATACTGTCCGATGCCGTCGAGATATGGGACATTGGAGGTCGTCACCATAGCCTTAAGAGCTTCACCTTTATCAAGAGGAGCCCCTTTGGTTATAGCATCTGCGAGTACGGATGTCGCATGGTAGCCGCTCATACACCAATTGTCGTTAGCCATATGGCTCCATACCGGAAGTAATCCGTGAACGCTCTGTTGCTGATGGCGAATCATCGACTGCGCCATATCGGCGGCCTGTTCCGGATATAGCAACATTAGCAGAGGATGTTCCGCGCGATACGTATCCCATAATGAGAAAACAGTATAATTATCGAATCCGTCGGCCTGATGGATATTCTGGTCGAGACCGCGGTACCGGCCGTCGACATCCATATAAACTGAAGGATTGATGAGCGTATGATAGTAAGAGGTATAGAACATCGCCTTCTGATCGGGAGTACCCTCAACCTTTATCGAACCTAATTTACCGTTCCATGCCTCCAGAGCCTCCCCGGCTATAGTATCGAAATCTTTATCGGCTGCCTCAGCCTGTAAATTACGCAGCGCACCATCCGTACCGGTAGCAGACAGAGCTACTTTTACCGTTAGTTCGGGATCATCTAAAGTGTCGAAGTCAAAATAAGCCACCATCTTGCGTCCGGCCATCTCCGGGAAATTACGTTCTAATGGAAATTTGCGCCACCCCCCGCCATAATTACTCTTGGCAAGATCGCGGTAACCGTAATTTTTCAATGGCTTGGAGAGGGATATGGCGAAATAGGTATAATTCGTACGCGCCCATCCGTTTGTGATACGGTAGCCGGTGATAAGCGTATCGTTCTCGACGCGCATCGCTCCCCACAGTGTTTTCCCGTCGTAGTTGTAAATGCCGTGGTTTAGATCGACCATAATGCGTCCCTCGCGTTCCCCGGTAGGGAAAGTATAGCTATGCACACCGACACGCGGAGTAGCCGTAAGGCGTGCTTTCACTCCGTAATCATCAAGCATCACTTCATAATATCCGGGCAGCGAGCGCTCGCTGGCGTGGGAGAATCGCGAGCGATAGCCCCCGTCGGGATCCTGCGCCGTTCCGGGATTGAACTTAAGCGAGCCTGTCACCGGCATCACAAGTATGTCACCAAGGTCAGAATGCCCGGTTCCGCTCATGTGCGTATGGCTGAAACCTACGATAGTGCTGTCCGTGTGCTGATATCCTGCACAATATTTATAAACGTCGGGTTGATATACTCCGTTGATATTATGAGGTATTGTATCAGTATCCGGGCTGAGCTGAACGATCCCCATCGGTACGCAGGCACCCGGAAAAGTATGCCCCATACCGTCGGTACCGATCATAGGATTTACATATTCGGTCTGTGCCGCCACGGAAAGAGTTGCCGCACTGAAAACTAATGACGCAAAAAATCTATTCATATACGATCCTAAAAATTGGCAGGTAATGATAAGTAAATGAGCTGATAAAGTATAGTATTACCAGAACCGGCATTATTAAAAAAGCGGCTTTTGCCGGTTAGACAAGAGCCGCTTTTTATATCATACGGGATTCTTATTCGCCGGGTATGATAGCTTCGCTGGGGCAAACCTCAGCGCAAGTGCCACACTCGATGCAAGTGTCGGGATCGATTACATAGATGTCACCTTCCGAGATTGCTTCTACGGGGCAGTTGGGGAGGCATGTGCCGCAAGCTACACATTTGTCGGTAATTACGTAAGCCATTGTTGTTTCGTTTTTTTGAAATTAAATTCTAAGATGATTTTTTCGATGTGCAAAAGTAATCATTTGCTCCAAAACAGCCATCTGCAAAACCTTTTTTAACATTTCTAAAAATACTATCACCTGCCACGGGTTGAAAAAAGTGGCGCGCGCATATGGCGATTACGGAAATAAATACTTAAATTTGCATTCCGAAAAGTCGGTTTCACAAATTGCTCAATACCTCATCACGAACCGATAAAACAGAACCGATTAAGACATTAACAATATGAGAAAGCTCGAACATCTTCTGGCAGAGAAATTATTGAAAGTCAGCGCCATCAAACTTCAGCCCGACAATCCATTCACATGGGCTTCCGGCTGGCAGTCGCCAATATACACCGACAACCGCCGTACACTTTCATATCCCTCGGTGCGCACTTTCATAAAAACCGAGCTGACACGCATCATACTCGAAAACTATGAGATGCCCGATGTAGTCGCAGGTGTTGCGACCGGAGCCATCGCCCAGGGCGCTCTGGTGGCCGACCTTCTGGGGGTTCCATACATTTATGTGCGTTCTTCACCCAAAGATCATGGCTTGGAAAACCTCATCGAAGGATCACTTTCCCACGGTCAGAAAGTGATGGTGATCGAGGATCTCATTTCTACCGGTCAGAGCAGCCTTAAAGCAGCCGAAGCTATCCGTATGGCAGGAGGCGAAGTTATAGGTATGGTGGCAATGTTCACCTACGGCTTCCCTATTGCCGAGGAACGCTTCAATGAAGCTGGCATCCGCCTTACAACCCTCAGCAACTATGAGGCTCTTCTTGAAGTCGCACTCTCCACTGGCTTCATCGGAAAGAACGATGTGGCAACCCTCCAGCAGTGGCGCAAGGACCCTGCCAATTGGGCTCCTCACCGCGACACTACAATCGAATAAAAAATACATACGCATAAAGCGGTTGCCACAGCCACTATCCCGCAGCAGGATGTGTGTAGCACGGCAACCGCTATTTTTTTATCTGTCTACAAACTTAACCGACCTACATAAATGGCAACATACAAAAGCGCTCCCCGCACAATCGAACGCTCTCAGGAGGAACTGTTCAACCGATTCAGCGATCTGAGTCATCTTCAGAGTGCCCTCGACAGCCTGTCGCCGGAGCAACGTCAGGCTGTCGGAGAAGTTGAATTCACCGCCGATACCATAAAGATAGTGACACCTCAGGTAGGTGCCATTGAATTCTGTGTTCAGAAACGCGAACACCCCTCGCGTATCGTATTCAGAACGGCGTCCTCGCCTGTACCTCTCACCATGACCATGGATATCAAGGCTTTGTCTCCGGCATCATCGCAGGTTGAAACCCTCATCGATGTGGAAATTCCGGCCATGCTCCGTCCGATGGTGGGTCCGCACCTGCAGAAAGCCGCCGACAAGTTCGGTGAACTCATCGCCGGGCTCAGCCGTTGAAATACCATATACTTGCCGCCGTAGCCGAAACTGATGGCGTTGCGGAACCAATATGAAGACAATAAAGAATATCATATTCGCACTTACTGCTGCCGCGGGCACTCTCCTGCCCGCGGCATGCCATCATGTCGACAATAAACGTACTCCCCCGGCTGCCGTATGGATTCCGTTCAATACTTATGCAGACTGGGAGACATATGGAGTACACGGAGCCTATACCTACCGATATTTCATCCCCTCTGAGAAACTGCCGCAAGGATTCTTCTACACGGCCGTCATGCGCGCAGGCTACGGAGGTATTCTGCTCGTTGACGATGCCAAAGGTGTTCCTCTGGCATACGATTTGAGCTGCCCTTACGAAAACAGTCCGGAAGTAAGAGTGCAGATAATGGAAGACGAACGATACGAAGCGGTGTGCCCGAAATGCGGCAGCCACTACGATGTATTCCAGAGCTATGGCGCCCCTCTGTCTGGCCCTGCTGCCAAACAAGGCTACGGCCTTACGAACTATATGGTAGGGAATGGATCAAACGGTGAATACAAAGTAATATCGCGGTAAAACGGCCACGTGTAAAAAATCTATTGAACGATGGAGACAAGAACCATACTTGGCCGTCTTAAAGAACGGCACAATATCACTCAGCTCAACGAGATGCAGCAACTTATGGCAGGCACCGACATGCGCCGGATCATACTGCTGTCCCCTACCGGGTCCGGGAAAACAGCAGCTTTCGCCATACGCCTGTTGCGCTACCTGTCGCCATCGTCGGGCAAACTTCAGGCCGTAGTTCTCGCCCCATCGCGCGAGCTGGTACTTCAGATTGCCGATGTGATCCGTCCGGTGGCGACCGGACTCAAAACCGTAGCTTTCTACGGTGGGCATGCCATGAGCGATGAGGTGAATTCTATGTCTGTCACCCCCGATATTATCGTCGCTACCCCTGGGCGTCTGCTCGACCACATCACCCGCGGAACCGTAGACCTGACAGGGGTGAAAGCTCTTGTTCTCGATGAATACGACAAGTCGCTCGAACTGGGCTTCCTCGATGAGATGCGGCGTATCGCACGCCGCATGCGCTCCATCGACCTAATCATACTCACATCCGCTACAAAGCTGGCTGAAATGCCCGATTTCATCCCCATGAAGGATGCCGAGACAATCGACTTCACGCGTAACGCCGAGCGGTCACGCCTCCAGATTGTCCGTGTAAATTCGCCTGAACGCGACAAACTCCCCATTCTGGCCGACCTTCTCCACTCGCTCCCCGACGGAAGGGCGATAGTATTCGTCAATCATCGTGAAAGCGCCGAAAGAGTATATAATTTCCTAAAGAAAAACAGTTTCCCGGCCGGCCTTTATCACGGCGGTCTGGAACAACGCGAACGACAGCTCGCCATCGACCTGTTCAACAACGGAACTACCCCGATTCTCGTATCAACCGATCTTGGATCGCGCGGATTGGATATCGACGATGTAAACTACGTGATTCACTACCATCTTCCCACATCGCCGGAAAGCTGGACACACCGCAACGGGCGCACGGCCCGAATGGGAGCATCAGGAACCGCATTCGTAATCATAGCAGACGAAGAGAATATCCCGGAAGCCGTGACATGGGAGCGTGAATTATATCCATCGGGAGAAACCCCTGCCGATGGAGGAATCCACAGTAACGTGGCTACTCTCTATTTCAATGCGGGCAAAAAGGAAAAAATATCCCGCGGAGATATCGCCGGATTCCTGATACAGAAAGGTGGGCTTACAAAAGATGAAGTCGGCAAAATCGTTGTAAATGACCATAGCGCCATTGCAGCGGTACCACGCGACAAAGCGCAACGCACCATAGAAAACACCGCATCCTACCGACTGAAAAACACGAAAGTCAAGATATCGCTTCTCCGCTGACCTGCAAGGTTTCAGCCGAGAAGTCCGAACGCATAATCGCGCGATGCGTTGATAAGCGCCGGAACATGCGCGTCGGAATTGACTATCATCGGCACTCCGGCCGTTTTCAGCCGTTCGATGTAGCGCGCCGCCGGGAAGATACGGCCATGCTCCGCATAAGCCTTTGTATTGATCTCGACAACAACTCCGGAAGCTACTATTTTTTCAATATAATTATTTATCAGCCGTTTATACCACTCTTCATCCTCCAGTCCGGGGTGATAGAGCGATCCGTTCTGCGCAATCTTATCGAAATGGCCGAGTATTTCGAATCCGCCCGCATCAAGCATCTTCTCCGACTGTGAATAAAAGGTCTCCACGACATAATGTATATCGTCGCTGAAATGCTCACGCATATTCCGCGCGAACCTTTCGAACCGTCCGTCGATATCAATAAGTTCACCGCCTTGAGAAGGGATAAAGTGAACCGATCCAATGGTGTAGTCAAGCCCCAGGGATGCGAAATATGGATCTGCCGGGCCCCATTCCTCTCCAAGATAATCCACCTCCATTCCGGCATAGAACCGGCATCTGTCACCATATTCCCCTTTAATACGCTCCACCTCCGCAAGATATACCGGAACATTCGCCATAGTCATATTGCATGGCGAAACAATCGGCACAGGCGAATGAGGTGTGAAGCCATAACGGGTGAATCCCTGCTTCACAGCCTCGCGGGCAAATGCTTCCATCTGGGCACGCCCGTCGCAGAATTCGGTGTGGGAATGCAATGTATAAAGGGTGGCATCGCCAAGTTCATTGATAATATCCATAAGAAGTGATTAAAGATTAGAGCGGGAAAGAGAGCGCATGGCTGTGAGAGAGCGAGCGAAAAGCGCTGTGAATATGGCGGCAAGAGCCACACCACACCATATTCCGGTCATATAATCAAGTCCGAACCCTTCGGGAGAAGGAGCCACAAGTATATATGATGTCGTAACAACGGTCATGAACATCGCCGGAAGAAGTGTAATAAGATAAAACCTTCCGTGGCGGGCCAGATATACCGTACATGCCCAGAGTGTGAACACCGACAAAGCCTGATTGCTCCACGCGAAATAGCGCCAGAGGACATTGAAGTCAATCATCATCACAGCAAATGTAAGAGCAAACAGAGGAAGACTGATCAGGGCACGCTGCCATAGCTTGTTTTGCGGGAAGCGGGTAAAATCTGCCACTATGAGGCGGGCACTTCTAAGAGCTGTATCGCCGGTAGTGATCGGCGCTGCGATAACGCCTATCACAGCAAGCAGTCCGCCTACCGTTCCGAGCCACCCGGTTGAAATATCGTGAATAAGCGAACTCGGACTATGTCCCGGCTCGGACATATATGATGAGAGGCCATCGTATCCCCCGGTGAATGTTATCGCGGCAGCAGCCCATATAAGTGCGACAACCCCCTCCGCCACCATTGCGCCGTAGAACACCGGGCGGGCCAGACGCTCGTTTTTCATACATCTCGCCATCATCGGCGACTGCGTAGCGTGGAATCCCGATATGGCGCCGCAGGCGATAGAGATAAACAGCATCGGGAATATGGGGTGTGTATCAATCAGCTCCCCGGCGTAGCGGTTGCCTATGCCACCGTCAAAAGGATCGGGCATAACTACACCGCCGAACAACATTACCGCCACCAATCCTACGGCCATAAACAGAAGCACTCCGGCGAAAAGAGGGTAGATATTACCGATCAGTTTGTCGATCGGAAACATTGTAGCCAGAAGATAATACACAAATATTACTACTGCCCAGAACGTTACATTCAGGCTCTGGGGAGTCAGCGACGCGAGCAGACCCGATGTAGTCACCACGAACACTCCCCCGACAAGAATCAGCAGCACCACAGAAAAGATGCGGAGAACCTGCTTTACTCCAGTTCCAAGCTCCCGTCCCACAATCTCGGGCAAGGAGGATCCTCCGCTGCGGAGCGAAATCATACCGGCTACAAAATCGTGGACTGCTCCGGCAAAAATAGTTCCGAGAACTATCCATAAAAATGCCGCCGGACCATACATCACACCCATTATCGCCCCGAAGATAGGTCCGAGACCGGCAATATTAAGAAACTGGATCAAAAAAACCTTCCATGCCGGCATCGGAACATAATCCACCCCGTCGGCCATGGTTACAGCCGGCGTCGGACGCGAGGCATCGGTCTGAAAAACTTTTTCAACAATCGAGCCATAGATGAAATAGCCGCCTATCAGCACGGCGAGCGATACAAGAAATGCGATCAAAAAAAATGTGTATTATATGGTTTGTAAATAAATCGGTGATATTACCCGGATTTTATCGGGAGGTCTCGAGGGTAACGACACGGTTTCTGAGTTCGGTAAGTTCGCTACGGGATGCCTCGACCTGTCGCTCCAAAGCGTTTATCTCACCACTGTCGGCCTGTTTTCCCGAACTGTAGGCCGCGCGGAGCGATGCCAGCCGGCGTGATGCGTCCGTAACTTTCGCAACCCCCGCCATATAGGCGTTCATTGCCGTACGGCTCTCAGGATTGCGGAATTCATCGGCATTTGTCAGAACGCCACGTCCCGGAATATATATTTCGAATTGCTTCACAGTTTTGGCACGCTCCGTATCGATGGACGCGATATTTCTGATAACAGCCTCACGGTCAGTCGAGGGATTCCATGTAGCCCTGATATTGTTGAGAAGCGCCCTCGCCTGCAGATCAGGACTATCCGGATCGACATTCCGGCGCAATTCCTGCGGCACGAACACAAAAATCGTCACCTTGCCCGGAATGCGGTTGCGGTCAGATGCCCACCATCCCGCTCCGGTAAATTCATCGATAGCAAGCATATAATCATCGTAGGGCGAATTGTAGGGCATACCGAGATTCTGCGGCTGAAGAAAGCCGTCGTCCCCTCTACGCGAAATGTATATATCAAGACCTCCGAGTGAATCTTCACCGTCAGATGCGAAATAGAGCGTAACTCCGTCAGGCATCAGAAACGGGAAATTGGCATCACCGCCGCCACCCAGATTTTCGCCAAGCGCTACAGGATGCTCCCATGTATCGCCATACAGTGCCGATGAGGAATAGAGCTGCGGAGTGCCGTCGGCGCCCGGAGCAGCCCATATCATCTCGCGGCCACTCTCGGGCTCATAAACCACCGTAGGATGCGCTGCCTCGAAACCATCGGGCAATACAGAGACCGGATTAAGTGAACCGGCTTCAGGACTGAGGCGGTAATGACGGAAGAAGTCCGCCGCATCAACCACCATCGAATCGACAACCTCGATAAGTTCCACGCGCCCGAGAGCATTCTCAATGCGGTCCGTACGCTCTTCGATATCCTCCGATTCGTCTTCGGCTATAATCCGCTTACCCTTCCTGACAGTCTTGCGATAATCTTCGATAAGTGTACGCGCTCCCTCCACATCATACTGATTGTTCGCGATCTCCGCAAGTCCCAGGATTGCATTGCGGTTCCCTTTCTTGCGGGCTGTCTCATAGGCCGTGCGTGCGTTGTCAATATCGCCGGCGGCCATATAATAGTCGCCAAGAAGCTTAGGAATATCAGCGTCTTTCGGTTGCTCTACCTCAAGCTCAAGGAGCATAGCGATAGCATCCCTGAGATTGCCATCTTCCGCAAGCATCCGCGCATCATCGACGGATGCGCTCCACGCCACAGACACCCCTATATAAAATCCCGCTAATACAGTCAATATCTTTCGCATATGTCTTATAGACTAAAATCCGTTTTATCCATTATCTGCTCCACTGCCGGCTCAATTACCGAATTTATAATTGCGGATCGCGTCAGATTCCTCTTACACCTTTCTGTCCGAGCGGATTCAAAATCCGCATCAGCAGATCAAAAAACAGATCGTAGGGGTCCTGACGGGAACCGTTACCTTTCGAAGCACATTCGAATTCACGCAGCTTGTCGATAATTTCTATGACCTGCCATGCGTTGTAGTTCGCAGAGGCTGTCTTTACATCCTTAAGCTGCCAGGGGGAACTGAATCCGAGCTCCTGCATCAATCCCCGCTCTGACTTATCGACAGCATATTGCGCCGCCAGCACATTGGCAAACAGATTGAAAACCAAAGCGACAAGTGGCTGCACCGGATGCGCCTTCGGGTTACCCTTATAATTGAAGTATATCGCCATCACTTTCGGCAGATTTTTCTCCGCCAAAGCATGTGAAAGCTCAAAATTATTGTATTCCTTTGATACACCGATATTACGCTCTACCGCTTCGGGAGTAATCATGGCACCCTTGCCGAGTGTTACCGTCAGCTTGGCCACTTCGTTGTACAACCGGCTAAGGTCAGTTCCTACAAAGTCGCATAGCATCAGAAGCGCCTTGGGATCGGCCGTGAGTCCACGTTCCTTTATAAAATTCTGAACAACAGTCGGAACCTGCGCTTCCTTCACTTTTACTGCCTCGAATACCACTCCACCGCCGGCACGCATACCTTTCATAAATTCCGCGCCTTTGGCTTTGGCTCCCCTGAAGCACACACACAACACTGTGGATGGAACAGGATTGGCGGCATAGGCCGCAAGCGGTTTCAGAAAGTCTGCCGATACGGACTGTACCTCCTTGAGAATCACCACATGGCGCCGTCCGAGCATCGGATAGCGCCGGCAGGCATCATCGACAGCACGCGCATTATCCAGCTCCGGAGCGTAAAGCACCGTAAGATCAAAATCCCGGTCCTCCTCCGGAACAAGAGCCTCGAATTCCTTCACCAGGGCATCTATATAAAACCCCTCTTCTCCATGGATGAGATACAGCGGTGCCGGACGGCCTGCACGCAGGTCGCGACAAATGCCCTGAAATGTCACCGTCTCCGCCATATAGTTATCGGATAATTTTTGTAAATTTACGCACTATTTTCCACACTGCGAAATACTCGGCGGTGAAACCAACATTTTTTCTAACTTATTATCAAACTTATTGTCGGATTCAAGGAAATTTCCACAGCTCAACCTTCCTTCTGCCCCGCTGCGGATTAAGGAATGTGACGACGGAGTGACGCGCGTGTTTTGTCTGCTGCGCCATCGGTTCGTAGCGCTCACACCCGAAGAGTGGGTGCGCCAGCATTTCGTGAGCCATCTCATTACCGATCTCGGATATCCCGCTCCCCTTCTCGCCAACGAGGTGTCCATTACCCTCAACTCTACCTCACGACGCTGCGATACCGTACTATACTCCTCCGGGGGTCTGCGCCCGCAGATGATAGTGGAGTACAAAGCACCCCACATTCCCATCACACGCGAGGTCTTCGACCAGATATTGCGTTACAACATGGTACTCCGTGTGTCACTGCTGATCGTATCCAACGGTCTCACGCACTACTGCTGCGCCATCGACTACACCAACAACACAGCCCGTTTCCTCTCCTCAATCCCTACCTATGGGCAATTAGCAGTTTGCAATAACTGAAAACCTTGTTAATACAAAGCCACCGGTTATCCGTCTTTACGACAGAGTAATGACTGAAAAAGTCAGGCCTGACTGTGAATTTTTACAGTCAGGCCTGAACATGTGTTTTATCGGGTTAAGCCCTCGGATTATTCAGCTTTACCGTTGGAACCGAGAACGTTAACGATCTTATGCTTGTAGAGTTTCTCCATTTCGTCGCGAGCCGGGCCGAGATATTTGCGGGGGTCGAACTCACCGGGTTTCTCATTGAAGACTTTGCGGATTGCAGCGGTCATAGCGAGACGGCTGTCAGAGTCGATGTTGATTTTGCAAACAGCGCTCTTGGCAGCTTTGCGGAGCTGCTCTTCGGGAATACCGATAGCATCGGGCAGTTTACCGCCGTTTTCGTTGATGATCTTCACATATTCCTGGGGAACAGAGCTTGAGCCGTGGAGTACGATGGGGAATCCGGGGAGTTTCTCCATAACAGCGTCGAGTACGTCGAACGCCAGTGGGGGAGGAACGAGCAGACCGGTCTTCGGATCGCGGGTACACTGCTCGGGAGTGAACTTGTAAGCACCGTGGCTGGTACCGATCGAGATAGCGAGCGAGTCGCACCCTGTGCGGGTAGCGAAGTCGATAACCTCTTCGGGGTTGGTGTAGGTGTGGTGGTCGGAAGAAACCTCATCCTCAACACCTGCAAGCACGCCAAGCTCACCCTCTACAGTCACATCATACTGGTGTGCGTAGTCAACAACCTTCTTTGTGAGAGCCACATTCTCCTCGTAGGGGAGGTGTGAACCGTCGATCATCACAGAAGAGAAACCGTTGTCGATGCAGCTCTTGCAAAGCTCGAAGCTGTCGCCATGGTCGAGGTGAAGAACGATCTGGGGATGTTCCCAACCGAGTTCCTTAGCATATGCCACAGCACCCTGAGCCATATAGCGGAGCAGAGTAGCGTTAGCATAGTTGCGTGCGCCCTTCGAAACCTGGAGGATAACGGGAGATTTTTCCTCAGCAGCAGCCTTGATGATGGCCTGGAGCTGCTCCATGTTGTTGAAGTTGAAAGCGGGGATTGCATAACCGCCCTTGATAGCCTTTGCAAACATCTCGCGGGTGTTTACAAGACCTAATTCTTTATAGCTTACCATATTAATTAAAATAAATGTATTTTAGTCGTCAGTTTGACAGCGAAAAAACTCATGCATGCTCCGCAGCTTCAGACGCCACTTGCGCATACAGCGCTCTTTTTCTCCCGCAAATGTACAAAATTTTACCCGCATTTCCACTTCCCTACAATAAAAATTCACGGCGACCACATCAAATTGTCCGTTCCTGAAAAAGGTTGACTCGGTTTTGTATGTTTACTGTTTAAAGTTTACTCTATATCTTGAGTTGGTCAACTCCACCCAGGGATAGCGACAAACTGACGCAAAGTTACGCACAATATATTCAACCGTGCGTACCTGAACCCCGGTTTCTTCCGCAATCTCTCCATAACTGAGGTCGGTTTCTGCATAAAGACGCAGTACCTCATCGCGGATGGTTTGCCGTTTTTGTCTCGGCAGACTCTGAAATTTTATCATCTTTGTCTCTTTTAGGAGTCAACTTTTTTTCAGGGCATCAACGTATGAGAACATAGCAGCCGCAGACAGCAGGCGCGCACAGCAAGTGACTGCCAACACCCGCTGCCTGCGGCAGTTATGGGACAGAATAAATACTGATCAATAGCCGAATATATCTTCGGGCGTAAGGATAACGACACGACCGATGCGGGAAAGAGCATCCATGTCGAGATCCTCGATCTTACCGAGGATACCATAGGTATAGGTTTTCCCCTTTATGTCGCTCTGCTGGTAACGGACCAGTTCGTCAAGCGTGATGCCGGGAAGAGCCTCGAAGAGCTGACGATCGAGATCAAGCCCGGCCGAACGATTGTTGCCATTGCCGTCGAGCGACGGAGCAAGGCCACGATCCTGAGCGCGGATATATGCCCATGCGATATTGTCGTCGATGGTGCGCTCGGTGCGCAAGCGTGACTCTATACCGTCTTTTGCGATTTTGAAAGCAGCCTCACTCTGTGGCATATCGTTGATTATAAGGTTAAAGGCATCGGCGGCATCTATGAGCTTATCGTTCTGTGTGGCTATCTGAGCCTGATAAGTATAGGGGAAATCAAGATTGTTGGGCTCCACAAGTATCGCATATGCCGAATAGGCGAGCGAACGCGCCTCGCGCATCTCCTGAAAGACGATACTGTTCATCGAACCGCCGAAATACTCATTGTAGACGCTCGCAAGTGGATGCACAGAGGGATCAAACGTCTTGCCGTCGGTGGTAAACATAGTCATATACAGCTGTTTGGCATCATATGGCGCCACATAAACGACAGTCTCCTCCGGTTTGATCATCTCCCATTTCCGGAACTCTTCGGGATCTTTGAGAGTCACTCCCGCAGCATGGTTCGCATCAAGAATGGCAGCTACATCCTTTTCCGAATCAGGCCCGTAGTAGATGATGCGGTGGGTGAGCGATGTGAGGTCGTGCAGCGATTCAGTCAGGCGGGATGGATCGAGCGAACGTAGTTCCTCTTCAGTCACAGTACGCTCCTTAACATATTCGGGTCCGTAGGTCACATAGGTCGAGAGGCGGCCGAGATTCTGACGCTGGTTAGCTTTGGCATCTTTCATCGCTTTTGACTGACGGTCGACGAAATCGCTGTAGACCTGCGGATCGGCGACAGCATCGGCAAGCAACTTTTCAAGAAGCTGAAGGGCGGCGGTCATATTCTCACCCAGTCCACGCAACACAATATATGACCGGCGTACGCCTACCGATACATAGAATTCGCATGCCAGACCATAGAACGCCTCCCGCACCTGCGCCGGGGTCATGTCTTTCGTTCCGATAAGATTAATGTATGAAGCCGCATATGAGAGATAACGGTCTGCCCAGCTTCCGGTCTCATATACGAAAGTGAGATCGAACAGGTCGTTATACGGATTATGAGTGTAGAGGAGCTGTGTGCCGTTAGCGAGTTCCACAGAAGCAAGATCCCTCCGGAAATCAACGAATTGCGGCTCAATGGGCTCTACGGAAATATTCATCAGGTCGGCAAGGAATGTCGACGCAGTGTCGCGGTTGGTGACGATCGGGGTCAGTGCGGGCTTGGCAATCTTCAGTTCGTCGCGCGGAGTCCCCTGCCGCTTTGCTACAGAAGCATAATTTTTTTCGCCGAGATATTTGTTGGCAACCCTTACGATATCCTCTTTGGTGAGGTTCTTGAGACGCTCTCTGTCAGCCACCCACTGCTCCCATGGCTCACCGTTGATGAAAGCGTTGACGAACATCTGTGCACGGTTGCTGTTAACAAGCATCGACTGCTCGAAGTCAAGACGGTCGTTAGCCTTTACAGCCGACAGAAGTTCGTCGGAGAACTCCCCTTTTCTAACCTTATCGAGTTCGGCGAGCATCAGCCCGGTGACCTCATCGAGGGTCTGCCCCTCAAGCGGACGAGCCGACATAATAAAGGCGCCCTGATCTGCCATATCGTAGATGTACGCGCCTGAAGCAAGCACCTTCTGTGCCTGATTCAGATCAAGATCCATCAGACCGGCCGATCCGTTGGATAGCACATTGGCAATCATATCGAGTACAAGCATATCCTCGTCGGAAGCGCCCGGAACGCGCCATGCCACAATCACGCTCTCGGCATCGTTGCCCCATACCTCCTCGCGGACAGGCTCGGTGAAAGGCACTTCGGGTTTAACCGTAAGATGGCGCAGATTTTCGTTAGGTTTCATATCGCCGAAATAACGCGCCACCACAGCCACAGCCTCGTCGGGATCGAAATCGCCAGACATGGCGATAATCATATTGTTGGGCACATACCACTCTTCGTGATAACGTTTGATATTGGTTATCGAAGGATTTTTAAGATGGGTCTGGGTGCCGAGAACCGTCTGGGTACCATAGGGGTGAGAGGGGAAGAGGGTCGCGAGCATTTTTTCATAGCTCTTGCGGGAATCGTTGGTAAGCGACATGTTTTTCTCCTCGTAGATAGTCTCAAGCTCGGTATGAAAACCACGAAGCACCGGATTCTTAAAACGGTCACTCTCTACCATAGCCCACCGTTCCAGCTCGTTGGAGGGTATATCCTCAACGTAACAGGTCATATCAACCGAGGTAAACGCATTGGTATTGTTGGCACCTATCGCAGCCATCATCTTGTCGTACTCATTGGGTATGGCGAGCTTAGACGCCTCATAGCTTATGGAGTCGATGCGGTGATATATCTCCGCACGGGCCACAGAATCGGTCGTCTGGCGGTAAAGCTCGAACAGATTCTCTATCTCGTCGAGCAGGGGTTTCTCGGCTTCATAGTTGACCGTGCCGAACGATGGCGTTCCTTTGAACATCATATGCTCGAAATAATGGGCAAGACCTGTTGTTTCGGCAGGATCGTTCTTACCGCCTACACGCACACCGATCATTGTATATATACGCGGTTCGCGTTTATTGACTGTCGTATGTACCTTCAACCCGTTGGGAAGGGTATAGATACGGCTTTTCAGCGGGTCACCGGCAACTGTATCGTAGGGGAAGCGCGCAGTCTGCTCCACCGGCTGTGCATCCTTCGTCTTTCGCGGAGCTGCGAAAAGCACACTTCCGGCTACAGACACCAGAAGAAGCGTTAGTGTGAATCTTATTGATTTCATGCGATAAAATATATAAATATATGACAAATATATAATTCAAAAAAGTGATGGCAATTGAATTTTAAATCATTTGGGGCGCTTTAAAAGTTTTCACCGACAAATTTAGTTATTATTTCCCGAAAAAAAATCATATCTTTGCATAAAATTATAAAATGACACATTTATGGAAAAAATCATACTGACAGGCGACCGTCCCACCGGAAAGCTCCATGTGGGCCATTACGTTGGCTCACTGCGCCGCCGCGTAGAACTTCAGAATTCCGGCGAATTCGATAAGATTTTCGTAATGATAGCCGATGCCCAGGCACTTACCGACAACGCTGACAATCCCGAGAAAGTGCGTCAGAACGTCATTGAGGTTGCACTCGACTATCTGTCGGCAGGGCTTGATCCTGAAAAGACCACGATCTTCATCCAAAGTCAGGTGCCGGAATTGTGCGAACTTGCATTCTACTACATGAATCTGGTTACGGTGAGCCGCGTTCAGCGCAATCCCACCGTCAAGACGGAGATAAAGATGCGTAACTTCGAACAGTCGATCCCAGTAGGATTCTTCTGCTACCCCGTAAGCCAGGCATCGGACATTACAGCTTTCAAAGCCACGACCGTGCCTGCCGGCGAAGATCAGGCACCGATGATAGAGCTTACCCGCGAGATTGTGAACCGCTTCAACAACATCTATGGGCCAACCCTTGTGGAACCGGAGATACTGTTGCCCGACAACGCCGCGTGCATGCGCCTTCCCGGCACAGACGGCAAAGCCAAGATGAGCAAATCGCTCGGCAACTGCATCTATCTCTCCGACACCCCCAAAGAAGTGAAAAAGAAGGTCAACAGCATGTATACCGACCCGGAACACCTCACTATCGACTCGCCGGGACATCTCGAAGGGAACTGTCCATTCATCTATCTCGACGCGTTCAGCAACGACGCGCATTTCGCCAAATATCTTCCCGAATATGAAAACCTTCAGGTGCTCAAAGACCACTATACCCGAGGAGGTCTGGGAGACGGAACTGTAAAGAAACTTCTTTATAATGTGCTTGAGGAAACACTAGCTCCTATCCGCGAGCGCCGCAAACAGTTCGAACAGGATATCCCCGCCGTTTACGAAATTCTGAAAAAAGGCTCGGAAAAGGCACGCGCAGTGGCTGCCAAAACACTCGATGAAGTACGCGCCGCCATGAAAATCAACTACTTCGACGACGAAGCCCTTATCAAAGAGCAGGCTCAGAAATTCCGGACAGGCAAATAAACCCAATATATCACCTACCTATATCTCAGAACCGTCATGACACTACACTCCGGTATATGGCCACTGGCCGCGATTATCTCCGTACTCGCCGTTTCCTGCGGAAATTCAGGCGGGACCTCCTCTTTCTCTCCGGCCGAATATGTGAATCCATTTATCGGAGCGAGTACCAGCACTGATAAAGCTGGCTCATACCACGGGCTTGGCAAGACATTCCCCGGAGCGACAACGCCATTCGGAATGGTACAGGTAAGCCCTAATACCATCAGCGGAGGCGACAACGCCCCCGGCTACAGCTACGAACATGAAACCATAGAGGGGTTCGCACTCACCCAGATGAGCGGTGTGGGATGGTTTGGCGATATGGGAAATTTTCTGGTTATGCCCACCACCGGAACTTTCCATGCGATAGCAGGGAAAGAGGATGGAAGTATCTTCGGTTACCGCTCGGCCTATGACAAACAGACCGAGACCGCACGCGCAGGATATTACAGTGCCGACCTGACCGATTACGGCATCAAGGCTGAAACCACCGCCACTCCCCACTGCGGTGTGATGAGATTCACCTATCCGGCCGCCGATACGGCCCGCATACAGGTGGATCTGGCTCACCGCGCCGGAGGAACAGCCATAGAACAGAATATCCGTATGATCAACGATTCCACTTTTACCGGCTGGATTCTCTGCACACCCGACGGAGGGGGCTGGGGCGACGGCGATGGAAAGGTAGGCTACACACTCTACTTCTACGGACAGCTTAACCGTCCGATGACCGACTACGGATTCTGGAGCGCAGACATTCCGGAGGGAGCAAACCGCCACCTCAACGACGTGCAGTCACCGGAATATCTCGCCAACATCGCGGCCTCAGAAATCATACGCGGAAAAAAAGAACTGACGGGCAAACATATCGGCTTTTTCACGGAATTTCCTTCGACAGAGGGAGAGCAGGTTGAGATGAAAGTGGGAATTTCATATGTCGACGAAGAGGGCGCCCGCAAAAACTTCATGGCGGAAGTGGACGGAAAGGGATTCGATGATGTAGCGGCGACCGCGGCCGCGGAATGGAACCGCCACCTCGGCAAAATCAAAATCGAAGGTGGAACAGATGATGATAAAACAGTATTCTATACATCTCTTTACCATACGATGATCGATCCGCGCGAATGCTCCGATGTCGACGGCCGATACCGTGCCGGAGACAACAGCATCGCAAATTCCGACGGTCACTACACCCGTCGCACCGTGTTCAGCGGCTGGGATGTGTTCCGCAGTCAGTTCCCTCTCCAGACAATAATTAACCCGCGGGTGGTGAGCGATGAGATAAACAGTCTCATAGACCTTGCCTCGGAAACCGGCAACGAATATTACGAGCGCTGGGAACTGCTGAATTCCTACTCAGGTTGCATGATCGGCAACCCGGCTCTTCCCGTAATAGCAGATGCATATGCGAAAGGCATACGCACTTTCAACGCTCCGCTGGCGCTGCACTATGCAGAGAACACATCCAACCGCTTCGGAACCACAGACCTTGGCTACGCCCCGGAAGGCCTGAGCATATCGAATACGCTTGAATATGCCTACGCCGACTGGTGTGCAGCGCAACTTGCCAGAGAACTTGGCAACGACAGCCTTGCCAACGAGCTGGAACGTCGCGGTCAGGCATACCGCAATGTGTTCAATCACGAAGCAGGATGGTTCTGCCCCCGATATGCCGACGGATCATGGGCAGAATGGGATCCGGAGGAATCGCTCACACAGGAATGGTTCGGATGTATCGAATGTAACCCTTTCCAACAGGGATGGTTCGTGCCTCACGATGTAAGCGGGATGACCGAACTTATGGGAGGACGCGAACGCACCATCACTATGCTTGACAGCCTGTTTGCCTCAACACCGGAAGACATAAAATGGAACAACTATTATAACCACGCCAACGAGCCGGTTCATTTCGTCCCATTCATATACAACCGCCTCGGAGAACCCTGGAAAACGCAGCGCACCACACGCTGGATATGTGACAAAGCATATTTCAACCGTGTGGAGGGCCTTGTAGGCAACGAAGATGCGGGCCAGATGTCGGCATGGTATGTGCTGGCAGCCGCCGGCATCCACCCCTCCTGCCCCGGCGACAACCGTATGGAGATCACCAGCCCGGTATTCGACCGTATTGAGTTTGCCCTTGATCCCGAATATCATGGTGGGAAAAAGTTTACAATAATCGCCCACGACAATTCGCCCGAGAACATCTACATCAACCGGGCTACGCTCAACGGTAAAGAATACGACAGATGTTATCTCGACTTTGAGGATATAAGCAACGGAGGCACCCTCGAACTGTTCATGGCTCCGGAACCCAACAAAGATTGGGGAACTGCTGAAAAATAACGGGCCTCACCCCCATCCGGATACTGACCGCAGGAGGGGCTATACGTAATTACCACAGCCTTAAACTGATATCAAATGAAAAAAGTATTTCTACCGTTACTTTGTATGCTGGCCCTGACAGCTACAGCAACCGGGCGCTGGAGTAGCGAAAAGGCCCGGGAATGGGCTGCCGATAAAGGATGGATAACCGGATGCGATTATGTTCCGTCCTATGCCATCAACCAGATAGAGACATGGCAGGAGGAGGATTTCAATCCGGAAGTCATCGACAAAGAGTTGGCAATGGCAGAGAGCCTGGGATTCAATACCGTGCGCATATTTCTGTCGAACATCGTCTACACCGCCGGTCCGGAAGGTTTCAAGAAGAGATTTGACAGCTTTCTTGAAATCGCCGACAGACACGGCATACGCGTATTGCCGACATTCTGGACTAACGGAGGTAAATGTATGGAGGCACGGCTTGGAAAACAGCCTGAAAGTATCAGTGGAATCCACAACTCACAGTGGGTCACGACTCCGGGTGCGGAATATGTGAACGATCCCGGGAAGTGGGGCGAACTGGAGATTATGGTCAAGGATATCATAGGCACTTATGCCGATGACAACCGGATACTCATGTGGTGTCTCTACAACGAGCCTGAGAACCTCAGACGCGGTATCACCACCTCTGTTCCGCTGATGGAGGCAACTTTCTCATGGGCCAGATCCTGCAATCCTTCCCAGCCTCTGACAGCGCCTATCTGGGATGAGGTTTCAACTCAACCAGGCAAAACACTGACGACAAAATTGCCGGAGGCAACCTTCGTGCTGGAAAACAGCGATGTGCTTACATTTCACTGCTATCGCGAGCCTGCCGCTCTGGAACGCATCATACAGTCGCTCCTGCCTTACGGACGGCCTATGGTATGCACCGAATATCTCCGACGGCCGCAGTCTACATTCGAAAGTTCAATGCCCATATTCAGGAAATATAATGTCGGAGCCATTAATTTCGGACTTGTCGCAGGTAAATGCAACTTCAATTATCCCTGGAATAAAATCGTCGACGGTGAGGAGGTAGCATGGACAGAGGAACCGGAAATATGGTTTCACGATATATTCCGGGCCGACGGAACCCCATGGAACGCGGCTGAAGTGGAATTCATACGTAATATGACAGGTAAGAAATAATCCACCTTGAAATCATCAGGAAAAAGTTCCATTCTTCCAAATCATGACTAAAACAAGTATATATTTAGCGCTTATTACTTTATCTCTGATCACACCCGCAATTTATGCAGCAGTCCCGGCACCCGACGCTCCCACACAGTTGCGCACCGAGCATCTCGCAGCTCCGCTGGGAGTGAACACCACTGCTCCACGTTTCAGCTGGAAGAACTCCGGAGATAGGATAAAATCGCAGACTGCCTACGAAATTGCCGTAGGCACGGACTCCACAGCTTTGGCCGACCATTCCGTAGCCGACCTATGGAGCAGCGGAAAAACTTTGTCACCGGAGAATTCACTGGTGACGTACAATGGTATCGCACTCCTACCCCGCATGCAGGGATGGTGGAAAGTCCGTGTATGGAACGAGGATGGCGGATGCTCCCCATGGAGTGCAGTATCGCGATTCGGTATAGGTATTGTAGAGAACAGCGAGGTTCCGATGCAGGGTGAGTTCATAGGCATGCCGGAAGGGTATGGCGACATGCGGTCGCCCCTTCTGCGTAAAAAACTGCGTTACCCGGATGGAGACGGGAGGGTTATGGCTCACGTAAACTCTCTGGGCTATCATGAGCTATATGTAAACGGCAGAAAGGCCGGCGCCAATGTGCTTTCTCCCGGAGTATCGCAACTCGACAAGCGCTCACTTATCGTAACTTACGACATAACCCCTCTGCTCGAGGAGGGGGACAATGATATAATTGTATGGCTCGGTCAAGGGTGGTACAAACCTACAACCTTCCGGGCAGAATACGGCGGGCCGTTAGCACGCGTAGAGATCGACCGCGTGAACGGTGCAAAGATAGAAACTCTGCTTGCGAGCGACGGCTCGTGGAAAGCCACTCATAGCGGCCGCCGCGACACCGGATCGTGGTGGCCGCTTCAGTTCGGAGGAGAAGAGGTTGCCGCAGCAGAATCTCCCGCCGCGCTCGACAGCGGCTCACTCGACAAACTTGAATGGGTAACCGTAGCCACACCGGGTATCACCCCACTTGCCGCCACACCGGATATGGCCGGATACAACAGGATTGTGCGCAGAAGTCAACCCCGATCGCTGAAGGTATTGCCCGACGGGAATTATCTCGCCGACATGGGACGGGTGACCACCGGATGGTTACATATGGCAATGCCACGGCTGCACCCCGGAGACACCGTGAGAATTGAATATTCCGACAATCTCACGTCTGAAGGCGAATTTGACCCACAGGGAGAGGAGGATATCTTTATCTCGGGAGGCAACAGCGGTGAAATATTCTGCAATAAGTTCAATCACCATGCTTTCCGGTATGTGAGGATAAAGGGGCTGCCTGAGAAACCGCGTCCCGAATCTATCGAAGCCCTTCAGATCCGGGGAGAGTATGCCGATGCATCCTCATTTGAGTGTTCAGATCCGGATCTGAACGCCATCCACGACATGGTGAAATATACGATGCAATGCCTGACATTCAGTGGATACATGGTAGACTGCCCACATCTGGAGCGTACCGGCTACGGAGGTGACGGCAATTCGTCGACCATGACACTCCAGACCATGTACGATGTGGCACCGACATATGCCAACTGGCTTCAGGCATGGGGCGATGTGATAGAGCCGGACGGCAGCCTCCCGCACGTGGCTCCCGCCGGAGGCGGGGGTGGAGGCCCCTACTGGTGTGCCTTCGTGGTTCTCGCTCCATGGCGCACATGGCTCAACTACGGCGACCGACGCATCATCGAGAATACCTATCCCCTGATGAAAAAATGGATGGAATATGTCAGTGCCAACACAAAAGACGGACTGCTCAGGCGGTGGCCCGACACCCACAACCGCATGTGGTATCTGGCCGACTGGCTTGCCCCTGCCGGAGTAGATGCGGGAAATGAAGAGTCTGTAGATCTGGCAAGCAACTGCGTGATAAGCGACTGTCTCGACAAGATGGAGCGCATCGCACTCGAACTCGGCCTCAACGACGAGGCACGCCAGTGGCGGGAACGCCGCATGCGACTCAACGCCGACATCCATTACCGCTTTTACAACGCCGGAACCGGAGAGTACGCCACCGGCTCGCAACTCGACATGACCTATCCGATGCTTACCGGCGCTACACCCGATTACCTGCGCGGAAAGGTTCGCGACAGAATGCTTGAACTGTCGGCCGAACGCAATGACGGACATATCGGAGTGGGGCTCATGGGTGTGCCTATTCTTACCCAATGGACTATCGACGAGCATCAGCCCGATTTCATGGCCTCCATGCTCCGTAAACCCGACTATCCCGGCTATCTTCACATGATCGACAACGGAGCTACTGCCACATGGGAATACTGGAGCGGAGAACGGAGCCGTGTCCACAACTGCTACAACGGCATAGGACTATGGTTTTACGAAGGTCTGGGGGGTATCGTACCCGACCCCGAGTCACCGGGCTACCGCCATTTCTTCATTGACCCGCAGCTCGCCGACGGGATGGATTGGGTTTCGGTGACAAAAGAAACACCTTACGGCACAGCGGCTGTAAGGTGGGAACGCACCGATGACGGCGTTGTTGATTATACATTTGATATTCCTGCCGGATCGTCAGCAACTTTCATCGTGCCGCAAGGAACGCCATCTTCATCAACTGCGATGAAGCTCAGTTCCGGTAAACACAAAATCAGATTATCACGCGGCGGCATCGCCGTAGAATCGCCGGACGGCATCAGATAACGCGTGAATTGGGCTCGGGGCGGTGAGACAGATTCACTTTCTCATGCTCACGGCCATGAGCCGACGGACGCATCTTTAGTTTGATCTCATCAAAGCCTTTTCCGTAAACTCCGTTAACCTCGGCCTGGGTTATGAACGCATCCTTGTCAATGGATTTGATAATACGGAAGATCGTTACCGACTCTATCTTGCGACACATAACCAACAGCACTTTAACTTCCTGCTTCGAATACCATCCCATGCCGTTGAGCACGGTGCATCCGCGTTGCGCCTCATTATTGATTGCTGTGGCAATCTCCTCCCATTTAGGCGAGAAGATGGTGAACTGCACAGCCATACGGTTGGTATTGATCATCATATCGGCCATGAACGGCACCACAAACAGAGTTATCAGACCGTAGACCAGCGGAGGAACGGCTGCCTGAAAATCGAAGTCGGGAACAAATACGAACTTCAGCAACATTGATGAGGTTATGATACTGAGGTCGAAATACATCATCGCGCGGCCTATTGACACATTGCTTTTTTTCGATGCCACAGCCGCCACGATATCTGTTCCTCCCGTAGAACCGTTGTGAATAAAGACCAATCCGATGCCCAATCCACATAGAACGGCGCCAATAATTATATCCATAAAAGTCTGTCCCTCGACAGGCGGCTGCGTGAACAACGGCTGAAACACGGCAAAGACACTCGAAATCACCACAACACCGAAAAGTGTCCGGACAACAAAAGTGCGCCCGACAACTTTATAAGCCATGGTGAGCATCAGGATATTTACCGTGAAGATCGTCACCGAATATGGGACGTGGAATCCCCACAATCCGAATGTTATCATGTCAACCACCTGACTCAGACCGGCCATACCACCGATCACCACCTTATCCGGCGCCGTGGCAATAAAGGCGCAGAAACCAAGCCCGTAAAGAGCTATTCCAAAAATAATCAGGATATAGTCTTTGGCGAAGAGCCAAAGTTTAGGAGCACTGAATGACATCTCTCTATCTGTTAAAAAAACTTTCCAGAAACATCTGAAGTTTGTCACCGCAAAGTTACAAACAAATTCGGAATACGTGCATTTTACAGCCCTCCATTTTTCTTACCCGCGGCTAATCTTCCACACGTGATTTCAGATACGACACCAGTTCTTCAGCTGCCGGAACTATCCGCGGACGCCCATTCTCATCTGCGAACACCATATCTTGCCCAAGGGCAGCCTTCCGGCGCAACAACTGCTCATAAGACTCCGCAAGCCCTTCGCTGATCTTCTCAAAAAGATTCAATTCTTCCTGCTCCGACATGATATTTCTATTAAGTTAAACAATTCCTTATCCTTGATCTCCTGATTATTTGCTATTATAACCGGACGATCAACATTGTCAATAAACATCCAGCTATCCACAATACGCTCAAAAATATTAAAGAAATTCTTAAGCCCAAGCCAATAGCGCCGATAGATTGTTTCGGCAGGAATATTATGCCCCCCTTCACTCACTCTTTTCGCTACACGCTCATATGCCATCTCAGGCGATGGTAACCAGAAAAACAACAGCACTACCGTATAACCTTCCGATTTAGCCTGTTGCACAAGCTTTGCATAAGTTCGTGTCGCGAGCGTAGTTTCTATTGCGAAAGTTTTCCCTTGTGAAAGCAATAGATGAATACGTTCCAACATCAGACGTCCCGCCTCTATAACCACACCTTCCGGATTAAACGGTGATAAGCCTTTTGCAATTTCATCTGCATTTACAAATTCTTTACATGACAGTAATTCAGGCAATACATGGTAGGATGCCGTTGTTTTACCGGCTCCGTTGCAACCTGCTATTATGTAAATTGTAGGTTTGGACATGTTTAATTCACCTGTTTAATCAGAGTGCATATGAATGATGCTCTGCTGAATGACAACACTTCGTATGAGGGTTCACATGACTCATACGCAAAGTTACAAACAAATTCGGAATACGTGCATTTTACAGCCCTCCATTTTCACAATGTCAATTCCGCAATACTTTAATCCGCCACGGGGGTTGCCGCTAAGCAGAGAAATAGTTACTTTTGCAGGTAACAAAACGGACAAGGGGAGATCGGAGATCTCAAGTAAGTCATGAAAATTATTACGGATAATATAAAACAATTTCCACGACTTACTTATACACGCAAAACTTACTATAAAAAAAAATACCATGAAGAGACTGAATAAAGTGATTTTGGGTGCGGCGTGCGCAATTGCAGTGACTGGATGCTGTGGGAAAGAGGAGCATCCGATGCTGATCGAGACAGAAATTCCTGAAAGAGCGGAGGGGCAGACCGATATGCTCGGATTCGCCGCCGAACCTATCGACACGGTAAGGGTGGGGTTCATAGGGCTCGGCATGAGAGGATCCGACGCTGTAGAGCGTTTCACTTACATTCCGGCGACAAAAATTGTGGCGATATGTGACATTGATTCAGCAAAAGTTGAAAACACGCAGCAGATGCTCGACAACCATGGCATAGAACGTGCCGCCGGATATTACGGCAGCGAGGATGCCTGGAAACAGCTCACAGAACGCGACGACATCGACCTCGTTTATATAGCCACCGACTGGAACAATCATGCGCCGATGGGAAAATACGCCATGGAACAAGGTAAACACGCCGCTATCGAAGTGCCCGCCGCCACATCGCTCGACGAGATATGGGATCTGGTGAACACCTCGGAGCAGACACGCAAGCATTGCATGATGCTCGAGAACTGCGTTTACGACTTCTTCGAACTCAATACCCTCAACATGGCTCAGCAGGGACTCTTCGGCGAAATTCTGCATACCGAGGGGAGCTACATCCACAATCTTGAGGATTACTGGGACGAATACTGGAACAACTGGCGCATGGACTTCAATCAGTCACACCGTGGAGACATATATCCGACCCACGGATTCGGACCGGCCTGTCAGCTCCTCGACATCCACCGTGGCGACCGCATCACCACACTCGTGGCGATGGATACGAAAGCCGTAACGGGACCTGAAATCATCAGGAAAACTACCGGAAACTATCCCGGGACATTCGAGAACGGCGACCATACCACCACCATCATGCGCACCGAGAACGGTAAGACAATCCAGCTTCAGCACGATGTGATGAATCCACGTCCATACTCACGCATGTATCAGCTGACCGGCACAAAAGGATTCGCCAACAAATACGGCCGTCAGGGATATGCTTTCGCTCCCGAGCAGCTCGACTCGACAATGGTTCCCGATTATGCTGACGTATCGCCTCATTCTTGGCTCTCCGACGACCAGAAGGAAGCGCTTACAGCCCACTTCACCCATCCGATAATCACCGAGGTCGGAGAAGTTGCGAAAAAGGTCGGCGGCCATGGCGGCATGGATTACATAATGGATTACCGCCTTATCTACTGCCTGCGCAACGGGCTGCCGCTCGATATGGATGTATACGACCTGGCGGAATGGTGTGCAGCCGGGCCGCTCGGAGCCATCTCCATCAACAACGGGTCGGCACCTGTGGCATTCCCCGATTTCACCCGCGGAGGATGGGACAAGACACATGGCTACCGACATGCTTATAAAAAGCCTTAGACTCAGCACCCGCTTCAACATCCATTTGCAAATTAATAATAAATATCGTATCTTTGCCACGATAACCAAAGATTTATAATTTTGCTATATTAACCCTCCAGAATATGTTAAAAAAAATTCGTGTTATCCTCGCCGTACTCGTATGGCTTGGAGTGACGCTACTGTTCGTTGATTTCACAGGAGTAGCACACGCTTGGCTCGGATGGCTTGCAAAAATCCAGTTTCTTCCGGCTCTGCTTGCATTGAACGTAGGCGTTGTGATATCCCTGGTTGCGCTTACCCTTCTGTTCGGTAGAGTTTACTGTTCGGTGATATGCCCGCTCGGCATCATGCAGGATGGAATAGCCTGGTTTGGCAAACGTGTCAAAAAGAACCGCTACCGCTACTCCCCTGCCCGCAATATACTTCGCTACGGAATGCTGGTAATTTTTGTGATCGCACTGGTAGCGGGTGTAGGATCGTTCGTGGCCCTTCTTGCTCCTTACAGCGCATACGGACGCATCGCGCAGAATCTGCTCGCGCCCATCTGGGGATGGTGTAACAACCTGCTTGCCGCCTGGGCCGAACATGCAGAGAGCTATACGTTCTACCGCACTGAGGTCTGGATGCGTGCCGGCTCCACTTTCGCCATCGCAGTGATAACGCTGGTCGTACTGGCCATACTGTCGTACCGCAACGGACGCACATGGTGCAACACCGTATGCCCAGTAGGCACCGTTCTCGGTCTGCTAAGCCGCTTCTCGCTGTTCCGCCCGGTAATCGACACCTCGAAATGCAACGGCTGCGGACTATGCGGACGCAATTGCAAAAGCGCATGTATCGATACAAAAAATCACACAATCGACCTTTCGCGCTGCGTAGCATGCATGGACTGTGTGGAAAAATGCCATAAAGGTGCCATCAGCTACACTTACCGCCGCACCAATCAGGTTGTGTCAGCGTCTGCCGCTAAAGAAACAGACAAAGGGCGTCGCAGCTTTCTGAGCGCGACTGCCGTTGTAGCGGCCGCCACAGCTCTTAAAGCAGAAGAGAAGACCGTTGACGGCGGTCTGGCCGAGATACTCGACAAGAAAAAGCCGGAGCGCAAAACACGCATAGCGCCCCCCGGGGCTGTCAGCCTGCGCAACATGGCGCAACACTGCACCGCCTGCCAGTTGTGTGTTGCCGCATGTCCCAACGGAGTTCTGCGCCCGTCGACCAATCTCCAGACCCTTATGCAGCCCGAATCATCCTATGAGCGCGGCTATTGCCGTCCGGAATGTACGAAATGTTCCGAGGTATGCCCTGCCGGTGCAATCCGTCCCATAGCTCTTGAAGACAAGTCGTCAATCCAGATCGGTCATGCCGTATGGGTAAGCAAAAACTGTATTCCCCTGACCGACGGCGTTGAGTGCGGCAACTGCGAGCGCCACTGCCCCGTGGGAGCGATACAGATGGTACCGTCCGACCCGAACGACGAACATTCGGTAAAAATTCCGGTGGTGAACGAAGAGCGATGCATCGGTTGCGGTGCCTGTGAGAACCTATGTCCGTCCCGCCCGTTCAGCGCAATCTACGTCGAGGGACATGAAGTTCATAAAACCGTCTAAACCATCACAGATGAAAATCATTAAGGATAAGAAAATGGATCGCCGCGAATTTCTGCGACGTGTAGGAGCAGGAAGTGCGGCTGCCGGAATGGCGGCCCTGACAGGCTGCACCCCCAGGACAGAAATAAAGGAGGATGAGTACAGCTCGGAAACATCCGACATCCCCACCGATCAGATGACCTACCGCACCAATCCCAAAACCGGAGATAAGGTGTCGCTGCTCGGCTACGGTTGTATGCGCTGGCCAAACATCAATGTCGACGGTAAGGAGAAAATCGATCAGGAGACAGTGAACCGCCTTGTGGACACAGCCATAGCCCACGGTGTGAACTATTTCGATACATCGCCTGCCTACTGCCGCGGTATGTCGGAGCGAGCCACGGGGATAGCGCTCAGCCGTCACCCCCGCGACAAATATTTCATAGCCACAAAGATGTCGAATTTCGCACCTCAGACATGGAACCGCGAGGCATCTATCGACATATATAATAATTCTCTTAAAGAGCTGCAGACCGACTATATCGACTATATGTTGCTCCATTGTGTGGGCACGGGTAGCGGTATGCGTGAGTTCGAGCAGCGCTTCATTGACAACGGAATTCTCGACTTCCTTATGGAGGAACGCGAGGCAGGTCGCATCCGTAACCTCGGATTCTCCTACCACGGCGATGTGAAGGTGTTCGACCATATGCTTGAACTCCACGACAAATGCAATTGGGATTTCGCCCAGATCCAGCTCAATTATCTTGACTGGAAGCATGCCGGCGGCAACAACACGAATGCCGAATACCTATATAACGAACTCGGGAAACGGAATATTCCCGTAGTCGTGATGGAACCGCTCCTCGGCGGACGCCTCTCGAAGGTACACGACCATGTGGTTGCCCGCTTCAAACAGAAGGAGCCGGATCGCAGCGTGGCGTCGTGGGCATTCCGATATGCGGGTACATTCCCGGAAGTTCTCACCGTTCTCAGCGGCATGACATTCATGGAACATCTTGCCGACAACCTGCGTTCGTTCTGCCCGCTCAAACCGTTGGATGAGGATGAAGTGCAGTATCTTTACGACACAGCGGACCTTATCGTGCAATATCCGACCATACCCTGCAACGACTGCAAATACTGCATGCCGTGTCCCTACGGTCTTGATATTCCCGCGATTCTCACCCACTACAACAAGTGCGTCAACGAGGGTAACGTTCCCGAAAGTACCCAATCGGAGAATTACCGTAAGGCACGTCAGGCGTTCCTTGTAGGGTATGACCGTTCAGTGCCGAAACTCCGCCAGGCCAATCACTGCATCGGCTGCCGCAAATGTGTGTCACATTGCCCGCAGAATATCAACATACCACGTCAGATGAGACGTATCGACCATTTTGTAGAACAACTGAAACAGAATACTCTCGGTGAAAACAAACAGGCTTGACCTCGCCAGGCAGGAACTGATGGCGACAGAATGCTCACTGGTGATATGCGACACCGAAGGCGTATGCCACAGCTTTCATCGGCGGGGAGTGGCCGACCTGTATGAATTGGTGACAACGCGTCCGGAGCTGCTGCGAGGAGCCGCAGTAGCGGACAAAGTGATCGGCAAGGGGGCTGCTGCACTGATGTGTATCGGTGGAGTCAGAAGTGTTTGGAGCGGTGTCATGAGCCGCGGAGCTGCCGATCTCTTCGCCGATGCGGGAATAGAGGCATCATGCTCCACACTCACCGGCCACATTATAAACCGTGCCGGCACCGGTATCTGCCCCGTGGAACAGCTATGCGCAGAGGCGACATCCCCGGAAGAGTGTCTGCCGCTCATAAGCAAATTTCTGGAGTCAGTAAAGCAAAAGCAAAATTAAACGAAACAAAATATGGATACAACAGTAAAACTTCAGTCGCTCCGCTACTCGGACCTTCGCACATATCTCTTTGCGCTGCTGTTCGTGGCGGGTAATGTGATAGTTCCCCAACTGGCTCATCTGGCCCATATGGGTGGGCCGACCTGGTTGCCGATCTACTTTTTCACTCTCGTGGGAGCGTATCTCTATGGTTGGCGCGTCGGATTGCTGACGGCCATTGTATCTCCGATTGTGAACCACATTTTCTTCGGTATGCCCGGAGCTGCCGCAATGCCGGCAATATTGCTCAAATCCTCGATACTTGCCGTAGCTGCCGGATATGCAGCTACCCGCGCGGGTGGAGTAAAACTTCTGGCATTCGTTGCAGTGGTAGCCGCCTATCAGTTGCTCGGAACTCTCGGCGAATGGGCTATGCTTGGCGATCTGCGCGTTGCCGCCCAGGATCTTCTGATCGGCTGGCCCGGCATGTTGGTTCAGATAGTAGGCGGATATACGATTGCCAAAGCTGTCAGCAATCAGTAATCAGCAATTAAAATCCAAGCCCCGGATTTCCATTTGGAAATCCGGGGCTTTTTATATAGTCATGCGCTATGAGGTTTCATAAAATAGCCAAATGCTGACTGAACGGGTGGAATCAGTCTTCGAGGTAGTAAACTATGGTAGAGACTACGCGCACTTTCTTTACCGACGGGTTTGAGGTGTCCTCGATAGAGAATTGCCCCTGATTGGCTGTCTTCATTTTGCCGACCTGCGAACCTGAATCCTGTGCGAACTGCGCTGCTGCCTCGCGGGCATTCTGCGTGGCTTCGGCGATCATGGCGGGCTTGATGTCGTTCAGAGCCGTGTACTGATAGTTTATGTAATTGTTGCTGAATGGAACGCCCTCTTTCAGCAGTTCGGCCTGGCGACTGATGAGCGCCTGCACTTCCTTTACTTTCGATGTATTGACCGTAACGGTACAGCTCAGCGAGTAGTTGTAACGGAAATTGTCGGATGAGTAGCGGTTTGTGGTAGCGTTGTATGTATCTGGCGAACCGATTGTGATGTCCTCGCGTCCGATACCGTTTGAGGTCAGGAAGGTGATTATTTTTTCGTTGTAAGAGGTCATCTGGTCATAGAGGGCTATCAGATCGTTGCCTGCCACGCTGTATGCGATAGGCCACGTGACGTTGTTGGCCTCCACTTCGCGCTCGGCGAGCCCTTTTACCGTCACCTGCCGGTCGCTGAAAGCCATGTTGTTGATACCCGAGCGGATGAAGAGCCCGAGGCAGAAAATGCCGGCGGCAATGAGCAGCGCGGCAATGATTGTGGTGCTGTTTGATTTCATAACTGTGGTATATTTAAATCTGTAAAATAGGACGGATAGAGTTACCGATAGTTTAAGTAGGGACAGCGATTTTTTGTATTTTTAAGGCGCCCTCACACCCCCTGATGGCAATAATTTTGCAGCCGGAAAGGAAGCTGGCACTCCACAGGGGTGTCTCTGTATACATTAGAACACTTTACACTATGAATGGGATCACACAAAGAATCATGGAAGGTATCAATCGTCTCGATTTAACCTGCGGGCGGAAGATAGATCTTATTGTTCTCCACTGCAGCGCTACGCCGGAAGGGCGCGATGTTTCGGCTGCGGATATCCGGAGATGGCACATGCACGACAGGAAATTCGCCGACATAGGCTATCATTTCGTTGTGCGGCTCGACGGCACTGTTGAAGCCGGGCGGCCGCTAAGCATGGCCGGAGCGCATTGCCTGGGGTATAACAAGCGCTCCATCGGGATATGCTATGTCGGAGGTGCAGACGGGGAGCTGCGTTCGAAAGATACACGGACCCCGGCACAACGGGAAGCTCTTGATCTCCTTGTCGGGAAACTACGGGAACGGTATCCGGAGGCTACTGTCCGGAAACACCGGGAGCTTGCTTCAACGGATTGCCCCGGATTTTAGCTTCACACGCCACCGCGCTCCAATAGCTTCAGCTCTACTCTCCCGCTAACCACTTCAACGGAAATATTTCCTCCAAGGCATCACGGCGGGCATAAAATGCTTTCCGCTCATCGGAAGTGAATGAAGCCGGGGGCACAAGACATGATATTGACTGTATGGAAGCATATCGGTCGGCGAGTGTGGCAGAATGACTATCGAAGGTATTCTCAAGCTGGCGGAGATATACGGTTTCATCGTCCGACAGATTGCCGGAAGCAAGCATATCGGCTATAAAGGAGTGAAAACCTGCGTCGCCGCTGCGAAACCATGTGATAAGAGCCTTGAGGCCGAGAATACTCTGAAGTTCTTTCGGGGTTGACTGCTGAAGATTCCATAGTTTCTTTTTCTCACGCTGAATCTGCGATGCGAGCTGAATTACCTGAGCGCCGGGCTTGATGCTTCCGCGGTCGGACCAATAAGTAGCATAGTCGGCAAGTTCATCGACACTCATGTTGTTGGCCACTTTCATCCATCCGGCAGTGTTTTCGTCGAGCCGTATACTTCCGTTACTCCACTCGCTGACGAGATCGCGCTTGAGACGCTCTACGCGTTTCTCGATTATTTGACGTTCTTTCAGGTCGTTCCACGGGCGCAGGCGGCCGTCGACCGAACGGAGATCAGCGAGAGCCAGCGCATCGGTAAAGGCAGTTTCAGAGGCAGCCGACGGGTATACGGCGTGGAGGGCGGCGCGTATTGTTGCGAGCCATAGTTCCGCACGACCGCTGAAATTGGTGCCGTATTCGGTTTCCGTCTCGTTTACAAGGCTGAACGGATCGTCCGAAGTTTTTTCAAACTCCTTCGTATTTGCGACATGATACCATACCAGAGCCGAATCGGCTGTCTCAACGGCTATGGAACCGAGATTTGCTGAGGCAAGAAGACGTGAATTGGCACTTTGAAACTCAGGTATAGTGGGAAACAGTTCGGCAGCCCCACCTATTTCGGTAACAACTTTCTGCATATCCACAGGCTTATCCATCGCTCCGAGACGATTGAGTTTCCTGGCGAGTTTTGCAGCCGAGCGCGCATATTTTTCCATACCGTATGGTATTGGTGTGGAGAAATCTGTAGTTTCCCTTACAAGCGGAAAGTGAAAGTCGACGTATGCGTTTACCTTGCGTCCGTTGCGGTTGATAGCCGGATACCATTCCATCTTTTCTATCACACGTCTCACCTCATCGTAAAGAGCCGGATGAAGTTCCACCGGTGTTGTGATCTCGAAAGTCTCGATCTTGCCATTCACGCGCACGAGAGCATGGATGGAGAGGGCACTTAGTCTCTGCTGCTGCCATGCTTCCATAGGATAGCGGAAGTTGTGACTCACAAATCGTGTGATGCCGTTGCCGAGACTTCCCGGAAAAACCGGCAGTTCATACGGACGTGTGTCGATATCAAGCTTACGTGCGCCGGCAGGAACGGAAAACACAAGGGAAACTGCCGCGATGAAAGCTGCTTGCAGAAAACGCCGGGAAATTGCGTGGAATTGCTTCATGATGTTATCGCTGTTACTTGTGTGCAAGTTACAAAAAATATAATTGATATATAAAAGCTCTATATGCAATTAACCTTAATTAACAGAGGTGCCTCAAAAATTTTTCAGGGGCGATTAAACCTTCCGTCCCGCAGGCAGTCAAAAGTTGCGTATAGATAATAAAGCAATAGATTACATAGCTGCGGAAGCTACTTCGCTTCAAAACCTATAAAAAAAACAGATCTTCCGCAGACTTCAGTTTTTCAGACTATCAGCCGCCGGACCCCGTCGAGGAGTCCGGCGGTTAACTTTCCATAAAACGGAGTTTCCGGTTTAGAATTAAATATTTATATTTGCACTGCGATAGTATGACTTCCTCACTTCACATGATGTCATGTCACAATCTGCTTCAAACTATAAATATCTGAACCATGAAATTAATGAAACTAATGGCGTGTGCTGCCACGGCCGCCGCAGCCCTTACCGCCACGGCCGATACCGTACGCACCGACCGGGAATACGTACCCTCCGACGATAATATGAAAGCCCGTCAGGAATTCGTCGACAGCGGTTTCGGAATCTTCATTCACTGGGGAATATACAGCATGTTCGGACAGGGAGAATGGTATCTGCAGGACGGTCTGGCTGCAGACGAATATGCAAAAGCCGCACGCGGTTTTTATCCTGCGGACTTCGATGCAGACAAATGGGTGAAAGCCATAAAGGATGCCGGAGCGAAATATGTATGCTTCACATCGCGCCATCACGACGGATTCTCCATGTTCCATACCCGGCAATCACCTTTCAACATTGTTGACGCCACTCCCTACGGGCGCGACATAGTGAAAGAACTGGCCGACGCCTGCCATCGCCACGGCATTAAACTTCACCTGTACTACTCTCATCTCGACTGGAGCCGCGAGGATTATCCGATAGGGCGCACCGGACGTGAAACAGGGCGCGACCATTCAAAAGGAGACTGGACTTCATACTACAATTTCATGAACAGTCAGCTCACAGAGCTTCTGACCAACTACGGCGAAATAGGGTCGATATGGTTCGACGGTTGCTGGGACCACGACGAGGATCCGGAACTCTTCAACTGGGAACTCGAGAAGCAGTATGATCTGATCCATTCGCTACAGCCGGCATGTCTGATAGCCAACAATCACCACTGGACTCCGGTATCGGGAGAAGATTACCAGATTTTCGAGCGCGATCTGCCCGGAGAAAACAAGGCAGGGTTTTCAGGTCAGGAGGTGAGCCGCTTACCTCTCGAAACCTGTGAGACTTTCAATGGCTCATGGGGCTACCGCGTCAATGACCAGAATTACAAAAGCACACGTGAACTGATCCATTATCTGGTAAATGCCGCCGGAAAGGGTGCCAATTTGCTCCTGAACATGGGTCCGCAACCTAACGGCGAACTGCCGGCCGTGGGCCTGGAACGTCTGAGCGAAGTAGGGTCGTGGCTCAGGAAATACGGAGAAACATTCTACGCCACCACAGCCGGCGATTTTCCTCCGCAGGAATGGGGGGCGGCCACACGCAAGGGTGACCGCCTGTTCATTCACCTGCTCAATCCATCGTCAACCGAGATAAATATTCCTGTGACTGCCAAGGTTAAGAGTGCAGTTGCATTCGACGACCGTTCGAAGGTAAAATTCACCCGCAACAGCGACGGAAGCGGCGTAACACTACATCTGAATGAACTTCCCGCTGACACACACGATTATATTATTGAGCTGCAGACCGCAGCCCGATAAAAACATAGAACCATGACAGACCAAGAGACACTCGCCCGGGTAGCCGCGCAGTTCGGCGTGGAGGCTGCCCCCAACGATATCCGTCCTTTAGGGAACGGACTTATCAACGACACATATATCGCAACCTCAGCCGATGGTAAGAAATATGTGATGCAGCGGATCAACAACGCCATTTTCAAGGATGTGGACCTGCTGCAACACAATATCGACTGCGTGACGGCCCATATACGGCACAAGCTTGATGAAGCCGGATGCAGGGATACGGAGCGCCGCTCGCTTAAATTCCTGCCTGTGGCGGAAACAGGTAAAAGCTATCTGCGCGACGGCGATACATACTGGCGCGTGATGGACTACATACCTGACAGTGTCACCCGTGAGACGCTCGACGCAGAGGGCGCCCGAATAACGGGAGAGGCATTCGGAGAATTCGAGGCGATGCTTGCCGACATCCAGATACCCTTGGGAGAGACGATTCCGGGCTTTCACGACATGGAGCTGAGGCTCCGGCAATTCGAGGAAGCGATAGCTGCCGACCGCGCCGGACGCGCCGAAGGCGTGCGCGACCTCATCGACGAGCTGCTCGACCGCGGAGAAGCCATGACCGAGGCCGAGCGTATGCACCGCCGTGGAGAACTTCCGAAGCGGATCTGCCACTGCGATACAAAACTCAACAATATACTTTTCGACCGCGACGGAAACGTTCTGTGCGTGATAGATCTCGACACGGTGATGCCATCGTTCGTCTTCTCCGATTTCGGTGACTTCCTGCGTACAGCCGCCAATACCGGAGCCGAGGATGCCTCAGATCTGTCGACAGTGGGATTCGACATGAATATCTTCCGCGCGTTTGCCGAAGGGTATCTGAAAACAGCTACTTTCCTTACCCCTACGGAGAAAAGCATGCTACCCTACGCCGCCACACTTTTCCCTTACATGCAGGCCGTGCGATTCCTGACCGACTACCTCAACGGCGACACATACTACAAGGTCGCTTATCCTGATCATAACCTCGTGCGTGCCCGCGCCCAGTTCCGGTTGCTGCAGAGCGCCGAAGAGAAGCGCGGCGAGATGGCACAATATATAGCCAGTCTATGCGAACCATCGAAGTGAAAAGAATTATCGCTCCTGAAGGGGCGGCCGACGCAGCCCCGGCGCTTGACGCCGCAGGCGTGGAGTTTCACGCCATCGACTGTGTGAACTGGGAGGAGACATATCCCTTCATGCCCGATGTGCGTTTCCGCATCGCCCACACGGGCGACAATATCGTGGTGCAGTTCCGCGTAAGCGAACCTACAGTGCGCGCTGTTGCCGCTGCCGACAACGGACGTGTGTGGGAAGATTCGTGTGTGGAATTTTTCATGGAGCGGCCCGACGGGAATGGGTACGTAAATGTGGAATGCAACTGCGCCGGCACACTGCTGGTGGCCTCCGGCCCTGACCGCGGGCACCGTACTCCCCTATCGCCCGAACATCTGGCAGCCATTGACCGCCACACCACCCTCGGGCGCAAGCCCTTTCCAGAGCGCGAGGCGCCGGAAGTATGGGTTGTATCACTGATTGTCCCCGCGGAAATCTTCGGTATTTCCGATCTCAGCGGCAAGGAGTTGCGCGCCAACTTCTACAAATGCGGCGATCTGCTCGCCACGCCCCACTTCCTGAGCTGGAATCCGGTAATCTCCCTGGTGCCAAACTTCCACCTCCCCGCCTCCTTCGGTCTGCTCCGCTTCCTTTCTTAAAAACATTCTTACGCTCCTGATACAGCAACAGCTCCCCGGTGTCATTCCACCGGGGAGCTGTTGCTGTATCAGGAGTTGGGGAAGTTACTTTTCGGCATCGGTGCCGGCGAACTCCATGAGGTATGCCTTGATGAAGCCGTCGAGATCGCCATCCATCACGGCGTTGACGTCGGAGGTCTGGAAACCGGTGCGGTGATCTTTCACGCGGCGGTCGTCGAACACATAGCTGCGTATCTGCGATCCCCACTCGATTTTCATCTTTCCGGCTTCAACTTTCGCCTGCTCCTCGAGGCGATGGTTCATCTCTTTCTCATAAAGGATTGAACGGAGGTGGCGCAGGGCGTTCTCGCGATTCTTAGGCTGGTCGCGTGTCTCGGTATTCTCGATAAGTATCTCCTCTTTCTCACCGGTATAAGGGTCGGTGTACTGATAGCGGAGACGAACACCCGATTCCACTTTGTTGACATTCTGACCTCCTGCACCGCCGCTTCGGAACGTATCCCACGACATCAGAGCAGGCTCGATCTTCACCTCGATAGTGTCGTCGACAAGAGGTGTCACGAACACGGATGCGAACGAAGTCATACGCTTACCCTGCGCGTTGTAGGGAGATACACGGACAAGACGGTGAACGCCGTTCTCACTCTTCAGATATCCGTAGGCGAAGTCGCCCTCGACGTTGATCGTACATGATTTTATGCCTGCTTCGTCGCCATCGAGAAGGTTGGCGATCGAGGTCTTGTAGCCATGTTTTTCGCAATAACGCAGATACATGCGCATAAGCATCGAAGCCCAGTCCTGACTTTCCGTACCTCCGGCACCGGAGTTGATCTTGAGCACCACGCCCATGTGATCCTCCTCGCGACGGAGCATGTTGCGCAGCTCAAGCCCCTCGATCTTCGCCATCGCATCGGCATAGAGCGCATCGAGCTCAGCCTCCTCAAGAAGCTCTTCCTTGTAGAAATCCCAGCCGTTGGCAAGCTCGTCGACCGCTGTCTCCACCTCGTGATAGCCGTTGACCCACGCCTGCAGATCCTTGATTTTCTTCATCTGGGCCTGAGCCTCCTTAGGGTGTTCCCAGAAGTCGGGCACATGGGTGCGGAGTTCCTCTTCCTCTATCTGTATTTTCTTGTTGTCAACGTCAAGATACTTTCTCAGGGCGTCCTTGCGTTCTACCGCCTCCTTGAGTTGTTCCTGTGTAATCATATATTATTGCTGTTTCTTTTCTGACCGCGAAGTTACTCATTATTTTTCATCTTTAAAAATCAACAGCCGGGAATCGCGGGCTTCGGATTTGGGAATTAGAAAAAAATTCACTAACTTTGCTGTCAGAAAAGAGAAAATTGCGAACAAAATGATTTTAGGGTCTCCCCAGTACATAAAACCGGGCGAGGCGCTATCTTTTTTGTCACACAATAAAAAAACAGAACTACACAAACGCAAACCCTAAAACAACTAAATATCATGGCTTTAACTTATATGACAAAGGAAGGCTACAAGAAAAAGATGGAAGAGATAGCCTATCTGGAAAGCGTAGAACGTCCCCGCATCTCAGCAGCCATAGCCGAGGCGCGCGATAAAGGCGACCTTTCGGAAAATTCGGAATATGACGCCGCAAAAGAGGCTCAGGGCATGCTTGAGATGAGAATCGCCAAGCTGAAGGACCTCGTGGCCAACGCCCGCCTTATCGACGAGACAAAACTGAATGCCGATGAAGTAAACATACTCTCGAAAGTAAAAATCAAAAACACCGCCAACGGCATGAGTGTGGAATACACTATCGTGGCAGATTCGGAAGCCAACCTCCGCGAGAAGAAAATCGGTGCTTCCACCCCTATCGCCAAAGGTCTGCTCGGCCACAAAGTAGGCGATATCGTAGAGATACGGGTGCCCGCAGGTCTTATGAAATTTGAAATCGAGCAGATCTCCATCTGATCTCCCCGCTCGCAGATCACACTAACCACAACCACGCTGTTCAACCACCACATGGCATCTATATTCTCACGCATTGCAGCCGGCGAAATACCCTCATACAAAGTTGCGGAAGATGACCGCTACTTCGCCTTTCTCGACATAAACCCCGTTCATCCGGGTCATGTTCTCGTAATCCCCAAAAAAGAGGTTGATTATATCTTCGACCTTACCGACGAGGATTATACCGGACTGATGCTCTTCGCAAAACGCGTCGCTAAAGCTATCAGAAAAGCGATTCCCTGCACAAAAGTAGGTGTGACGGTAATCGGTCTGGACGTTCCCCACACCCACGTACATCTCGTTCCGATGAACACCGGCTCCGATATGAACTTCTGCGGAGAAAAGCTCACGCTCCCCGCCGATGAGATGGAAAAGATCGCCGCTTCCATCGCATCCGAATTCGAATAATTTCAATCCCCACTCCCTCCCCAGTGAACCATGAGTCATAAAATCAAACATATCCCGGCAATCATCGCGCTCAGCTTCGTGGCTGCCGCCACAGTATCCTGCTCGCAGAGTAGTAAATGGAAAGCTGAAGGCACTATCGCCGGAGGCGAAGGAAAAGAGCTGATACTCGAAGCCTCCAACCGTTACGGACAATGGTATGCGGTCGACACCGTCACCATCGATAAGGAAGGTCGCTTCAAAGTAGCTCAGACCCCGTCGGGACACCCGGAAATATACCGCCTCACTCTCGGTAACCAGTCGATCTACTTTCCGATCGACAGCACCGAGACCGTGACTATCACCGGTAATGCCACCGGATTCGGTAACACCTCCACACTTTCCGGTTCGGCTTCTGCCGAACGCATGCAGGCTGTCAACGACATTATAAAGAAAGCCGTTGCGACACGTGGCGAACGCGCCGTAGCAACCGACGCCGACCTGAAACGCGCTCTCGCCAACCAGATTCTCGGCGATCCTGCCGGTGTGGTCGCTTACTACACTATCTTCCGCAAAGTAGGCAACACCCAATTATTCAATCCCGAGGATCGCGCAGACCTTAGGGTTATCGGAGCCGTCGCAAACGCCTATGTAGAGCAGCGCCCTACCGACCCGCGAACCGAATATCTCAGCACAGTGTTCATGCAGCATCGCCGCGGACACCGGTCCATCGTACCTACCGACACCATCGTAGCCACCGAAATGGTGCTTCCGGAAATATCATTGCTTGACCCCTCAGGTACAGAGCGCAGCCTCAGCGAGGAAGCCTCGAAAGGGAAAGTCGTGGTACTCAACTTCACTGCTTATACGGCCGATGTATCACCAGCTCTTAACCTTGAACTCGCAAAGGTATATGACGCCTACAAGGATTCGGGTCTCGAAATATATCAGGTCTCGGTCGACAACGATGAATTCGCATGGCGTCAGGCAGCTGCGAACATTCCTTGGACCGCCGTCTACAATTCCCCCAAAAACGGGGCACGGACACTGTTGAAATACAACGTCACTGATCTTCCCGCCACATTCGTCATCAACCGACAGGGCGAACTGGTGGAACGCGTCAACGACATAACCGGTCTCGACGCCATAGTGCGCCGCTATCTTTAATCAGACACCGCTACAGCCCGAAAAAAACGCAAGTTCCCCAAAATGAAAATACTTCTCCTCGGAGACGCAAGCAACTGCCACCGCACTCTTGCCATAGGTCTGCGCGACCTGGGGCATGAGGTGACAGTTGCCTCCGACGGAACCCGGTGGATGCAGACCGAGCGCGACATAGACCTGTCGAGACATTTTGCAGGGCCGACGGGAGGAGCGGGATTATATCTCCGATCCCTGCGACTGACGGCCACCCGCTTTAGAGATTTTGATGTAGTAGCGATTCATAATCCGATATTCCTCAGCCTGCGTCCCGGACGTGTACGCAGGATATTCGATATCATCAGGCGCAATAACCGGAGCATATTTCTTACCGCTCTTGGAACCGATACGCCATATGTGGAGGAATGTCTCGACCCTGACGGATCACTCCGATATTCCGAATACATGCATTTGGGAAAACCGTCGCCAATGGTCATCGAAAATCCCGACCGCGTCACAACCTGGACCGGAGAGGCTATGACCGCCCATTGCCGCCACATCTACAACAATGTGGACGGCGCTGTGGCTGTACTCTATGAATATCTGCTTTCAGCACGCCGCTGGTTGCCGGAAGCGAAAACCGCTTACGGAGGAATTCCGATCGACATGAACGAACTGACACTGTCGGAAATCCCGGAACGCCCAGAAAAAGTGCGTTTTTTTCTCGGACGACACAAAGGACGCCTCGCTGCAAAAGGGACAGACCGCCTTGAACTCGCCGCACGCCGCGCCATCGAACGCCATCCCGAAAAAGCAGAACTCATAATCGTAGAAAACCGTCCGTATAAAGAGTACATCGAACTTCTGTCGCAGGCACATGTCGTTATCGATCAGGCATACAGCTACACCCCCGCCACGAATGCCCTGCTGGCCATGGCGAAAGGACAATGTGCGGTCAGCGGAGCGGAGCCTGAATTCTACAACTTCATCGGCGAGAACCGGCTGCACCCTATATTCAACAGCCCGCTGGACACGGAGAGCATGACATCCATGTTCGAACAAATCATAACCTCCCCTCCGGGCGAATTGCGCCGCCGTGGGCTCGAAGGACGCGAATTTGTGAAAAAACACAATGCCGCTCCCGTTGTAGCCGCCCGATTCGCCGACTTCTGGCAGAGACGCCTCGAACTGAAAAATCAATTCTCCACTCCCAAGCCATGAAAAAGAACTCATCGTCAAACGCCCGTCTGTCGGGAGGCACCATTAAGATGGCTCTGAAAAAAAACATCCATCTTCCTCTGTTGCAGTTCAAGGAGCGTATTGCCGGCAGACACTATGCGAAGAACCCCCGCAAGCGCGCCGAAGAACTTTTCCAGAAAGCCTACGGCCGCCCTATCGATTGGGAGCGCCCTACGCTTTTCGCCGAAAAAATAAGATGGATTCAATTCAATACCGACATATCCTATTGGTCTATTCTCGCCGATAAATTCAAGGCGCGCAGCTATGTCGCCGATAAGGGACATGGCGATATACTCATACCGCTGCTCGGACAATGGGAATCGGCCGACGACATAGATTTCAACACTCTACCCGATGCTTTCGTAATAAAACCCAACAACGGGTGCAGCGACCTTTTCATAATAACAGACAAGAAAAGCGCTCCGCTGAAAAAGATACGCCGGCAGCTTGCCCGCTCGATGAGCCGGGTCTACGGAGCCTATAATGCCGAGACGCAATATGCGCTTATCAATCCATGTATATTCGCAGAGAAGATAATGACCGAACCGGACTTCTCGGCGGGAGTTCCCGACTACAAATTTTTCTGCGTAAACGGGGAACCTATGATGTGTCGGGTATGCACCGACCGCAACTACAACGGGCCCGACACGAAGAGAGTTACGATGTACGACATGGACTGGAAACGCCACGACGAATGGATGGAGCCTGAATATGCCGCCGGCGCAAAGGATATACCCTGTCCGGCATCATTCGAGAAAATGAAAGCCATATGCCGCGACCTGTCGGCAGGTATGCCTTTCGTAAGGCTTGATCTTTACGACGACCATGGGCAAGTGCGTTTCGGAGAGTTTACCTTCACACCCGCCGCCCTCAAGCGTATTCCCTCCATATCCGACACCGCATTACAATATATCGCCGACCGTATAAGCCTGTCACCCGCGTCCGCTGCCCCCACGTTAAGCGTGACCATTTCCACCATTGGAAAGGAGGGGATAGACAGAGTTGCCGCCATGCAGCTCCCTGAGGTGGAAGGAGTGGAATATGTGGTGTCGTGGCAGAAGCACGAGGATGCGCCGGTGCCTCAATCGCTGCAGAGAGAGGACATCAGAGTGGTGCGAACCCCTACAATAGGTCTGAGCCATAACCGTAACAGCGCCTTAAGCCGTGCCCGCGGAGAAATCATATTAATAGCCGACGACGACCTTTCATACACATCCGGACAACTTCTGGCTGTTATCAATACGTTCTGCGATAATCCCGCAGTAGACATAGCCTCGTTCCGCTACCGTACGCCTGCCCTTAAACGCTATCCGGAGCGGGATATGCCATTTGAGGATTTACCTAAGGGATATGTACCGGCAAGTATTGAAATCGCTTTCAGACGCAAGATAATCACCGGAGCCGATGCCCTGACCTTCAACCCGCTGCTCGGCATCGGGGCGCCGTATCTGAGCGCCGGAGAGGAAGATTTCTTTCTGATGCAGGCTGCCTCGCGAGGGTATCGCGGCCATTATTTCCCGATCGAGATCACTACCCATCACGGAGTAGCGACAGGTGGCAGGAAAGTAAACGACAACGGGGTGATTCGCGCCAACGGAGCGTTGATAGCCCTGCGCCGCCCCCTGCTATGGCCCGTCGCCATAACAGCCGCAGCCATGCACATGAGCCGCGCCGGACGCGCCCCCTTCCTCAGAGCTGTACGGGAGATGGTGAAAGGCGCCATCTACGGCATGCGCCATCTGAAAGTCTGACAACTCCCGTCCGAGCCAACCACCCCACGAGCTATGGAATCAACCGATTTTCCAATCACCATTGTAATTCCGGTACACAACCGTGCCGGAATTGTAGGCGACACACTCCGCAGCGTAGAGTCCCAGACATACCGGCCGCTGAGAGTGATCGTCGTTGACAACGGGTCGACCGACGACACACCCGCCGTTGTGGAAGACTGGAAACAGAGAGCTGAGACAGATACGCTCCGTATAGACATACTGACCGAAGCGCAACCCGGAGCAACAGCCGCACGCAACCGCGGGCTCGAGGAAGTACAGTCGGAATATGTAATGTTTTTCGACAGCGACGACATCATGCACCCCGGCCATGTGGCGCGCGCTATGAAAGGCTTCAGCTCGGCATCAAATCCCGACATCGTAGGTTGGGATGTTACGATCCACCCTATTGGCGCCGCTCATCAATACAAGAGAAAATTCCGGACATCCTCACCCATTTGGCATCATATGATTCACGGAAACATGTCGACACAACGCTATGCCGCGCGTACAGAGCTGATGCGGCGTGCAGGAGGATGGAATAACGCTATCAAGGGATGGAACGACCTGGAACTCGGCATCCGTCTGCTGAAACTTCACCCCCGACTGCTGAAACTACCGGGAGCGTCCACCGTAGATGTGATTCAGCGCGAGGTGTCCATCACCGGAACCGATTTCAGTCGCGGAGCCGGAAAATGGGAGCGTTCGCTGGAAGCTATCTCAGCCTCGCTCAGCTCTCAGCGCCACCGTAGGTGGGTGCGCCTCCGCATGGCGCATCTCGCCGGGCTTTACGCCTCGGAAGGTTCCGCAGCACTTGCCCGCGACCTCCTGGCCAAGACACTCACCGACGAGCCATCGCGGCTTTACCGCCCCCTTTTCACATTTACGGCATGGCTCACAGGCCATAGAATACGCGGGGCATTAACACTGATGCGCCCGTTTTTCTGACCATACATCGGGCTTGTTTACATGGCGTTTATCCGCTTTTATCGCCAAGTCGCCCGAATGAATGGCTTTTTTCGCTAAGAAAAGTTGGTAATAAACAAGAAAATATATACCTTTGCACAGTTTTTTCCGCAGACTATAGCTATGGGAAAGTTCAGTCAATTCAAATTGCCCCTGCGAAACCTCGCCGAGGGCACGCATACTTTTGAGTATCACCTTGACAAGCAGTTCTTCGAGAACATGGAGAGTACCGATGTTCGCGATGCCGATGTCAATGTGGTTCTCACAGTGACTTATCGCCGCGACGTGTATGCTCTCGCTTTCGACATGAAAGGGACAGTGACCGTTCCTTGCGACAGATGTCTTGACGACCTTCCCCTTGATATAGATACGACATACAATATAAATGTGAAATACGGAGATGACTATCGCGACGACTCCGATGACCTGATGGAGATTCCCGAATCGGATGCGTTCCTCAACGTGGCTTACATGATATATGACACCGTATCGCTCGCCATACCGATCAAGCACGTACATCCGCTAGGGAAATGTAACCGCGCGATGAGTTCGCTGCTCAAAAAGCACCGCGCGCATGCCCCCGGCGATCAGGATGCCGACCTCGAGGACGAGCTGATTGACGAAATGGACACCATGTCGACCGACCAACCCGGCGAATAATAACCTCCTGGCCGCATTGCGTATCAGGATACAACATACGAATAAAACAATAGAAAAAAGATAGAAAACAATGGCACATCCTAAAAGAAGACAATCCAAGACCCGTACCGCAAAACGCCGTACACACGACAAGGCTGCTATGCCTACTCTCGCAATCTGCCCCAACTGCGGCGCATGGCACGTATATCACTGCGTCTGCAACGAATGTGGCTACTACCGCGGTAAAATCGCCATCGAGAAGAACGCAGTCGTATAATCCGGCGGTTTGAGATCTCACAAGGGCTGCCAGGGCGATCCGCCCACTCCGGCAGCCTTTTAAATCATCATCATCCCCAGAAGAAACCGGCGGCGGTTTCTTCACGTTTCTACCACCTACTAATCACGTACAAATATGCTCAACGCCAAGATTACCGGCATCGCGTCATATCTCCCCGAAGACATTCTCGACAACGAGATGCTGTCGAAAATGGTTGATACCAACGATGAGTGGATCACCACACGCGTAGGTATAAAGGAGCGCCGTATCCTCAAAAAGGATGTGGGCTCTTCATATCTAGGCATCGAGGCCGTAAAAAAGCTGCTCGCCGATACCGCCACCGATCCCTCGGAAGTGGAACTCCTGATATGCGCTACCTCCAACCCCGATTACCGTTTCCCCTCCACCGGCTCGATTATATGCGAGGGTGCAGGTCTGAAAAACGCCTATGCCTACGACATACAGGCAGCATGTGCCGGATTCATCGTAGCGCTTGAAGACGCAGCCGCCTACGTAAAAAGCGGTCTGCGTAAGAAAGTGATCGTGGTTGCCGCCGAGAAAATGTCGTCGATGGTGAACTACAACGACCGTGCCACCTGCCCGCTGTTCGGCGACGGAGCAGCCTGCGTGATGGTAGAACCGACGGAAGAACCCGGAGTAGGTGTTCTTGATGCAGTATTCCATGTTGACGGACGCGGCCTTGAGCATCTGGTGATGTGGGGGGGCGGCTCAGCGAAGCCCACTACCCAACAGACCCTTGACGAGGGGCTTCACTACCTGTTCCAGGACGGACGCAACGTATACAAAAACGCAGTCACCGACATGTACACCGCATCTGTGGACATCCTGAACCGCAACAACCTCACCGCCGAGACAATCGACTGGCTCGTGCCTCATCAGGCAAACCTACGAATCATCGAAGCTGTAAGCTCCCGCGCAGGAATTCCCGATGAAAAGGTACTCGTAAACATCCAGCACACCGGCAATACTTCAGCAGCCTCAATCCCCCTCTGCCTCGACGAATATAAAGACCGTCTGAAAAAGGGCGACAAGATTCTGCTGACGGCTTTCGGCGCAGGCTTCACCTGGGGCTCAATGCTTCTGGTTTGGGATATGTAATTGACACACAGCGACAAACTGCCGCTGCGCGCCATGCACAATTGAAAAAAAACAAGAAAATAGCATCTTTTCAGGTGCTATTTTTGTTTATTATAAGAAACAAGAAATAACTAACAACGAATATCCCAACATCATGAGCGATAAAATCAACAATGAAATCATAGATGAACAGAACGAACGTCAGGAAACCGAAAAACTTTTTGCCGAGGCGACAGACAGAGTTGAATGCCCTGTAGAACCGGCGAAAAACCATAAGGCCGGTTTCGTGAACATCGTAGGCAACCCGAATGTGGGCAAATCGACACTTATGAACGATCTTGTAGGTGAACGCGTGAGCATCATCACCTCCAAAGCCCAGACAACCCGCCACCGCATCACCGGCATCGTAAACACACCAGATTACCAGATCGTATTTTCTGATACCCCCGGAGTTCTCAAGCCCAACTACAAACTTCAGGAAAGCATGCTGAGCTATGCCCAGGGTGCATTGACTGACGCGGATATCCTTCTTTACGTCACCGATGTAGTGGAAGATCCGACAAAGAACGCCGACTTCGTGGCGCGTGTGGCGAAGGAAACCATCCCTGTACTCCTGGTAATCAACAAAATCGATCTTCTTAAGAATAACGGTGAGCTTGATGTACTTGTGGCCCGCTGGAAAGAGTTGCTTCCTAACGCCGAGGTCTTCCCTCTGTCGGCCAAGGAACACTTCAATGTCGTAAACCTGATGGCCCGCATCGTGGAACTGCTCCCCCCCTCTCCCCCTTACTTCGGGAAGGATGCCCTCACCGACAAGCCGGCGCGCTTCTTCGTCACCGAGATCATCCGCGAGAAGATACTTACCAACTATGAGAAAGAGATTCCATACAGCGTGGAAGTCATAGTAGAGAAATTCGAGGAAAGCGAACGGTCAATCCACATCATGGCCACAATCTTCGTTGAGCGCGACAGCCAGAAAGGCATCCTCATCGGCAAAGCAGGCTCCATGTTAAAGAAAGTGGGCACCGCAGCACGCAAGGATATCGAAAAATTCTTCGACAAGAGCGTATATCTTGAACTTCACGTAAAAGTGGAGCCGAACTGGCGCAACCGCGAGAACAAGCTCAAAGCCTTCGGCTATATTGAGTAATGTTTTCAAAAAAATTAACTAACTTTGCAAAAAACAAGAAAAGCAGATCACCTATGTCACAACTCGTTGCTATAGTCGGCCGCCCTAACGTGGGCAAATCAACCCTCTTCAACCGCCTTACCGAATCGCGTCAGGCAATCGTCGACGAAACCGCCGGCACCACACGCGACCGTCAGTATGGGAAAGTAGACTGGAGCGGGCGCGAATTCTCAATCGTCGATACCGGCGGTTGGGTAGTCAACTCCGACGATATATTCGAGGGTGAGATCAACAAGCAGGTACACCTCGCCATAGAGCAGGCCGACGAAATTCTGTTTGTAGTCGATGCCATGAACGGTGTGACCGACCTCGACGACCATGTCGCCGAAATCCTGCGCAAATCGAAAAAACCGGTTATACTCGTAGCCAATAAGGTCGATTCAAACGAATGGCTCTACAACGTGCCCGAATTCTACAGCCTCGGCCTCGGCGAACCATACCCCGTAAGCGCCGTGAGCGGTTACGGCACGGGCGACCTTCTTGACGAAATAATCAAGAAACTCCCTGTTCCCGACGATAACGAAGAGGAGCTGGAAGAGATCCCCCGATTCGCCATCGTGGGACGTCCGAACGCAGGAAAATCATCGCTCATCAACGCTTTCATCGGCGAGGATCGCCACATCGTGACCGACATCGCCGGAACCACCCGCGACAGTATCTACACCCGTTACAATAAATTCGGCTTCGACTTCTATCTTGTCGATACAGCCGGAATAAGAAAAAAACAGAAGGTCAACGAAGACATCGAGTACTACTCGGTAATACGCTCTATCCGCGCTATCGAGGCATCTGATGTATGTATTCTGATGATCGACGCCACCCGCGGCATCGAAAGTCAGGATGCGAACATCTTCGGCCTGATCCAGCGCAACAAGAAAGGTCTTGTGGTATGTGTCAACAAATGGGACATAGCTGAAGACAAGAGCATCGAGGCTCAGAAACATTTCGAGCAGGCTATACGCAACCGATTCGCTCCGTTCACCGATTTCCCCATCATATTCTGCTCCGCGCTTACCAAGCAGCGCATCTACAAGGTTGTGGAGACTGCGGTTCACGTATACGAGAACCGCAAACGCGAAGTGCCCACATCGCAACTCAACAAGGTTATGCTCGAAGCGATAGGCGCATATCCTCCACCCGCCAACAAGGGCAAATATATCAAGATCAAATATGTGACCCAGCTGAAGGGTGCGCCTGTGCCCACATTCATTTTCTTCTGCAACCTGCCCCAATGGGTAAAGGAGCCTTACCGTCGCTTCCTCGAAAACAAGATACGCGACAACTGGGACTTCAACGGAACCCCGGTGCAGGTGTTCATGCGCGAGAAGTAGAACCTTCTTTGGCAATTAGTAATTATAAATTAGTGATTGAGGGTCAGAGATATAACAAAGGTGCGTGATTTTTTCACACACCTTTGTTGTCATATATTATTACCGACCTGTCAGCGATGTACACCGGCTGCGATTGGAGCGGAAGGTGTAACCAAGCCCTAACATAAGATTGTTCTGACGTTGGAAATTCTGCAACTGATAACCGACATTGAGATACATAGAGCGGGTTATGTAGACTTTCAGATTTGCCATCTGATAGGTTGCCCGAGACTCTTCAGGTCCTATGAAATTATAACCTATGCCTACGTTGACTGAAAAGATGGGCATCACCAGTTCGGCCCGGGCCGAAACTCCCATACTTACCTGAGTGAGGAAAGGAGGATCCGCGAAACGTATCCCGTCGGGTGTGTCGCCACTGATATGGTAATGACGGAGACCGGTACTCTCATCCCATTGGAAATCAGCAGACACACCTGCGCGGAAGTATCGCCGGATATCCCACATCGGTGCAAAATTCATACCGGCAACGGCAAAATGTCCGGGCAACAATACGGGATTTTCTCCTCCACGATATACCCGCTTGCGCCATGCTCCGTAACCGGTAAGATCGTAGCTCAGAGTATAAGACCGGAAGGTTGCGTCAGACCTGAACGGGGTCGCGTCGGTTTGTTCTCCAAACACCCTGCTTATCCCCAGTCGGATGCCGGCAAGATTAACTCCCGGATTGGGGAAAGAGGTGTTTCCGTTTGAGAAATGTGTGAGGGCAAGAGCGGCAGAAAGCGACAATGTCCTGCTTAGTTTCCATTTCAATCCTAATGCGAGATTGATATAGGCGTTTACACTCGAGCCTACGATCAGGTTTGACGCAGCTACGACCCCATTGCACGGCTTCCATCCCACGGAGGCTCCGAAATTCCATTCATAATCAAGGCTCAGACGGCTGCTGAAATTGACAATCGGCGCTGTCTGGAAGAGATACAACGAAACCGGCACACCCGTTGACCTGCTGCGGTCCATCAGATTGACGCCAGCCCCGATACCTTGCCACACGCCGGGGAAAAGCCGGGCCACTTCCGAGGAACCGTCATATGAGAATCCATACTTGAAATGGAGCGAAGTCGCTATATGCGTGGTCGCGCAATTGTCCATTGAAAGGTTCTCGCGAAGCACATCATCAAGATAGGAAGAAAATGCGTAAGAAGGTCTGACATCAACGCCAAGCATCGATGCAACCATATTATCTTTCGCCACATCCCGCCCCACGGTCTCCCCACGGAGGCGACTGGAGAAAATAAACGACAGTGACAGGCACAATACAGACAGTATGTAGCGTAGAAACTCTGCCATACGAATCAACCGTTCATTACATAATCGGATTACAAAATTAACGAAATAAGCCAGAACACCGGCCTGGATAACCACATAAAAAAAATCTTGATGCGACAAAGCTGAGAGCTACAGAAGAGAATGACAGGAGGGTGATGATACAGCACGATGCGCCTGCAGCGTCGGCTGTAGCTTGATGCGGGCGCCATCTGTTCCCTAAGGATGAATAATTTGCATAATACAAAGCTAACCACTACTTTTGCAATAGATAAGAACCTTAACAGATCAACGTAATGAAACAGCGTGTCGAATTAAGCACCTACTGCTGGATAATAACCATATTGACACTCGTGCTGTCAGCCGTAATACTGTGGCGTACGCTCGAGAATCAGATACTTTTCACAGTGATCGGAATACTGGTATGCCTGATGCTAATCCTCGCCTTATGGTATGCCCCGATGTCGCTGTCGGTAAAAGACGGCTGTCTGAACATCAACAGCACGCTCAGAGTGAAGAGTATACCCCTTCAGGATATAGAATCTGTAAAACCGATGAACCCAACGATGGGCGCCATCCGCACATGCGGCAGCGGAGGATTCCTGGGCTATTGGGGATGGTTTCGCGAAAGCGACCTCGGACGCTATTTCGCATATTACGGAAAAGCCTCGGACTGCTTTCTGGCAACACTGAAAGACGGGCGCAAATACATGCTCGGATGCCGCGACGGCAAAGCCTTCGCCAACGCACTTTCACTCGCGCTCAAAGCCTCCGGCGAACTGAAAAATTACTGAAATTTTTCTCTAATTATTCCTATATGGCGACACTGTTTTTTGAGAAAAATTAGTAACTTTGTATCGCATAATCCGCCCCGGCGGTCCGCCGCACCGACGGAATATACCGAACAATCTGACAAACAGACAGTTCGCAAACCAAACCGACAATTAAACACCAAACAATTTTATTTTTATTCATTTCCACTATGACTAAAATAGGTATTAACGGCTTTGGCCGTATCGGTCGTTTCGTTTTCCGCGCTTCTACCAAGCGTGACGACATCGAAGTTGTTGCAATCAACGACCTTCTTCCCGTTGACTACATGGCATACATGCTGAAGTATGACACCATGCACGGTCAGTTCGACGGCACCGTTGACTACGACCTCGAAAAGAGCCTTCTCATCGTAAACGGCAAGACAATCCGCGTAACCGCTTGCAAGAACCCCGCAGAAATCGCATGGGGCGCAGTAGGTGCTGAATACGTAGTAGAGTCTACCGGTCTCTTCCTCACCAAAGAAAAAGCTCAGGGTCACATCGAAGCCGGCGCTAAGTACGTGGTTATGTCAGCTCCTTCTAAGGACGACACCCCCATGTTCGTATGCGGCGTAAACGACGACACCTATGTAAAGGGCACTCAGTTCGTATCCAACGCATCTTGCACCACCAACTGTCTCGCACCTATCACCAAGGTTCTCAACGACAAGTTCGGCGTTGTTGAAGGTCTTATGACTACCGTACACTCTACAACCGCAACCCAGAAGACTGTTGACGGTCCCTCAATGAAGGACTGGCGTGGTGGTCGTGCCGCTTCCGGCAACATCATCCCCTCTTCTACCGGCGCTGCCAAGGCTGTAGGTAAAGTTATCCCCGAACTCAACGGCAAGCTCACCGGTATGTCGATGCGCGTTCCCACCCTCGACGTATCTGTAGTTGACCTCACCGTTAACCTCGCTAAGCCCGCTACCTACGAGGAAATCTGCAACGCAATGAAGGAAGCTTCTGAAGGCGAACTCAAAGGTATCCTCGGCTACACCGAAGACGCAGTCGTATCAAGCGACTTCCTCGGCGATCCCCGCACTTCTATCTTCGACGCAAAGGCAGGTATTCAGCTGACCCCCACCTTCGTTAAGGTTGTAAGCTGGTACGACAATGAGATCGGCTATTCTAACAAAGTGCTCGACCTCATCGCCAAGATGGTGAAGATCAACGGTTAATAAACCCCTCTTCCTGATAAAAAAGGATGCACCTTGCGGTGCATCCTTTTTATTTTGAATAGATAGAAGTCAAGAAGTAGAGAAGTTTAGAAGTCAGACAGGGATACAATAAGACGGCGAGTCATCAGCTAAAGAATATGAATCAAGTATTTAAGCAACAATTCTTGATTTAGCCGATGCAACCATGCGCAAGGAAGTTTGCTTCCCTGCGATTATCACGGCTGTAACCACTATTGCCAGCAGAGTATAGATTGCGGCATATTCGGTGCTGACATATTTCTGAATCACATTGTATGCCATAACATGGTACACATAAATATCAAGCGAATAGTTCCTGCCGAGGCTGCTGAACATACCAGCTCCCGCTACCGGCGACAGACACAGACACAAAGCGAACAGCACACACGCCATAGGTATGGTGGCAAGAGCTATGTCGCCGTGCATATATTTTTCTCCACCAAGCAAAAGTCTTTCGGTAATCATCAGAGCCAGGAGGAGCGCAGCGCACGTAAGGAGAGTCTGTACAGAGGGCAACCGATGCTCACAGCGCCTGAATAAAACTCCGAGCCCGAAACACGGAAGAGCGATCGTAAAAAAGTTCCGATGGACCGCTTCATCCGTAACACCGTCGAAAAACAGAGAATGGTAGGAGCCCAAAGCGATATTGACGGCAATACAGACCGGTACAAGCCACAGCAACAAATTCTCCATCCGCAGCCGTACCGCTACGTAAAACAGGGCGAGAGATTGCAGATAGGCCGTCAGATACCATAAATGAATACCGAACGTACGGCCGGTAAGCAGAAAATCGGTCCAGCACTCCGCCGTAGCTGCATATTGAAGGAAATCAAATCCGTGAGATGCACTGAGAATTACGCGCCAAATGAAATAGATAACATTCACAGCGAGCGTAAGTTTAAGAACTTTCACAAACGCACGCCGTAACCGTGGTGCCTCCAACGTTCCGTTGTCGCTTACCAGAAAGTAGCCGGATATCATGAAAAACAGAGGTACAGCCATACGGCATAGCGGCATCAGATATTCTCTGATAGCAGATTCGGTATGTATCTGCACCACAAATAAAGCCGCCACCAGTTTCAGCATCTGGATGGCGGGGAGCTCTTGCCGACCTTTGTATATAAGCTTGTCGGAGGGTTGCAATGAAAAATCCATATCACACGTATAACGTTGTATTACACTGAAATATTATTTAAAATAAGCTCTGAAAAATCATATCGAGCCCACATGACAGAAAAAAATAGCTACCTTTGCAGTGTACATATCGTTAGCAACCGCATAACGGCATGGATTAACCATAAACCTTACCTGAACCATGAAAATCAGATCAATCCTGACTACGGCTGCCATGGCCCTCGCTGCAGCCACATCCTGTGGAGCGAAGCTTCCGAAATATACCAATCCCACACCGGGTGAATTTCCGATTCTCGGATGGTATTCGATTCCCGACAGCGCCTCTACCCCCGAACGATACAGCGAGATGCGCGAGGCAGGCTTCAATCTGTCGTTCTCGCATCTTTACAGCGAGGCTCAGCTTGAACGCGCACTCAAAGCAGCCGAGGGCTCGGGTGTAAAGCTGGTATTGAGTGTCGGCATGACCGGTAACCCCGGAGAGGTGGTAATCCATCTCAAGGACCATCCGCAGACCGGGGCATGGTTCCTGCGCGACGAGCCTTCGGTTTCCGACTTCGCAGACCTCGCAGCAATGCGCGACCGCGTATATGAGGCCGACTCCACTCATCTTGTGTACCTCAATCTATTTCCGATGTGGGTTGATATGGACGCGCTCGGGGCGCAGAGCTATGATGACTATGTGCAGCGTTTCATTGATGCAATCAGATTGCCGATGGTGTCCTACGACTTATATCCGGTTCATACGGACGGGGAGGGTAAGACTGTGCTTAGCCCGGGGCTGTTCCAGAATCTGGAGACTATCAGCAAGATGAGCCGTGACAACGGCTGCCCATTCTGGGCTTTCTGCCTGTCGACAGCACACACCCCCTACCCTATCCCACGCGATTCACATATCCGTGTGGAGGCATTCTCGGCACTGGCTTATGGCGCGCAGTGCATACAGTATTTCACCTACTGGGAACCTGTCACCACCACATGGAATTTCCATAACTCTCCGATCGATCAAACCGGTCAACGCACCGACGTATATTATCTCATACGCGACATAAACCGTGAGATTCAGGCCCTCGCACCTATATTTTTAGGATGTGAGGTGTACGATGTAAGTCATACCGGCGATGTGACTCCACCTGATACAAAACCGCTCGCTACACTCCCCGCTCCTTTCACATCGCTCATGGCTAGCGGCGAAGGGGTGCTGGTATCTCACCTCAAGGGGGGCGACGGCAATGAATATCTTATGGTAGTGAACCGCGACATCGACCACGCACAGCGGGTCGACACCGCGTTCAAAGGGGCAGTCCGCATGGTGAATCCCGACGGATCGCTCAGGCACGCAACCGAATCGGAATATGTGCGTCCGGGCGGATATCTGCTCTATCGTCTCAGTTAGCGAAAAAACAGCGGCGCCTACTTTTTCTGACCCTGCCCCTGGAGGTCGCTGTTGCTTATTGAGGTGGAAGTTTTCTTTACCTGCGCACTCAGCGAGCCGAAACGGAAATTGAGACTCAAGCTGAAATATTGTCCGGAATGGTATGTATAGTGCGTTTCCGAACTATATTGAGGATTGTTGGTGACAGTTGAATTTCCGTTGATTTTCGGACCGAAGGGACGGTCTGCCGCAAGGCGCACCGTGAGGCGGTCATCTTTCAGGAACTTGCGCACCAGAGCCATAGCATACCCGGGCTTGCTGCTATTCTGGTAAGTATATACATTCGACAGGCCTCCCGACCACCACCAGCATGTAAGTGACAGCTCAAGCTTCCAGGGGAGATCGCGGCTTATGCGCGTCCATGGATTCACGGCCCATCGGCCGCGCGATCCGAACACCTGATTGCCGTCGGCATCGAGTGCTATCGGCTGACGCAGATATGTATAGCCCCACCAGAGATTCATTATCCAGCGCGTCTTGCTGTCGATTGTCCACTGAAAATATATGGAAGAATCGAACGCGCGCATCCTGCCTATATTGGCATATGTATTCACTAAGCGTCCCTGCTCATCGACCCACTGCGAATTCTGCAGGGAGTTATCCACAACTGTTCCGCTCAGATTTAAGTCGAGGTTGAAGTTGTTTCTGATCAGCGAGTAGTTGAACGAGAAGTTGTTGTATGCCACACTGCCGAGATCCGGATTACCGTAGCTTACAGATGTCGGAGTCACGCTGACGGCCGGATCGAGGAAACTGATACCGGGACGTCGGATATTGCGGCTGTAGCTGAGTTTTAACGAGTTGGCTTCGTTGACGTTCCAAGCTACCGATGCGTTGGGAACCCAATCGCTGAGATCTGATGCGAAGTCACTCCGGGGAACAGTCTGCTCGCGGAAATGTGCGCTCAGATGCGAATACTCATAGCGCAACCCTGCGCGCAGGCTCCATTTTCCCAGCGTCGTGCGCCAATCGGCGTATGCCGCCGCTACTGTTGTCAGATGTGTAAAGTTATCGTGGGAGTGCATATCGCTACCGTAATACTCCTGATCGCTCACAGAGTGGTTCCGGCGGAATATACCTTTGGCTCCGACATCGAATTTATGCCGCTCACCGATCGGACGGCTCCAGTCGGCTTGCGCGGTATGTTCTATAAAATTCTGCACTGAACTCATGTACTTACCGGTATAGCCGAAACTGCAGTCGATCATATCGCTGTAGAGGGTCTCGCTGTCGTTATCCTGCGCAGTTGTCGATATGCGGTAACTCAGCGTCAAGGTCTCCCCCTTACGACGGGTAGAGTGCTGATAGTTGACGGAGCCGTCAAAATCGAAATCACGATTGGAACCGGGACGCATGATGCTGCTGTAGGAGTACAGTAACGGGTGCGAACCGGCCTCACCAGGACCATACATCCTCACCCAATCGAGTATTGTCTGATTGCCCGCACCCCAAAGCCAGCCGTTAGCCTCGACTGAAAACAGATTGAGGGTATCAGGTTCCCAGCTCAGTTCCAGTCCCCCCCAGCCCGATTGCTGCGGATATTCGCTATAGGTCGATGCTTCATAGAGGTTTCCTGAGTCGTAATATTCCGTGCGGATATCAGACCACGATTTTGTATGATTCGACACAGCAATATTCTGGTAACCGCCGTTGACTGAAAAGGTAACCTTATCGATCTGGGAAGAGAGCCATACGGACGGAGTGGGTATGAGATTCTCAGTATCCTCATAGAGATTGACCGTGCCGGTAACACCTTTCATGGCGGTATCGGTATCCGTGACTATATTCAGAATCACACCTACCCCCTCGGCATCTTCGCGGGCACCGGGGTCGGTAATCACCTCGATCTTTTTAATTGATGATGCAGGAATTGCGGCGAAAATTTCCTTGGCATTTCTGGTATAGGAATTGTTGGGTCGCCCGTTCTTATAGATGCGGAAATCTGACGAGCCCTTTACCTTTATGTTCCCCTCGTTGTCGACCGATACAAGCGGCACCCGGCGCAGAATATCGCGCAACGTGGAGGTGGCCGCATCAGGATCGGCTTTCACGTCGTAGCCCAGACGGTCGATCTCGTGCGCTACCAGAGGGCGTTGCGCCACCACTTCCACTTGCCCCAGCTCATTGACATTGTCAGCAAGAAGCACCGATCCGAGATTCGCTTCGGGAGCGTCGTCGCTCACCGAAAAAGAAAGTTCGGCAGCAATCTTCCCTACCGATGATATATGGAGACGGTAACTCCCGGCATCGGGTAGCTGAGCATCGAGCGCTCCGTTGTCGTCGGTTGTTGTCAGAACTACAGGTTTCACACTGTCGGTGGCTTCGAAAATCCTTACAGTAGCGTAGAGCTCGGGTTGACCGATACTGTCGGTAACGATTGCGCTAACACGGTAAACAATGCTCCCGGCTGCAGAAGCGGCTACCGCACAAGCCCCTGTCAACGAAACAAACAATATCTTAAGAATAGAGAGATAGCTGAAATGGCAATAAGTCGCGGTCATATCGGATAGATGATTTTATTGTCGGCGGTTGATTTATTTTGACGGCGCAAATTTAAACTATATTTTTCGTTCAAACAATAATTTCCACGATTTTTTTAGTTAAATTGTCTCCGGACCCCATTTCAGCATATCTCGGCAAACCACGACAGTTATCAAAAAATGTGAAAAAAGTTGACTGTATATTTGGAAAACCGAACAAATATATGTTCCTTTGCGTTGAGATGACAACCTGTCAACAGACAAGTCCGGCGCACCATATCAGCGCCCCACACCGCCAAGCACTTCTTACTTTACCTCAACCCCCTAAAACTAACAGACATGAGTACTTCTTACATTTTCCTGGCAGAGGGCTTCGAAGAGATAGAGGCCCTAACGGTATTGGATGTAATGCGCCGCGCCGGCATGGATGTCAAAACCGTATCAATAACCTCAGACAATAAAGTGAGCGGGGCACACGGCCTGACCGTAATCGCCGATAAGCTTTTCCATGAGGTAGACTTCATAACCCCTGAATGGCTGGTAATTCCGGGTGGGATGCCCGGCGCGGAAAACCTGTCGAAATTCGGTCCGCTCAACACCCTTCTGATCAACCAGTCTCATTCCGGAAAGATTGCCGCAATTTGCGCGGCCCCCGCCGTGGTACTCGCCCCGCTGGGCATTCTCGACGACAAGGAGGCCACATGCTATCCCGGATTTGAAGAAATGATGAGCGGTGCCGTACGTCGCGATGCTCCTGTAATAGCCCTCGACCGTATAATCACCGCCAACGGCCCCTCCGCAGCAATGCGGTTCGCCCTCGCCATAGTAGCGAATTCAATGGGTGAAAGCGCAGCACAGGAAGTTGGGTCAGGGATGCTCTTCTATCCCCGTCATCAGAATTTTTACTTCTGATATCCCACGACATAAAAAACCAACAAAATATCACATTTTATGATCTCTAAAACTTTAAAACATGCAGCCACAGCCGGCGTTGTGGCTGTGGCTGCAATGGTTTGCGCATGTTCCCATTCCGGCCCCCGCACGGTGGACATGCCCGTCATCACCTACGCCAACACCACAATTACCGACATTGTGAAGGTTGAGCTTACCGATTCCAACACAGTTCTTCATATAAACGCCAATTTCATACCGAATAACTGGATCAGGATAGCCGGCGACACATATCTCATGGCCGACGGGCGGAAATATGCAATGACAGGAACCGAAGGGATTGAACCCGACACTGAATTCTGGATGCCTGAAAGCGGCGAGGCCGACTTCCGGCTGATCTTCGAACCACTCCCGTTCTCAACCGAAAGATTCGATTTCATAGAGGGTGATGCACCCGGCGCTTTCAGGCTCTGGGATGTAGACCTGACCGGGAAAGAGCAACCCACGTACCCCGAAGGTTTCCCCAGGGAACTGAAAAAGGCACCTGCCGACGGTCCTGTGCCAGACATGGCTTTTGAAATCGGAGAGACTACCGTAAACTTACATGTAACACCCTACAGACCGGAATTTTTCGGATCCATGAACCTGTATGTGAACATGCTCGACGGAACCCAGCAGGAATATGTCGTGAAGCTCGACAGTCTGGGCAATGGCTCCGTATCGTTCGATCAGTATGGCACTGCATCAGCTTTTCTTACGGCCAATGATAATGTGTATGAACATTACACATTCTATCCGGGCGAAACAGCAGACTGCTACATCGATGCCCGTCGCTCAGGCTACCTGGCCATGAGCCACCGCAAGGACTTTGACGCACCCCGTTACCGCACATCCGCCCACATCGGTTATTACAGCAATCTTGACCGCAACATGGCTCTGCATACCGAGGGTCCATACTATCTGAACCTTTATAACGGAACCTTCGCCGACTATCACATGAGCGGACAGGAATACAAAGCTATGGTAAAAGCGCTATATGACGAATATAGCGACTCATTGGCAAAAATGAACGATCCCCAGATGGTAAAAGAGATGAAAATGCTATATCTGCAGAACGACGTTCTCAAAGCCATCGGACGTATGCGCTCCATTCTTGAGCATAACTACCGGCACGCACACGATGCATGGCGTGAGCGGAATCTCCCCGCCGATTCCATACCCGGAACCCTGACCGACGAGGATTATGCCGAAGTGCAGACATGGTTCGATGTAGCCAATCCGAAACTGCTTCTTGCCGGTAATGCCGTAGGTCAGTTCAACTGGAACGACAAAGGAGCCGACGGCGACCTGTCGAAATCGCTGATGCTATTCTCCGAAATAGCCGCCAAAGCCAACTCACAGCTGATGACCGAGGAAAGCCTCGACACCCTCCGCACACTCTCCAATCCATTCTTTGCCGCCGCATGCGACTCCATCAACCGTCGCAACGCACGCAAAATCGCCACGCTACAGGGGCAAGCCCAAATAACTCCAACCCCCGATGTACCGGCCGACAAGGTGTTCGACGCCATAATCGCGCCACACAAGGGGAAAGTTGTGATAGTGGATCTGTGGAACACATGGTGCGGACCGTGCCGTCAGGCTCTCGCCGAATGCGAACCGCTGAAAGACAGCGAACTGTCTGACGACGACATTGTGTGGATCTACATCGCCGACGAATCATCCGACCAAGTGAAGTATCTAACCATGATTCCTGATATCCGAGGCATCCACTACAAGGTGTCGGGCGACCAGATCGCATCGATACGCAACCGTTTCAATGTCGATGGCATCCCCTACTACATACTTGTCGACCGTAATGGCAAAGCTGAAGGACGTCCCGACGTGCGCGACCACTCCAAATATATCGAAGCCATCAAATCAAAACTCTGACCTCCACATGCGGATTACCCCCCACAGGAATCCCGTATTGTATTTCAAACAGTTCTCCCCGCAATGTACGTGTATATTCTGTACATTGCGGGGAGAACTGCCTGATGGGGTTGCTCAGTATGGGGAGGGGGATACACCCCAGGGATCAGTACCACTTGACACCATTGGAATAGGAGGAGCGCTTGTCGTATTTGAGGTCGGAGAGGAGCGACGACTTCACAGATATGTGGAAGTTGTATGACTTGTAAGGCCCGACGGGAATCACACTCGCACGCATGGTGAAACAATGGAGGTCGCGCGCTATGTTAAGATTCATATAGGCGATCTTTTTCAGATCGAAGTTATACGAACAGCTTGCCGAGAACTCCCAGTTTTTGGTAGGTCGTATATTTCCCGACAAACTCAGATTCTGAGTGATCTTGCCGTCATATTCCATCTTTTGCTTGTTGAAAGCTCCGTAGCTGTAGCTGACAGAATAATTGAAACTGAGACTCCACGGAACCTCCAGCGGCACGTATCCGTCGTCATCGAGCGTAAGATCATCTTTTTTACCGCCGCCGTTGCGCCGGTTGCCCCCTTGTGCAGAGGTATCATCATCTTCTTCGTCGTCCCAATTATTATCGGAAGGTGGTTTCGACGAGGAATTTTTATCGTTTTTCTTATCCTTCTTCTTGAACGTATCGTTGTTTATGGTATAGCTGAATGATGTACCTGTGGAGGAGAGACGCCCCAGACCTTTACCTACGGTCCAGCGCGGTTTGTTGACCTTGACCGGATTACCGGCCGCGTTGAGCTGGTAGGTATATACATCCCATGTGGCCGAAAGGTTAAGATTGAATCTCTTTGTCAACCGGAGAAGTATCGAGGTGTTTATGTTGCTCCAGTTCAGCGAATCGGCCGCAAAGTTATAGCTCTGCGACACCGAAAAATTCTCGATGAGCGATATCTTTTTCTCGCCGATGGAATCGTTGTCGGATTTCACCTTCATCTCGAGGTTGTTCGCCAGCGACACCGAGACGGTTCCGCTTTTCCCCTGCCCCGGCACACCGTATAGAGCCGAAGGGTAGTATGAGTATTTTCTGCTCTGTTGATTTCCCTGATTATCAAGATAGCTGTATGTGCCATAATATCCGAAGAACGACGACGAGAAGTCGGGCGCTCCCGAAAACGACACCGTAGGTGTCAGCACATGGCGTATCATCTTCACCTTCTTCCCGAGGAAGCCGAGCGGCTGCCAGAACCCGTAGATTTTGGTATCGAGCGATATGGACGCATTGAAATCCCACACGTTGTAGAGACTGTAAGTCGTATCGGCAACCTCGGCCGAAGCCGCCGGATCCCACTGCCGGCGAACCTTCTGGGTGTACATTCGGTCGGTGAGACTTATCGACGGAGTAACGTTGACATATGTAAGCAGCGGGAAAGTTGCGGAGATAGGCACCGAATGTTTCATGCCGTTGCGCCAGTCTTTGATAAGCGATTTCTGAAGGAATACGTTCTGCTTGGCGGTAAGCGAATTCTGGAACTGTCCGGAGTAGGACATCCTGATTTTCTCATACCACTTTTCAGCTCCTACCGCACGCTTACGCTTGAAGGGGAATATCTGCGCCATAGTGACGTTGATGTTCGGGAACGACACAGACAACGTGGAGTCCTGCGTTCGCTGCGATACATTGAGCGATGTCGACAGCGACCATTTTGAATTCGGGAAACGATAGCTGAGATTGACGGTCGACGACTTGGTGTTCTCTGTGAAAGCAGAAGAATAGTAAGATCCGACACTGCTGCGTGTATATCCCGAAGTGGTGAAATTCACCGATGCCGACAGATTCATGTTGGGATTGGCCTTCGCATCCTGCGAGTGGCTCCACACTATCTGGAAGTTTGTTGAAGTGGAGTAGTCGGGGTCACTCTTCTCGCCGTAGATACTCTTCAGGTAATTGATATGGAAGTTTCCGTTGTACTTATAGCGCTTTCTGTAGGTCGACTGCGCCGAAAGCCCCCATGAGCCTTTCGTATAGATCTCACCTGTAAGGGCGAGGTCGATATTATCGTTGATGGCGAAATAATATCCGCCGTCGCTCAGATAGAAACCCCGGTTGTAGTCGTCGCCGAAAGTCGGCACTATCACACCTGAAGCATACTTGGAGGTGAACGGGAAATATCCGAAAGGCACGGCTATAGGCAACGGTAGCCCGGCAAGCACCATATAGGCCGGCCCGGTCACGATATTCTTTTTGGGCTTCATCTTGGCGCGGGTGAGCTGAAGCCAGAAGTGTGGATGATCGTGATCGTCGCAGGTCGTATAGCGGGCATTCTGAATGTAGTAGTCGTCCTCGTCGGTTTTTTTAGTCTGGCCGCCGGTGAGATATCCCTCACCCTGCTGTGTGACTACGTTGGTGATAAATCCGCGCTTGCTCTTGAAATTATAGCGCATGGTGCCCGACTCATAGGAGCTTCCACCCTCTTCAAACACAGGCGTGCCGACAATGTCGCCTAAACTGTCCTCGCGTCCGCAGGCATATACCTCGCTGTTGTTCAGGTCGAGCTGTATTTCATCTGCATTCAGTTTCAGATCTCCGTAATCGACCGACGCATCGCCATACATATATGTGGTGCGCCGACCGACGAGTACCATAGAGTCTTTGGAGTTGAACACGACCTGCGCGTCGAGGTCGACCTTATCGCGCCGTATGCGCGATGGACGCGGACGAACCGGAGCCGCATCTGCAATAAAATCACTGCCGGACACGGAATCACGTGGCGGGAGAGTGTCAGGAACACTATCGGGGAGAACTGTAGCGGTGGCATCGGATGCCACACTGTCTGCCGTAATATTCTGTGGATTCTCGACCGGCGGGACAGCATGCTCCACAACCTCCCTGTCGCGGGACAGAAGGTTTCCCGAGACAAAGAATAGCAGAAATGATATTATTATATATAACTGAGAGCGTCGCAAACGGCCTGTGATATAATGGTTTACATTCCCTTCGCACACTCTTTCAGGGTGTGTGGGAGCGTTACGGCACGCAGCCGCTCCGGAGGGCGGCCCGTTTTCCGATGCAAAGATAGTATATTCCGTCAAAATCAGGGCGAAATGTTATGTAGAATTGTGATAATTTTTGCTAACTTTGCCTTTCGCATTTCGAATTACATCACACATGGACACCCCTCACACCACACGGGAAGAGCCGGGCATGAGCCCTCCACTCTTCTCGATTATCACGGTAACATACAACTCCGCCGACAATCTCGCCCACACGTTGCGCAGCGTGGCAGAGCAGACCTCACCATATTATGAGCATATAATTATCGACGGAGCTTCTACCGACCACACCCGAAAGGTTGTCGCCGAGAATCCAAATATACACATGCGGTTCACCTCGGCGCCCGATAAAGGCATCTACGACGCCATGAACAAGGGGCTGGCCGAAGCGAAGGGGGAATATGTTATTTTTCTCAATGCCGGCGACACGTTCCACTCAGCCTCGATTCTCGAACAGATAACCGATATCGCCATGGAGAATGATTTTCCAGGTGTTATCTACGGTCAGACCGATCTCGTAGACTCAAACCGCACAAGAGTTGGGTCGCGCCATCTCACCGCGCCTGAGAATCTAACCTACCGAAGTTTCGCCGACGGGATGGTGGTATGCCACCAGGCTTTCGTCGCCCTGCGGCGCATTACAGGCGAATTCGATATGCGATACCATTTTTCCGCCGATTACGAATGGTGCATCAGGGTGCTTCAACACTCCCGTCATAACGTGATGCTCCCGGGAGTGATGATCGACTATCTCAATGAAGGCGCCACCACCCGCAACCGGACCCGCTCCCTGATGGAGCGCTTCCGCATCATGTGCTACTTCTACGGAACGGTTCCCACAGTCGGACGCCACTTCGGCTTTCTCTTGCGGGCTCTGCGCCGCCGTCTCCGTACCCGATAATCTTTTTAATTGATAATCCTAATTGACACTTACCATTGGCTTCTGTTATTCTTAACACAACTTTCGTAATACATACCTCTATTGAGCAAGATTTCCTTCACTGGGTGCGCACAGTATACCTTCCCTCGGTGAAAGCGTCGGGAACATTCGGCGAACCACGTGTGGCACGCGTAATGACCCGCATCGAACCCGACACCGAGAGCATAGCCATACAGATGGAAGCCGCCGACCATGTGGCCGCCGTGAAATGGCACGACGAGACCGCCGCCCTGCTAAAAGACGACCTGTGTGCCAGATGGAATAACCTGGCCATGCATTTCACCACATATATGGAGATTCTTGACCTCTGACCGCCCGGGATTTCACAATGACAGACAGAACATCACCCGCGGAACGCATCATAATAGGTATCGACCCCGGCACAAACGTAATGGGGTACGGCATACTGAGCGTTGTCGGCAAAAAAACTACGATGATAGCGATGGGAGTAATAAAACTCAGTCGCTTCGAGACCCACTATCTGCGTTTGCGACGCATTTTTGACGGTGTACAGAGCCTCATATCGCAATATCTGCCCGACGAGATGGCGATAGAAGCACCATTCTTCGGCAAGAATGTGCAGTCGATGCTGAAACTCGGACGCGCCCAGGGCGTCGCAATGGCCGCAGCCCTGACCCGCGACATTCCCATCACCGAATATGAACCTCGAAAAATAAAGATGGCCATCACCGGCAACGGCGCCGCCTCGAAAGAGCAGGTACAGGAGATGCTTCGGCGCCTCCTGAACATTCCGAAAGACAGACTTCTGCCGGAACTCGACGCGACCGATGCTCTTGCTGCAGCTTTGTGTCACTTCTACGAAACGTCGCGCCCGAACGTAGCCGCGGGTCCGAAATCATGGAAAGAATATATCGCGAAAAATCCCGACAGGGTTAAATAGCCGTAATACACACCACTATAAAAAATATGCCGGAAGCGTATCATGCGAAAATGCATCGAACGCTTCCGGCTTTAAGTTACTTTGCTACTGTCTGCAACGGGAATCAGAAGTGATAGTAGAAACCAAACATCAGGTTGTTGCTGTTGAGGTCGAGACCCCAGTTTTCAGGCGCACCGTTGTGTTTCGCCGTGCCGTTGCCCCCCTGATATCCGAGGAAACCTACGTGAGCGACGAGGCTGAACTTCTCGTTAAGATTAAGCGACACACCCGGACGCAGACCGATGCCATATTCAACCGCCGTAGACCCATGCGCACGACCGATACCGAAGTCGACACCACCGTCGACAAAGAGGCTCACCTTTTCGAAATTGAGATAGGTATAACGCATATAGGGATTAATCTTGAAAACGGTCTTTTCCTCACTACCGGCCTTACGGTACGACACACCGAGTACGGAACCGAACGCCACATTGTCGGTCACATTATATCCGATTTCAGGAAGAACGGTAACCTGGGTACTCTTCACGCCACTTGCCGATTCCGTCGTTCTGCCGAATGTCACCTGACCTCCGGAATACCAATTCTGTGCGGATGCACCTAATGCCATTAAAGCTGTGATTGCTGAGAGTAAAAATTTCTTCATAGATAGTTGATTTTGAAACGTTGATATACGAAAAAAATATTTGAATATTTACAGGTTGTGACGATGCTTCCATCGTTCCGGATCGAACCCCAGATCACCGGACGCACCACGCTGACATCATTATAACCACAAAGCATCACGAAATGTTGATACACACGAAAAAAAATCCCCCCCGACATCACGTCGGAAGGGACTCTCTTTATGAACAGTATTAATTGTTTGTTGATCTATTTCTTGTTTATTGTCTGTCGCTGTAGAAGTTCTGGATGCGGTTGTCGATCTTCTTCTTACCGAGAAGAACTGCGGGAAGGTTGCGCTCGAACGATGAGGCGCCCTCACGCTGGTTGAACACCATAGCGTCGTTTTCGAAATCGAATGTACGGCCGGAGTTATCAACCTTGGTAACATCGAATACCACTACCGAATTGTTGAGAGCGATGGGGCCGGTGACTTCGCCGGGCTTGGCAACCGAAACATTGGCGATGAGATTCGACTCATACATGGGGAAATTGCGAACATACGACTGGCCGAAAGTGACATTGGTTGTATCAACCTTCGTGTCCATTGCCGTGGCATATTCCGCTACGGTCTTGCCCTTACCCTGATAATCCGCTATAAGCTTTTCAGCCATCTTGCGATTGCGGATGCGACGGGTGAGATAAGAGTTTACGCGCTCGCTTGAGATAGGCTCATAGTCACCTTCGTACACATCGGTAAGAGCTACAACAAGCAGACGCGAATCGCGGTCGTCGGTATATATGTTTGAAACGCTGCCCTTCTTTGCTGAAAGCGCCCATTTTGCTGCGCCACGCGAATCGGAAAGACCGTTGACTGTGAGACTCGACGGAGTGACGGTGGCAACCAGAGGCTGGTAACCGCTCTTGGTTCCTTCTGATACGAAAGTCGCAGCGGTATTGTTGGTGGTAATATAAGCTCGGAGATCAGAATTGAGCTTGTTGATAGTGGCGGTAGAGGGAACAACGTCGTAGGTTATTTCAGCAACGTCATAAACCTGCACGGGAGCCTTGCGGCTACGGATGCGCATTGCCATGCCTGCGTTTCCGTTGTTATTGACCGGTGTGAAGTAGCGGCCGGTCTCGGCATTGGTGATCTCTTCCTTCATCATGGGGGCCATGCCGGGGGCAAGAAGCGAAACCCATACGCTGTCCTGGTGCTGAACTACCGCTTCGGCGAGATCGCCGGCTTTCGCACCGGTATTGAGCAGACCCATGATTGAATCGGCTGCCATATTCTCGTTGATAAATGCGAAATCGAGCAGAACGGAATCAACCGATGTGGTGACATCAAGCAGTTTGGCGATAGTGTACTGGTTATCGACAAAAGCTACCATTGCAACGGAGTCAACCGCCATTCCGGTAACGGCGTTGCGTAGTGCCGGAGCCATTTTTTCAGCTGTCGACGACACGCGGTTTACATAGAACTTTCCGTTACCGCTTACAGCGTCAGTACCGGGGTTCACACGCAGACCGTTCACGGCATCTTCAACCTCCTTCCGAGCTGCCGAGAGATCCTCGGTAGAGGGTTTGATATCAACGGAAATATAATTGAGCAGATACTGCGGCTCGGCGAGACGGAAGCGATTTTTCTCATCCTTATATGCGGCTTTCAGTTCTTCTGCCGAAACAGGGAAATCCTCTTCCTTAAGCGATGAAAAATCCTTGCGCGCATAGGCGATAGTGGAAGTAGTGGCATTCTCATCAAACAAAGCCTTGGCATCAAGCTTGTTGGCTGTCAGAGTTCCCTGGAAGAGCGAGAGGAATTTCTGCTGGAGAAGCATCTGCTCCGTGTCGCGCTCGAGAGCTGTCCAGGCGTTCTGGAAAGCCTGGGCCTGCTGGGGGTCCAGACCGTTCTGCGACGGATTGTATGCGGCATCATAAAGCAGGCTTGCCGAGGGAACACCCATGCTCTGAACCATCTGGTTCACATAAGGGAGCGGGGTTGCACCGAGCATCGCCTCTGAAAGCTCCTTATCTGTGACAGTAAGACCGAGGCGGTCAAATTCTTTCTTCAGAAGAGTTTCGTTCACGAGCTGCTGAAGCACATATTCCTGCACCTGAGCTGCATCTACATTGGTATAACCACGCTGCTGAAGCTGCTCCTGCTGCTGCTCCACACGCTTCTGAAACTCCATGTAATCGATTTTCTCACCGTCGACTTTTACCACTGTGTGGTTGTCGGTGAACAGTTCTCCCGGGCGATCCACCGCCGTAAGGATGAACAACAGAAGGGCCAGACCGAGAATCGAGATAATCAGAATTGGCCTCTGACGGATTTGTTCAAGTGTTGACATTTAATTGATAAACGTTTATTTATTTTCTATTTATTTCGCTGATAATGAATGCCCATACCGATTATTCCGACACGGTGCGGACCAGACCCTCCACCGGCCGACAGGCGATATGGGGGCAATTTTAGCGCACAAAGATACATTTTTTTTCGCTGAGTACAAAACAATTGCATTTTTTTATCATAATGCCTCTGCAAAAACGGAGCGGTGGCAGCCACGATGCCGCCACCGCTCCATAGCGATCGGCCGCCGTTCGGGCCGGGTTAAATCAGTCACGCCCGATACCTCACGGCATCGGGCGTGACTTTAAGTCATCCGGTTTCTACATCTACCGGTACACTCCACTCGGAATTATTGAATATGATAAGCGAAATGAATCAGTGAAGAGAGTGACTTCCCATTTCACTGTAAAAAGTTTCTGCCAACGGCACGGGGACAGCATGAGACCAAAATGCATATTTAAAAGCCTACGCATGGCCTGCGGTTTCTTCCGTTCCGCATTGCAAAACTACACATTAAATCAGACCGCATGATCGGATGGAAATGTTTGTGTAGACACATAGAAAAGATATATCACCGATAATCAGAGATGTACTTGATCTCCACACTCAAAAAAGTGTAGATCTCAAGTGAGCGAGAAATCAGCTTTTCAGAGGTCGTAGGAGGCACTTATCTTCATTATCATGGTCTCGAAATCATCGCGGTTCACTGCCGAACGGTTTCTCATACGGGTACGGTAGTTATACACCGTACTCGTGGAGCATCTCAGAAATCCCGCGATACGGGCACTGTCGGATATGCCGAGGCGGAGCAGGGCGTAAATTCGCAGTTCCTTATTCAGACCGTCCCCCTTAAGACGCACCTTCTCATCGTCGCGGAGAAGAGCGTTAAACTCGGTGACAAACGTGGGGTAAAGGCGAAGAAACACTGCATCAAAACGGCGATACAGTTCATCAAGCTCTTCTTCGATAAAGGCCACTGACCTCAGACGGTCGTGGAGCTCGCCGTATGATTTGGCAACCGCAAGTTTATAGAGCGCATTCTGGTTCTGCTCCATCTTATTGATATAACTGAAGCAAATATCGAAGAACTGCGCGATATAGTGTTGCTTGATGCTGTTGCTTTCCCGCAACTGTATGTTTTTATCGTTAAGACTTATGTTCGTGGAATTGAGCCGGTCGTTGAGCTCATGCAACTCAGCGTTTGTCTTATCAAGTTCCCGTTTGATGCGTAAGGTACGCCTCATCTGCACCCACACATACGCTACCAGCACCATAAGCACCACGGCTCCGACGCCTGTGACTGCAAGAAATATCACGAGGTTCCTATGGGCGCGCTTCTCCTCGGCGCGATATGCACGGCTCATTATGGAATGGGAGCTATAGCTGTCCGACGAACGGAATGAAATTCCGGAGGCATCGATATCATCCACTATCGACTGTGTATACAATAATGCTTCCGGAATCCGGTTCTCTTCATAAAGCATATCGGCAAGAGCCTGCAACGATGCGGTTTCACGGTTTGCGTTTACGAAATCCGCTATCGCCGAAAGTGTATAATAATGCCTGGCTTTTTCACGGTTGCCCCAGTATTGTTGAGCGACGGCATACTGGTGGGCAAGAATCGCGTAATCGAACGTACTGTCGGGCACCACGGCGAACAGTTTTCCGAACCGGCGCTCCGCTTCTACAGAGTCTGACAAAATCATGCGGCTCGCCTCCGACATCCTGTGGCTGAACGATCCGGCCTCTGTATATTTTGCCACAGAGTCGTTGAGATTCACTCCCGGTCTGTCTGCATAACGGGCCGAAACCGAATAGAACGACCACAACTGGCTTGCGGCCTGATAATACAGATTACGCAGTGACGGATCGAGTCTGTCGGGATCTATATCATCTATCAGCTTCTGCGCCTCCAGAAAACAACTGCACTGGGTATAAAACATAGCGAGCCGCAATGACGAGGCGATGATCCGGTCGGTCCATCCATATTTTTCAGCTATAGCGATACATTTACGCGAGTATGCGATCGCCGAATCTATCTGAAACTTTCTATACTCCTCGCCGATTCGCTCGTTCAGGCAATACATGCTGTCAGGCGAAATATCCCTGCCTGACAGTTCCCGCTTCAGTGTCGCTATTCGGGCTTCCCTTTTGGCGACATAGAAATCTTTATTCCGGATAACCGCCCTCAACGAATCAGTAGCCGACATCGCGGCCGATATAAACGGAACTGCCATGGATGCGACAAGCACCCATAGCAGCAATACATTTCTATGTCGCGGAGAGAGAATCATATCATTATCATATACCGAACGCCTTGCGGACGGCATCGGCATAATCGAGTTTTTCCCATGTAAACAGTTCCACCTCGCGGGAAATCTCCGATCCGTCGCGGTCGGTGAAGGTTTTGGTGACGGTGCGCGGAGTGCGTCCGATATGTCCGTAGGTAGCAGTCTCCAGATATATCGGCGCGCGAAGTTTCAGGCGCTTTTCTATGGCGTTGGGACGCATGTCGAAAATCTCGCTGACCGTCCGGGATATCTCGCCGTCGGTCATGTTGACCTTTGCGGTTCCACGGGTGTTGACATAAAGGCTCACAGGCTCTGCCACTCCGATAGCGTAGGCAACCTGAACAAGCGCTTCATCCGCCACACCTGCCGCCACAAGATTCTTTGCTATATGACGGGCGGCGTACGCAGCCGAACGGTCGACTTTCGAGGGATCCTTACCCGAGAACGCGCCTCCGCCATGGGCGCCGCGACCTCCGTATGTATCCACGATGATCTTACGGCCGGTAAGCCCGGTATCGCCATGCGGGCCGCCGATCACGAATTTTCCGGTAGGATTTACGTGAAGCGTCACATCTTCCGGCCAGATGGCGCGGATGTGTTCGGGCAGAGAAGCGCGCACGCGGGGAAGCAACACAGTCTCCACATCGTGGCGTATCACTTCAAGCATCTTTTCGTCGGCTTCCCCCTGCGTCATATCCCCTGTCGGCTGTATGAAGTCGTCGTGTTGGGTCGATACCACAACAGTATTAACCTTTACCGGATGATTATGGTCGTCATATTCCACTGTCACCTGACTTTTCGCATCGGGACGGAGATATGATTTTCGCACACCGGAGGGTGTGACATATGTCATGGCACTCTCATCCCGGCGTATTTTAGAGAGTTCTTTCAGAACGGCATGGCTCAGCGCCACTGTCAGCGGAATATACATCGGTGTCTCGTTGCAGGCGTAACCGAACATCATACCCTGATCTCCCGCGCCCTGTTCCTCCTCGACGGCTCTTTCAACTCCGCGGTTTATGTCGGCACTCTGCTCATGGATGGCGTTGAGAACGCCACATGAATCTCCGTCGAATTTAAGTGCGGAATGATTGTAACCAATGGAGTTTATAACTTTACGGGCAGTAGCGGCTACATCGACCTGAGCCGACGACTTCACTTCTCCGGCCACTATCACCTGACCGGTGGTCACGAGTGTCTCACATGCGACTTTTGAGTTCGGATCGCGCGCGAGCATCTCATCAACAATTGCATCTGAAATCTGATCTGCCACCTTATCGGGATGGCCTTCGGAAACTGATTCCGATGTAAAAAGATAGTTCATGGGTCTTTTTAGCATTTTTTCGAGTGGTTGCAAGCAATCAAATTTTTCCACATCGCCGCGCATATGACACTCCTCACGGAGTGCGGCGGCAAAAATATGTAGGGAACCTTCCGGGGGACTGCTATATGAGCCGGAAAGGCGATGCAAAATTACAATTTTTTTTTCAATCTCACAAAAAGCCTCGATGGCTTCACCTCCCCGGAGAGAATGAGGAGATGCATGTGGGGATAGGCTTTCACACTTCGATTCTCAATTTAGCGGTCAACGCATCATATGTTTTATGCGGTTAACCCGGAGAGCATTTCATTAAGCACCTACTTCATTCTAATCATGCATATATCCATCAGTCCGAACAACAGAAGTGGCTATGCCGTCAGCTGACGGCATAGCCACAATTAATTTATAGCCTTCTGAAAATCTCAGAATTAGGTAATATGTTTTAGAAGGTATAGCCTACAGAGAGCTTGAGGTTACCGGTGTTGATAGCGGGCTTTGTGCTCCAGCCGTCTTCTTCGAACTTGTGGCTGTAAGCAGGAATGAAATCTGTTCCGTACTGAACGCCGAGGTTCCACTTTGTGTACTGGAAGTTCACACCAACATGCCAGCCCATCTGGAAACGGTTCCAGGTAAGATCCTTGCTGCCCATGTTGTCTTTATCGGAGCTGAAGAGATTTGTCCATTCCTTATCTTCTTTGTCTACTTCCTCGCCTTCCCATTCAGTGTAAGAACGCATCTTGCTCACGAAGTTGAGCTTGAAGTTAAGACCCACGTAGGGAGCGATGGTGAAATCCTCAACCACGTTGAAACGCCATGTGAAGTTTACAGGAACCTGAAGATTGATATTCTGGAACTGAGATTTAACATCTCGAAGGTCAAATTCATAATCTTCATTATAATCAAAATCAGGCTTCCACGCTTCTGTCTTGCTGTAGAAATTGAAGTTCACGTTACCTCCAATTTCAAGGAACATAGGAAGGTTCTTGGAGAGGCTAAAACCGTGGATGTAGTTCAGACCGAAACCGTTGGTAGAGAAACTGGAATCTCCGTCAATCGCTTCGAGAATTTCCCTATAGTCTTTGTTTAAACTAAAGCGAGTGTTATCATAAGAGAGAGATATTCGGTTGTAATCCTGAGCAGATAGATTAGCAGCAACCGTTAAAACACCGGTTAAGACTAATATTTTGTAAATATTCATAATTTCACTTTTCGGGTTAGACAAAAAATGTGGCCATTCCGTCTGTAACGACATGCCCACACTTTTTAACTTTCTTATGAATTTAAAATGCTGCTTTTCTTAGAAGGTGTAGCCTACAGAGAGCTTGAGGTTACCGGTGTTGATAGCGGGCTTTGTGCTCCAGCCGTCTTCTTCGAACTTGTGGCTGTATGCGGGGATGAAGTCGGTTCCGTACTGAACGCCGAGGTTCCACTTTGTGTACTGGAAGTTCACACCAACATGCCAGCCCATCTGGAAACGGTTCCAGGTAAGATCCTTGCTGCCCATATTGTCTTTGTCGGAGCTGAAGTGATTGAGCCATGCCTTTGCTTCATCTTCTTCCTCCTGATCGTCCCAGTCACCGTCGAGATATGCACGGCTCTTGCTTACGAAGTTGAGCTTGAAGTTAAGACCTACGTAGGGAGCGATGGTGAAGTCCTCAACAATGTTGAAGCGCCATGCGAAGTTTACGGGAACCTGAAGGTTGATGTTCTGGAACTGAGATTTGAAATCAGCATCATAGTAGTCGAAGCCTTCTGTCTTGCTGTAGAAATTAAAGTTCACGTTACCGCCAACTTCAAGGAACATGGGAAGGCTCTTGGAAAGACTGAAACCGTGGATGTAGTTCAGACCGAAACCGTTGGTAGAGAAGCTGGGATCTGCTTCATCTTCATCGAGGCCTCCTTTGATGTCTTTGTTGTAGCCGTAGTGAGTGTTGTCGTAAGAGATCGATACTCGGTTGTAATCCTGAGCAGATGCGGTTGCAGCAACTGCCATAACGCCAGCAAGGGCGAAAACTTTGTAAAACTTCATAATTAAATAGTTCGATTAAAATTATTGTGTTTCTGTCTATTTAAGCTCAAGAGGTTTGTATTTTTCAACCGCAAAAATAATAACAAATTTTTACCCCGCCCAAATTATCTAACTTAAATTTAGTTAAATTCACAGAGGTTAACATATTGATATAATTACATTAACAACTGACGCTCTTTATTAAAAAAGGGCAGATCAGCTTTGGGTAAACGAGCGGGTCAGGCAAATTCCCGGGCGATTCAGAAGAGTGGTTGAAAGGAAAAGAGAATAGGCAGATGCGTTATATGTAATGTGGTATCGTTCGGCACCAAGCCCCTCAAGCAGAAACGATGCCCTCTCTACGGGAAAGCCTCCCACACCGGGTGTCACTCTCTCCTCGACAGATATATCAAATCCGATGCGGGTTATGGAGAGCGCTACGGTAGCGGTGTCGGTTATCCCCGTAAGTCCACTTCGGATGAGCGCCACATCGCCGTTGTCAAGACAACGGAACTCAAGACGAGGTGTGGTGTCGGTCTCACGGTCGAGAACAAGTGCCGTAGCGAACGACAGCTCTGCCGGACCTTTCTCACGAGGCTTCACTATCAGCCCTACAAGCAGGGCCGCAACAGTGAACATGATTACATAGAATTCAACGCTGAAAAGTTCCATAATCAAGCAAACGGCATTTCTTAAGTAAGTCGTGGAAATTATTTTATATTATCCGTGAGCGGACTTGCAGCCGGATTTTGCCCGAAGATGAAGGAATGTAGCGAGCTACATGTTATCGCCTGCGCTTTTGAGCTTGTCGAAAAAGACTGAAGATGAGAGTAAAATACGGCGTAAGGATGCCGCGGATGATATAAAGTCCGGATGTACATATTATACGAAATAATTTTCTTGACTTACTTAACCCAATAGCGACATCATCCATGAGCAGATGCCCATATAGATAAGCATACCGATAATGTCGTTGGTAATCGAGATAAAGGGTCCTGTAGCAAGGGCCGGATCAATCTTGAACCGTTCGAGAGTGAGGGGTACGAATGTGCCGAAAACCGACGCGAACAGAACCACAGCCATAAGCGAAATACTCACAGCCAAAGTGGTAGGGTTTAGCGGATTGAGTTGAAACGCATTGTATATGAATACCAGCAGCGAAATGATAAAGCCGTTGATAAAGCCCACTCCGACCTCCTTCAGGAGCTGACGCCCCGTGTCCTTGAGATCGAGAGTTCCGTTGGCCAAACTCTGAACCACGATAGCCGACGACTGTGTTCCCACATTACCGCCGGTTCCACCGATCATCGGGATAAAGAGCGCCATAGCGGGATTTGTAACAAATCCCTGTTCGAAATTTCCGAGTATCAATGAGTTGCCGATACCGCCCACAATACCCATCAGAAGCCATGGCAGACGGGCCTTGGTCTGTCGCCACATGGTATCATCCGACTCCACATCCTGCGAAAGACCGGAGGCCAACTGATAGTCACGCTCCTGCGATTCGCGAACGCGGTCCATCACGTCGTCGACCGTGATGTGCCCTACAAGTCTGCCGATAGAGTCTATGACGGGCATCGCCACGAGGTCGTATTTCTCAAAGTCGAACGCCACATCGTCGAGAGGTGTGTCTGTTTTCACAGCTACCGGATCCGTCTCCATCACATTCTTGATCTTCGAAACCGAAGGATGAGTGATAAGCTTTTTCAACGGGAGAGTGCCACGCAGACGGTCGTCATTGTCCACCACATATACGTAGTATATCTCATCCATATCCTCCGCCTGCATTCTCAGCTGCTTGATACACTCGGGCATGCTCCAGTTCTCGTTGACAACAAGCATCTCCGTGCCCATCAGACCGCCGGCGGTATCTTCATCGTATTTCAGAAGGTCGATAATGTCACCGGCCTGCTCCACATCGTCGATATGCGACAGCACCTCGTCGCGATCCTCCTCGTCAAGCTCCTGAATAAGGTCAACCGCCTCGTCGGTATCGAGGTGGTCCACAAACTTGCGGGCGATATCCTCCGGCTCCATCTCGCTGAGGAGCTTCCGGCGGTCCTCCTCATCAAGTTCCATGAGCACATCGGCCGCCTTATCACCCTCGAGAAGCTGATTTATGTACTCAGCTTGATCAAGATCCAGTTCCTGAAAGAGTTCGGCGATATCAGCCGGATGCAACTCCTCCAACACTTGCTTCAGAGCAGCATCGTCGTGGCCGTCGGCCAGATGTCGGATCTTCTCAAGATATTCTTCGTCAAACTCTTTCATAACCGATAAGATTACACGTCAGTTTCCTCCCTCACCATAATCGTATCTCCCCCTTGCGTATAATTACTGATTACTGATTACTGATCAGATTCGTCAGTTCCACGAACTGCTCTACGGTCAGTTGTTCCGGGCGCATGGCCATAAGCGGAGACTCCGGGAGAAGCGCGTCGGCAGGCAGAAGCGACTTGATAGAGTTACGGATAGTTTTACGGCGCTGGCCGAAAGTAGTCTTCACCACAGCCTTGAAGCGGCGCCCGTCGCACCCGAGTTCGGTAACATTATTGCGCGTGAGCTTCACCACTCCCGATTTCACCTTCGGGGGCGGGTTGAACACATTCTCATCGACAGTAAACAGATATTCGACGTCGTACCATGCCTGAAGCAGCACGCTGAGAATACCGCGCGCCTTTGTACCGGGAGCAGCGGCGAGACGCTCGGCCACCTCCTTCTGAAGCATACCCGAGCAGCACACCACGCGATCTTTCCAATCAAGAATATGGAAAAAAATCTGTGATGAAATATTATACGGGTAATTGCCTATCACACAGAAATCCCTGTCCGGGAACAGCGCTCCGAGATCGAGTTTCAGAAAATCCTCCTCCAGAATGCGACCCTCAAGAGCCGGCATATTCGCCCGCAGGTATGCCACACTCTCGGTATCTATCTCCACTACAGCAAGATCATGCTTCTTCTCAAGAAGAAACTGTGTGAGCACCCCCATACCCGGCCCGACCTCTATCACCGGTAGCCCGGTGTAACCGTCGAGTGTGTCGGCAATACGGCGCGCTATGCCAAGATCGGTCAGGAAATGCTGTCCGAGAGCCTTTTTCGGTTTTACCTGCATGTCGTAAAATTTTACATGATACTACAATTCATGCAAAAGTAGTAAAAATCTCCCAAACCGCCATCGTTTTATTCAGGTGCGTTTCACCTGTCGCCCGAATCTGCCGGAAGCTTATTCACCCTTCTTCGATGCGGATGGCCTGGAGGGCAGCTTTTTGAGGATAGCCTGTATCACGGGCTCCATGATAGTGTAACCGAAACCGTTGGGATGCACGCCGTCGTCGCTGAACGTTACCGGCAACGCGCGGTCGCCCGGATGGACGAGCGGCGTATAATAATCGGCGTAAGGGATACGGTGCAGCTGCGCATAATCACGTATACGGTTGTTCAGGCTCTCGATTTTATCTGGCACGTCGGTTGCCTTCTGGTTCCAGTAATAATTCTCGGCGGGAAGAACAGAGGTCAAAACTATCTGTATCCCATGAAGCCGTGCAAGCTCACACATTGTCTCGATGTTGGCAAACGTACGGTTCTCATCATAATCATCGTCGCCGGCAGCGATATCCGGCTCCCCTACCCCGAGAACAATGCATGCCGGCTCGAGATCTATGGCGTCGGCGCGGAAACGCAACAGCAACGCATATGTACTCTGACCGCTTATTCCTCTGGCGATATAACCGTGCTTTTCAAAAAACTCAGGATGCTCGGCCATCCACCCCTCTGTGATAGAACTCCCGAAAAACACTATCCGCTTCTCATCCTTACCGGGAGCAGGCAGGGAGTCATTCGCCTGAGCGTATTTATCGAATTTAAGTGCGCGTACAGCCGACATGCCCCCTGTTGCGGGAGGCTGGGCTCCCCACATGGTTAATGCCGCGGCAATGCCAATAATAAAACCCGTGAATCTCATAAGTCTGTAATAGTTCATCAATCCATCTGCAAAGATAAAACAAAAATTCCCTCGGCACCGAGGGAATTTTTGGTAAAAAAGTCCGGGCCTGTCGCATTTTAGGCCACTGCGGCATTGCGCTGTTGCGATCAGCGGCGTCCTTTGCCGTTGTTGTTGCGCTTCTGCTGTTCACGGAGCATAGCCTGCTGCTGACGCTGCGCCTCTTCAAGGCGTGCCATGAAGCCCGATTTCTTACGTGGCTTGGCTGCGTTGGCCATCAGGCGGGCGTGAACCTTCTCGTCGTCGGTGCAGAGACGGAAAATATAAGTCTGCGCGATCGTTATGAGCAACGACAGGAGATAGTAGTAGCTCAGGCCGGCTGCATAGTCGTTGAATATGAACAGGAACATCAGCGGCATCAGATACATCATCACTTTCATGCCCGGCATCGAAGAGGACGAGGGCTGATTCTGCATATTTATTCGGGTATAGATGATGTTGGTGGCTGTCATAAGCAGACAGAAGAGACTCACCTGATTGCCGTAGAACGGGATACTGAACGGCAATGTGCAGATCACATCGGGAGCCGCCAGATCCTGCGCCCAGAGGAAATGCTGACCCCGGAGTTCGATACACGAGGGGAAGAACCAGAACATGGCTATGAGAATCGGCATCTGAAGCATCATGGGAAGACATCCCGCAAACGGGCTTGCGCCAACTTTCGTATAAAGCTCCATCGTCTTCTGCTGGCGTATCATAGCATTCTCCTGACCGGGATATTTATCGTTGATTTCCTTGATTTCAGGAGCGAGAGCACGCATATTTGCCTGCGATTTATAGCTCTTATATGTGAGCGGGAAGAGCACGAGTTTTATAAACAGGGTAAGAATCAGGATAATGATACCGTAGCTCTTTATAAAACCGCTGAGGAATGTAAACACCGGAATGATTATCAGAGTGTTGATCCAGCGGAAGAGTGACCATCCCAACGGGAGCAGATTCTGAAGCTGAAGGTCTTCTCCGGCAGTGTCACCCTCCTGAGCCGCTATGCTCTTGTCGAGATGTTTCAGAAGCGGATAGAGGTTGGGACCGTAGAATATGTCGACAGAAACGGGATTGTCCGCTATCGACGAATAGTTCATGGTGGCCTTGGCGGAGAGATCTTTCACGAACAAGGGGTCGCCCTTGAGGTCTGTCGACGAAACCTCGGCACCGATAAAGTTGCCGCGGGGAATCATCACCGACGAGAAGAACTGATTCTTGAAAGCGATCCATCGGAGCTGCTGATTGAGCATTTCATGATGGTTGCCGTTGTTGCCGAGATCATCGGGCGAATCACCGGCATACTTGTAGTAGATACCGGAATTACGTTCCTCGAATACGCGGCCGCGCTCGTTACGTCCCATCTTCTGATGCCATAACATCTCTACCGTGGCCACCGACGGAGGAATCACTCTGTCCATATTATTCTGAACCACATCCATGCGCACCACATACGACCCTGCGGGCAATGTGTAGCGCAGCCCCCAATACGCTCCTCCGCCGAGATCAAGTTTCATCAGAAGGGTGGAGTCATTCACCTGTTCGGGAGTGAAATAGAATGTAGATGTGTCGAAACGGCGTGTTGCTGAGGTCAGTATGAAGTTGTACCCGGAATAGTCAGGCTGACACACGGCCACTTTAGCTGTATCTATAAGGCCTGTTTCGGGATTTTTATTCACGTATGTGTCATATTTCATGAGTGTCGCGCCGGCGATATTGCCTCCATGGTTCGTAACCTCGAGGCTCAGCACATCATTGGCAAGCGTTACGGTCTGCTCCTCGCCGTGAAGATGGCGTGCGAACCCGCGGTAGCGGTCTGCATCGGTAAGTGCAGAGCGGAGATTTTCAACCGCGGCTATACGGTTCTGTATGGAGAGGTCGCCGCCGAAACGCGATTCAGCCACATCGGCATACGGAAGAACCGTATCGCCGGCATTGACGGTTCCGGAGATATGCTCACCTCTTACGGTGAGATCTACCGTGCTTGTGCGGTAGCGCATCACCGCCACCGAATCTGTGCCATCTACCGGTGTTCCGGCCTGACGAAGTACCGAAGCGATCCCGGCAAGCTCATCCGGACGTATCGAATCAACCGTAAGCGAGCGCTCGGCTGCGAGCGCCTCTTGTTCCTGCTGTTTCTCGGCCTGTTCCTGAAGCTGTTGCTGCAGCTTCTGCTGATCCTTATTGTTGATGTACATGAATCCGAAGATCACCAGACCCATCATCAGCAGACCGTATAGCGTGTTTTTGTCCATTATCTGAAAATAATGATTTTTATGTGGTTTATACTTTTTCCTTTTCTTTTTCGCCGGAATATTTTATCGCCGCTGCAACAAAGCTGAGGAAGAGAGGATTGGGCGACAGCACCGTCGACGAATATTCCGGATGGTACTGGGTTCCGAGATACCACCGTTTGCCTGAAACCTCCACTACCTCCACAAGTCCCGTGGCAGGATTCTCTCCCACACACTGCATGCCGGCAGCCTCGAAACGCGAGCGGTATTGCCCGTTGAATTCAAAGCGGTGGCGGTGGCGCTCGCTTACCCGGTCTGAGCCGTAGGCCTCTGCCGCGAGCGAACCTTCACGCAAATCGCAGTCGAAAGCACCCAGACGCATCGTCCCTCCCATGTCCGATATGCTCTTCTGCTCTTCCATCAGGTCAATCACATTGTAGGGGGTCTTGGTATCCATCTCCGTGGAGTTGGCTCCCGCGAGGCCCATCACATTGCGTGCATACTCTATGACCATGCACTGCATTCCCAGACAGATGCCGAACGTCGGCACATCGTGTTCGCGACACCATTTCAGCGCCACGAATTTCCCCTCGATTCCCCTGTGGCCGAATCCCGGAGCGATTATCACTCCATCCATTCCGCCGAGCTGCTCGCCGACATTGCTCTCGTCCAACTTCTCGGAGTGAATGAAACGAAGATCGAGTTTCCGGTCTTCATATGTCGCGGCCTGAAACAAGGCCTCGTTTATCGACTTGTAGGCATCCTGCAATTCCACATATTTGCCGACCAGCCCTATCGTAACCTTCCCCGATGCGTTATGCATCTTCTCGAGGAAGTTCAGCCACGGAGCCATATGAGGTTCTCCATCGGAAGGGGTGCCTGTAAGTTTCAGCACTATATTGTCAAGCCCCTGCTCATGCATCTTCACCGGCACCTCGTAGATCGAAGGAGCGTCTATGCTCTGAACAACATCGTCGGGCGAGACATTGCAGAAGAGCGCTATCTTCCGGCGCATGTCGCCATCAATATGATGTTCGGTCCGCAATACAAGCACATCGGGTTGGATACCGAGCTGCTGAAGCTGTTTCACCGAATGTTGTGTAGGCTTGGTTTTAAGTTCTTTAGCCGCCGCTATGAAAGGGACATAGGTCAGATGGATGCACACGCTGTCGCGTCCGAGCTCCCATCGCAGCTGACGCACCGCCTCAAGAAACGGCAACGACTCTATGTCGCCTACCACACCTCCGATTTCAGTGATAACGAAGTCGAATTTGCCCGTATTGCCGAGCTGCTTCACCTTCCGTTTGATCTCGTCGGTGATGTGAGGCACAATCTGCACCGTCTTACCAAGATAATCGCCGCGACGCTCCTTGTCGATAACGCTCTGATAGATGCGCCCGGTAGTCACGTTGTTTGCGCGGGTAGTACGGATATTTGTGAAGCGCTCGTAGTGTCCGAGGTCAAGGTCAGCTTCATGGCCGTCGACCGTAACGTAACATTCTCCATGCTCATAGGGGTTGAGCGTTCCCGGATCGATGTTGATGTAAGGGTCAAACTTCTGGATTGTCACCCGAAATCCTCGTGCGATCAGAAGATTTGCCAATGACGATGAAATAATCCCTTTTCCGAGCGATGACACTACACCGCCGGTCACAAAAATGTACTTGGTTTCCACTGTTAAAAGTTTTTGTTAGCCGGGTACAGATGCACCCCGTAATGCCTTCCGGCCACTACGGGGTGCAAAGTTAAAGATTTTTCGTCACAATTCCTCTACCTTTCTCTTGAAATCAACCATTTTAATGGCAGCTTCGGCGGCTTCAGCTCCTTTATTGCCCAGAGAGCCTCCGGCACGGTCGAGAGCATCCTGCTCCGTATCAACTGTCAGAACACCGAAAATAACCGGAATATCACAGTCGGCATTGAGAGATGTAACTCCTTGAGTCACACTCTGACACACATAGTCGAAATGTGGTGTTCCACCCCTTATCACACAGCCGAACACTATCACGGCGTCGAAGAGACTTGCCTCTATAAGCTGCGATGCGGCAAATGTCAGCTCCACGGCGCCGGGCACACTAAACACCTGCACATCCTCTTCCATATCGAGGCCCGCATTGCGTAACACTCCCATCGCTCCCTCTGTCAGACGCGAGGTTATATGTCCGTTCCACTCGGCGGCAACTATCGCCACCCTGATATTCTCTACTTCCGGCAGGGCGCCGACGGGCGCGCCACCCTTCAATTCTGTACTCACCTTTTGTCAATTGGTAATTAGTAATTAGTAATTAGTAATTGGGGCCTTTTACCGGGACAATCACATACTACTGATCACTTATTCAACATCTTATTTGTTATAAAGAGTTTTTGTTATACTTTGCAACAACTTTAAAAGCTCGCGGCAATCCGCGAGAATGCTCTCTGCTTCTTCATCCGTAAGATAAGCTGTTTCATGAAGAAGTTCGAGCCAATACTCAGTCTCCGCAGCTTCTTTCTGGGCTATACATAATTTGGATCCGAAATCGGGGCGTGTCTGCGCGAACAATCCTTCTTTTACATTTGCCCCTATACTCGTTCCGCTCCTAAGCATCTGCTTTGACAGCACATACTCCCCCTTTTCCTCACAGAGATATTTGTACAACTTCACACACCTTATTGCAAAGTCCTTACTCTTATCCCTAACCGGATTATCCACCTTCATGCCATAATTAATAATTACTAATTAATTGAGGTTTCTGGCCTGCAGGCCGAGGTATCCGCCATGATGGCGGAGGGCATACTGCTGGCGGGTGAAACCTGTTGCTTTCATCACATTCACTACCAGAATATCGCCGATCACGGTCATCATCGTGGTTGAGGTTGTCGGAGTCAGCCCCAACGGACATACTTCGGGAGAACCACCGGTAAGCAACGTGGCATCAGCCACCTTGGCAAGATCGCTGTCGGGATTGCCCGTGATAACGATGATAGGAATATCAACTATCAGACGGCGTGCAAGGCTCACAAGCTCGATAATCTCACGTGTCTTACCCGAATTAGATATCAGCAGCATCACATCCGCAGGCTGAAGGACACCCAGATCGCCATGCTGCGCTTCGGAGGGGTGCAGATTCACGGCCGGGATGCCCGTGGAGCTGAACGTCGTTGCGATATTCATGGCTATCTGACCGGCTTTTCCCATACCGGAAGTCACAAGTTTACCACCACGGCGGTGAACATGATCCACGATCAGTTCCACCGCCTTATCATAATCGGGCGAGTATGGTATATTCTCAACAGCGCGGCTCTCGGCTTCGAGAATCTCACGCATAGTCTGCTCTACTTGCATTCTTCAAAATTACTTTTCAGTTACACTCCGGAACCTCACCATGCCGCAAATATACAAAAATAATCACTCATACCGATACATTCCGGCTTACATTCCGCTTTCGTAACGGCTCAGCGCATTTACCCAATCAGCCTCAAGTTCCACACCCTGAGAGGTTTTGGGGTCAAAACCGGCCATCACTACGGTGGCCACGCATTTTACATCACCGGTAGAACGATTTACAACACGCTGTTCAAGCACGAAACTGTGCTGCGATATCTTCACGCACGCTGTAACCACACCGACCTCTTCTCCGAAAAATGTCGGAGAGAAGAAACTTACATTGATATTTACGATTACGGTCGCTATCCCGTCCATCTCTAACGGCTTGCCTGTTACGGCCTCGAAATATCTGACCTTCGCGAGATCCATGAACTGAAGATATGCCGCGTTATTCAGATGTCCCAGCATATCGAAATCGCTGAAACGGGTCTGTATATCGACACTATGGTAGAACGGATGTTCAGCCGCAGGAACTTTCTCATTGTTGCACTCAGGCAATGTTATAGGTTTTCTCACTGTAATATAATGTTTTATTTCTTAAGTAAGTCGTGAAAATTATTTTATACTTTCAGGGAGTGTATTTTTGAGCGACTTTCGCTCGAAGATGAAGGAGTGTAGATGTCTACACGTTATCGCCTGCGCTTTTGAGCTTGTCGA
>JAAVFL010000033.1 GCA_014800795.1 Bacteroidales bacterium | reverse complement strand
GATGTCCGCTCCTGGGGGCGCACCGAGGCGCCCCCGCCGCTCAGGCATCCCCCCCTCGGGAGAGTGAGGAGAATGCATTACATGCTCGAAGTTTTGCACTTCGGTTTGGAATCTTCAGATTTTTTTAATTTTTATATAAAAAACAAGACGGCAAAAAAGCCGCATCGGGTAAAATCGGACATCAATCAGCCGCCTTCTGAATAACCGTACACCATCCGGCAATTCGGCCTTCCGTAAGTTCAGGATGATTAACCTCGTCAAGCAGAAGTCCTTCAGCTTCCACGGCATCCTCGGCCAAAGCATCGGAATGATTGAAATGATATCCTACAACATTATATGGTGCGATGAAATCGGCACCGGTATCATTCAGACGCTTGCGAAGTTCGCCGACAGCCGAGCAGAAAGTATCCGACATAGTCTCATCGCCACATCCATAGATCGCGATCTGTTTCCCTTTCAGATTCATTACTGAAAGTCCTGCCGCAAAATCATACCAGTTGTCCTGAAGTTCACCGCTCCCCCATGTACTTGTGCCCAATACGAGAATATCATACCCGCCGACTTCGGAGGGCGCCGCATTCGCCACATCATGAACATCATTATCATTTACTCCCAGAACACGCGCTATGCTGCGTGCTACTTTTGCCGTGGTTCCTGTTGTGGAACCGAAGAATATACCGATCTTTTTCATTTGATTGAATTTCATTTTATACTCATAACATTCCATCATTATGTAAGGTTCGAAAAATCCTTATGCCGACGGGTATTCACCAAAATTCAACATATTTTACAAGCTTATCAATATTTATAGGGAAAAATGGTTGGGGGTATACTGCATTTTTGCTAACTTTGCAACTTAAAATCAACCTCGCAAATCAGATTTTTTCAAATGGCAGATATTAAGGATATCAAAACCGCTCTAATATCGGTTTTCCACAAAGACGGATTAGATGAGATTTTAAATCTACTTCACAATAACGGAGTGAAATTTCTCTCGACAGGAGGAACCCGCAGTTTCATTGAAAAACTCGGCTATCCCTGCGAAGCTGTAGAGGATCTGACAACTTATCCTTCAATCCTCGGAGGACGCGTAAAGACGCTCCACCCCAAAGTATTCGGCGGCATCCTGAACCGCCGCGACAACGAGACAGACCGCAAAGAAACCGCGCAGTATGAAATTCCCTCCATCGATTTGGTAATAGTTGATTTATATCCTTTCGAGGAGACTGTCGCATCCGGTGCATCAGAAGAAGATATTATCGAAAAAATAGATATAGGCGGAATATCGCTTATCCGTGCGGCCGCCAAAAATTTCAACGACGTTGTCATTGTGCCCAGCAAGATGCAGTACGAACCTTTACGCCGCATTCTTGCCGAGAACGGTGCAAAAACCACCCTTGCCGACCGCCGCTGGTTTGCTAAAGAAGCTTTCGCCGTATCGTCGTCATATGACAGCGCCATATTCACCTATTTCGACGGAGACGAGAACCCCACAGGCCTACGCATAGCCATTGACGGGGAGAAAACGATGAGATATGGCGAAAATCCTCACCAGAAAGGCTACTTCTTCGGCCGTCTCGATCAGGTTTTCGAACAACTTCACGGGAAGGAAATCTCTTACAACAATCTTCTTGATATCGATGCCGCAGCGTCGCTCATGGCAGAATTCTCTGACCCGACGTTTGCCATACTGAAGCACAATAACGCATGTGGCGTGGCCTCACGTCCGACAATACTTGAAGCCTGGAAGGACGCTCTTGCCGGCGATCCCGTGTCAGCCTTCGGTGGTGTGCTTATCACGAACGGCACCATTGACGGACATACCGCAGAAGAAATAAATAAGATTTTCTTCGAAGTTATCATAGCCCCGGAATTCACCCCCGATGCACTCGGCATTCTTGAACAGAAGAAAAACCGTATCATCCTGCGGCAGAAAGCTCCACTAAAAACCACCCGCCAGTTCCGTTCGGTTCTCAACGGCGCACTCGTTCAGCAGCGTGACCTTCATACCGAGACCCCGGAGGACCTTCGCACCGTCACTGTTGCTCAGGTTGATGCCGCCAGAATAGATGACCTTCTGTTTGCAAACAAACTTGTAAAACACTGCAAGAGCAACGCTATCGTGCTTGCCAAAAACAAGCAGTTGTGTGCAGCCGGTGTCGGTCAGACATCACGTGTAGACGCTCTGCGTCAGGCCATCGACAAGGCGCATTCATTCGAATTTGATCTTAACGGCGCCGTAATGGCATCGGATGCGTTCTTCCCCTTCGCCGATTGTGTGGAGATTGCACATAATGCCGGCATTGATGCCGTAATACAGCCCGGCGGTTCCATACGCGACAATGATTCTATCAAATATTGCGATGAGAACGGCATTGCTATGGTAATGACAGGTTTCCGTCACTTCAAACACTAATAACATCAGAAGCAGATTAAAGACATGAGATTTTTCTCTCTGACCAAAGAAATAGCCATCGACCTCGGCACCGCAAATACCGTCATAATCCACAATGACAAAATTGTGATTGACGAGCCGTCTATCGTGGCACTTGACCGTAACGACAAGCTTATTGCAGTCGGTAAGGAAGCCCAGATGATGCAAGGTCGTGAACCGGCCGGAATCCGCACCGTGCGCCCCCTGCGCAAAGGCGTGATTGCAGACTTCAATGCCGCGGAACTTATGATCCGAGGTCTTATAAAGAAAGCGAGTTCGAAAAGCAACTGGTTCTCTCCATCGCTCCGTATGGTTGTGGGTATCCCATCGGGATCTACTGAAGTTGAGATCCGTGCTGTCCGCGACTCATCTGAGCATGCCGGCGGCCGTGATGTATATATGATATATGAGCCAATGGCCGCTGCCCTCGGAATAGGACTGGACGTGGAAGCTCCTGAAGGGAACATGATTGTAGACATAGGCGGAGGTACAACCGAGATTGCTGTGATTTCTCTCGGAGGAATCGTAAGCAACCGTAGCATACAGATTGCCGGCGATGACCTTACCGAAGATATTCAGGGACACATGAGGCGCGCCCACAACGTGCGTGTGGGAGAACGCACGGCAGAACTCATAAAGATGAACGTCGGTTCGGCACTTACCGAACTTGAAAATCCGCCGGAAGACTTCGTAGTTCACGGTCCCAACCAGATGACTGCCCTTCCTATGGAAATTCCGGTATCGTATCAGGAAATCTCACACTGCATTGAAAAATCAGTAACAAAGATAGAGACTGCTGTTCTGAGCGCTCTTGAACAGACACCACCCGAACTATATGCCGATATAGTTCGCAACGGCATATGGCTTGCCGGTGGCGGAGCTATGCTCAGAGGGCTTGACAAGCGCCTGACCGATAAGATCGGAATCCAATTCCATGTAGCCGAGGATCCCCTTCTCTGCGTGGCAAAAGGTACAGGTGTAGCTCTTAAGAATATTGAGAATTTTTCATTCCTCATCCGATAAGTTTAAATTTGTCACGGTTCGCGACACTACAAAATGCCGCAGACCGTGACAAATTAATGTTTTCAAGTTTTCGTAAGTGCGCAATCTGCTTAGCTTCTTTCTTCGGTACAGCGCCTGGTTTGTATTCGCATTCTATGCGGTGATAAGTGCCTGGCTTCTGTTCACGAAGAATCCGTTTCAGCATCACGTCTACCTGACATCTGCCGGAGCTGTTGCCTCCGGAGTATACGAAGTGACAAACAAAGTCACCTCGTATATCGGGTTGCGTGATATCAACGAAGACCTTCAGTGGCGTAATGCCGCTCTGGAAGCGGAAGTAATAATGCTTCGCGATCAGACCAGAAAACTATCACAGGTATTACAGCAGGACTCCCTCCGAAGCATTGATTCAATCGGAAAGTTCCAGTTTGTCATAGCATCGGTGATAAATAACAGTGTGATCCGTCCACATAATTATATCACCATTGACAAAGGTAAAGCCGATGGTATAGCTCCTGAAATGGGTGTTATGGATCAGAACGGTGTGGTTGGAGTAACAAACGTTGTGTCTGACCACCATGCACGTGTCATATCTCTCCTCAATCCCAACTTCCGTCTTTCTTGCAAATTAAGGGGTAACGATGCATTCGGATCGCTTGTATGGGACGGGAAATCTCCATCTGAAGCTATACTTGAGGAATTGCCACGTCAGGTAAAGTTCCAGCCGGGAGATACCATTATCACTTCAGGCTATTCCGCAATGTTTCCTGAAGGAATACCTGTCGGTATAGTAATGGGATCGACCCACGGAGAAGACGACAACTTCCATACCCTGCGCATCAGGCTACTCACGGATTTCACCACCCTCTCAACCGTCAAAGTCATATCCAACCGCGACATAGTAGAGATAAAGGAAGTGGAGGCTGACGATGCAACCTCAAAGCCACAGAATTAACCCACATAGCGACAATAACAGTCTCAGTTAATATTAACCTCACCGAATGAGACACAACGAATAACCAAATGGCGAAAGAAGCACTAAAATTCGCACTAATGTTTGTATTGCTGATTCTCGCACAGGTAGTGGTATTCAACCATATCTGCCTGTTCGGGGTAGCGATTCCTTTGGTTTTCATATATTTTGTAATAAAACTACCGCTTACTCTGGGGATCAATTGGGTTATGACACTTTCATTCCTTTTGGGGCTCACTGTAGATATCATGTCGAACACTCAGGGTATGAATGCATTGGCATGCACAATTCTTGCTGTCACACGAGCTCCGGTGTTGCATCTGTATATGCCGCGGCAGGAAACCATCTCCAATCCCGAGATATCATGCAATACGGTAGGAACAGCGGTATTTATGAAATATGCTCTGACACTATGTGCCATATATTGCGCTCTGTTTTTTATTATCGAATCATTAACATTTTTTGATCCGATGCTCCTCGCACTAAAAATCGTAAGCTCCACTCTTCTGACATTTGTAGTCATAATGGCCTTCGATAGTCTTGCATCTTCCGCAAAATAACCGCCAATCTCTATCTTCACCTCAAACTCCATCGTCTCTACCTCCAACAATCCTTAATATTGAACGGAGCGACTGCAGAGGCACAAAACTCCAATGAGAAAAGATTATCAATTAGAAAAAAGGAAATATGTAATCGGTGGCTTCATCGCAGTCATCGCCATCATATACGGTCTGAGGCTTTTCGGACTTCAGATCCAGGATGATAAATATAAAGATTATGCCGACAACAATGCCTTCCTGCGCAAGACGTTGTATCCTTCGCGCGGATTGATTTACGACCGTAACGACTCGCTTGTGGTCTACAATCAGCCGGCATACGACGTTATGATGATACCACGCGATGTTCATGATTTCGACACCCTTGATTTCTGCCGTACACTGGCAATCACACCCGATGATTTCCGCGCACGCATAAAAGCTATGAAAGAGGCGCGAAATTATAGTTCATATACTCCTCAGACACTCATTTCTCATCTTTCTGCCAAAGATTACGGAAAACTTCAGGAAAAGCTATATCGTTATCCGGGATTTTTCATTCAGAAACGCATACTCCGCGAATATGCCTACGATGTGGCAGGAAACGTGCTTGGCAATATCCGCGAGGTCTCAGACAAAGATATAGAGAATGACGATTATTATCAGCCCGGCGACTATTGCGGCGACCTCGGTATAGAAAAAAGCTACGACAAATATCTCCGCGGGATAAAAGGGAAAGAAATTCTCATACGCGATGCACGCGGACGCATACGCGGACGTTTCGAAAACGGCGACCGCGATATTGCGCCTATTTCCGGAAAAGATCTCAAGCTAAGCATAGACATCAAACTTCAGGAATATGCAGAAAGCCTGATGGTAAACAAAATCGGAGCTATCGTGGCAATCGAGCCTGCAACCGGTGAGATCCTGTGTATGGTCTCCAGCCCTACTTACTCTCCGCGCACACTTGTAGGCAGAGAACGCGGAAAAAACTATAGGGAGCTGGTTAACAACAAGTACAAACCATTGTTCGACCGTGCCCTTATGGGAGCCTATCCTCCAGGATCAACGTTTAAACCCTCGCAGGGTCTGATTTTCCTTCAGGAAGATATCATTAACCTACAGACACAATACCCCTGCTATCGCGGTTACATAAATGGGAACCTGAGAGTCGGGTGTCACGGCCACTACTCACCGATACCTCTGAAACCCGCGTTGCAGACATCATGCAACGCATACTTCTGCTGGGGATTCAAATATATGATAGACAAGCGCGCGAAATACGGTTCACCCGACAAGGCATTCGAAGTATGGAAAAATCATCTTGTATCGCTCGGATACGGCTATAAATTAGGAGTTGACCTGCCGTCGGAAGGCAGGGGATTCATCCCGAACTCAAAGTTCTACGACAAATGGTATGGAGAAGGACGATGGAGTGCCAACAGTATCATATCGGTCTCGATCGGACAGGGGGAGATTCTTGCCACACCCCTTCAGATAGCCAACCTATGCGCCACGGTCGCAAACCGCGGATGGTTCATAACTCCGCATGTGGTGAAAGAGATACAGGACACGATTCTTGAGGAACAATACACTACACGCCGTTATCCGACTATCGACCGTCAGCATTTCGAAGATGTTGCGGAAGGCATGCGTATGGCTGTTACCGGAGGTACATGTACGTTGGCGAATATTCCGGGGATCGAAGTCTGTGGAAAAACCGGTACTGCACAGAATCCTCATGGTAAAGACCACTCGGCATTCATCGGATTCGCCCCATATAAGGATCCACAGATCGCGGTGTGCGTATACGTTGAAAACGGTGGATGGGGTGCTACATATGGAGTTCCCATCGGTTCACTAATAATAGAAAAATACCTTAACGGCAATATTTCTCAGGGTCGAAAATACATAGAGGATCACATGCTTACCTCAAACTCAATAATTACAAGCGGCGTAAAGGAACACTGACGAAAATCGGGTAGCCATCGCCGATATTTAATCACGCATACATGACACGTAACTCCCTATTCCAGTCAGAAAACCGCCGTTTGAAAAAACGGACTGATGATAGCGAATCGGTATTTAAAAATGTCGATTGGTTCACTGTCATTATTTTTCTGCTTCTTGTTACTGCCGGCGTATTCTCCATATATGCTGCAAGCTACGACTACGATCAGGCAAACATACTTTCATTTGAGGAATACTCCGGTAAACAGGTAGTGTGGATCGGACTGTCCCTGTTGCTCGGAATGATTATTCTGATTATCGACGCACGCATGTATGAGACATATGCGTACCCCATATACCTGGCGTTGTTATGTCTGCTCATCGTAACGATATTCATCGCTCCTGATATAAAGGGGTCAAGGTCATGGCTGAAAATGGGACCCATGAGTCTGCAACCGGCAGAATTTGCAAAATTCGCGACAGCACTGGCACTTGCGAAACTGTTCAGTGGCTATAATTTCATACTCAACGAGTCGCCACGCAACTATCTGAAGGCTCTCCTCATCATATTCATACCAATTGTTCTGATTCTCGCTCAGAAGGAAACCGGATCGGCATTGGTATATTTTTCATTGTTCTTCGTACTCTACCGCGAGGGTATGAGTGGACTTGTTCTATTCGCGGCCCTACTCGCAGTGGTGATTTTCGTAGTAGCGATAAAGTATTCTGAAACTATGATTATCGGCATACCAGCCGGAGAATTCTTTATCATGTGTCTTATCATGGTACTTGCAGTCGGCATCACCGTCGTACATGCACGCCGTTTCACCATTGCGCGCAATCTTTTTTTCTGGTTTGCAGGGACTGCCTTAATTGAATGGCTACTATCACTTGTTGATCTTCATCTTAACGGATACACATACTTTTTCTCTGTTTTGGGCATAGGTATGCTGTATTGTCTTCTCGAGTTACTGAGGCTGAAAGCCCGCAAACTGATTCTTACAATTGCAACTGTAGTTATGTCGATCGGATTCCTCATGTCGGTTAACCTCGTGTTCAACCATATGATGCCCCATCAGCAGAAACGAATAAAGGTTGCACTGAATATAGTGGAAGATCCAAGAGGAGACGGATACAACGTCAACCAATCCAAAATTGCCATTGGTTCCGGAGGCCTGAGCGGAAAGGGATTTCTTAAGGGCACGCAGACCAAACTCAAGTATGTCCCTGAACAGCATACCGATTTTATATTCTGTACAATCGGTGAAGAGGAAGGATTCATCGGCACCAGTCTGGTTGTTCTGATGTTTCTTATACTTATTCTGCGTGTTATCTCTATTGCGGAGAGACAACACACTGTATTTGTCAGAGTATATGCCTACTGCGTGGCATCATATCTCATATTCCACTTCTGTATAAACATAGGGATGGTGATCGGCATATGCCCGGTAATCGGCATACCACTGCCATTCTTCAGCTACGGAGGATCATCACTATGGGGCTTCACGTTCCTGCTGTTCATTCTGCTTAGGCTCGATGCCACCGGACGCACCCGCAGAACACAATAGCCGTATCCCCGACAAGGTTCATTACCGGCTCCAGATATTAAAAAGATTCATATCGTTTATATCGCAAAATGCGGGTTTCCCAACCGTTCTCATAGGGTTAAACGCAGTTTTTTCGGAAATATCGCGGCTATTTACAGATTTTTTCGTAGCTTTGTGTTATAAAACATACACCCTAAGCTATGTTCTAAAATGATTAAACGAACTCTTGACCGTGTATTAAGCGAGGATATGTCTGAGATATGGGCTCTTCTTGACAATGACGAGAAACGCCGTATCATTGATGCTTTTACCATACACCACTTCAAAAAGAACCAACGAATTTACGCTGAAGGTGAAGAACCGGAATATCTATGGTGTCTTCTCAGCGGAAAAGTAAAAAAGTTCAAAGATGGAGTAGGAGGTCGTGTGCAGATTCTACGCCTCATCCGCTCCGTACAGTATTTCGGCTACAGAGCTTATTTCGCAAAAGAACGCTACAACTCTTCCGCAGCTGCATTTGAAGCCTCTATAGTAGGAACACTTCCCATGACCCTCGTTGAGGACATGATTAACAAAAACATCCGGTTGGCCTGGTTTTTCATCCACGAGTTATCACGTAATCTCGGTGGTGCGGACACACGCATTGTAAATCTCACCCAAAAACATATCCGCGGACGCCTGGCTGAAGCACTTATTGTGTTGCGCGATCACTATGGATTCGAGGACGACAACATGACACTGCGCATATATATGGCACGTGAGGACCTTGCCAACCTCTCTAATATGACGACCTCAAATGCGATCCGCACTCTGTCTGGATTTGTTACAGAAAAACTAATAACTGTCGATGGCAGAAAAATAAGCATTCTGAACGAACAGGAGCTGCGCAAAATTTCCAAATACGGATAAGATCCGCGTGTGTCCTTCATAAAAACATACTTTCCACTGTTCTAAAGTAGATTTTCTACTTTAGAACGGTGGATTTTTATTTTCAAAATCAAATTCGTGGTATTATTTGTTATTGTATACAGAGGGATACCCAATGCGGGGATAATTATATGATAGGCAGTCACCGCCTATTTATATGATTTGAATTATAACTACCACTTTTATAATGATTGTTTCAACTATGAGAAGGATAATAGCAGCTCTGACCATATTTACAGGAATTCTGTCTGTACATGCAGGGAAATATTACGATACGACGGTTGATACTGCAACTACGGATCGTAGCATCATGGAGAACAACGACACAATTATCAAAAGGAACATTATACAAAAGATAATTCACTATTTTGACGAATCGAACGATCCGAAACCGTCCAAGAAATTTGACTACTCAATAGTAGGAGGACCGACCTACAATGCCTCCACCAGTTTTCAGCTTGCAGTAATGGGAGCTGCGCTGTATCATTCGCGCATGGATTCATTAACTCCTATTTCAAACGCATCCGTATTCGTTCAAGGCTCTCTGACCGGATTCTACCGTGTGGGCTTGTCGGGAGATCATTACGGACCAAACGATGCCTATCGCATCCGCTATTGCGCTGACTTCGCACATTTCCCGCTTAAATTCTGGGGGCTGGGTTATGATACGGAATGTGAGAATTCCAATGAGACAAAATATACTGAGCTGAGGTCGGCTCTATGGTGTGATTTCCAATGGAGAATCTACCATAATCTATATATCGGGCCCTCCATTAATTTCAGATACGCGAAAGCTACAAAAGTAACCCGTCCGGAATTATGGTACAATCCGGATACGCGTAATTCAACGTATAGTCTCGGTGCGGGTTTCATATTCTCATATGACACACGCGACATATCAACAAACGCCTCCAGCGGTATAAATCTGAATCTGAAACAATACTTTTATCCTGGTTTCTTCAAGAATAAGAATCCCTTTTCATCAACTGAACTGACTTTCGGTATTTATAAACAGGCCTGGAAGAGCGGTGTTATAGCCACACAGTTACATGCGATGACGACCTATGGCCACACCCCTTGGAGCATGATGCCGACAATCGACGCATCGAAAGGAATAAGAGGCTATTACGAAGGGCGATACAGAGATAAGAACGAAGGGGATATTGTTGTGGAAATCAGACAACACATCTGGAAACGCATCGGAGCTGTGGCGTGGGGTGGTGTCGGAACAGTGTTCAACAGTTTCAACGATATCCGTATTAACACTCTGCTCCCCTCCTACGGTATAGGTCTCCGCTGGGAATTCAAGAACAAGGTTAATGTCCGTGTCGATTACGGAATCGGAAAACGATCATCAAGTATTTGTCTGGGGTTATACGAAACATTTTAACATTCCTAAAAACATTATTGCGAATTTAAACGTTTAATCCATATATTACAAATATGGATCCCGGTCGTCTCATGTCGAACGGTCCGTAACTAACAATCAAGGGATAATCACATCACATATGAAACCTGTTCACGAATTCATTAAATCTATAATTGCGTCACCCAGATGCCTCGCTATATGGACTGTAATAATACTGCTCGTACCTAATATGGTACTTACATATACAGAAAACATGCCTGCGGTATGGAAAACGGTCAATATGATTCTGCCTGCGGGTATATATCTTCTTATACTCTCCATACACCGACGCACAGGTTGGATCACAATATCCATGTTTCCATTTTTCTTCTTTGCAGCTTTCCAGCTGGTATTGCTTTATCTATACGGAGAGTCAATTATAGCGGTGGACATGTATCTGAATATCGTGACTACGAACATGTCAGAGGCTACAGAGCTACTTGGAAATCTTTTACCGGCTATAGGCATTGTTGTCGCACTTTACCTACCGGTATTGGTTTGGGGTATATATGCCATTGTTAAGAAAATAAATATGGCCGGAAGCATCAGAAAGACTTTGTCTCTTACCGGAAGCATTCTTGCTGTATCCGGATGCGTCATGGCTTTTGGCTCGATGAACTCCGGTGTCAAAGGAAGTTTTATGTATGATGTTTTTCCTGCTAATGTAATACATAATATGGGAGAAGCAATAAACCGCACCACCCATATTGCCACATATCCCGAGACCTCAGCTGATTATAACTTCAATGCACGCCTTATACGCAAACCTGATTCCCGTGAAATCTGCGTGTTCGTAATCGGAGAAACTTCCCGAGCTATCAACTGGCAACTTAACGGGTATCACAGAGCCACCAATCCATGCCTGTCAAAAGAACCTAATCTTATATTTTTCGGTCACGCAATATCCGAATCCAACACTACCCATAAAAGTGTTCCAATGCTCATGAGCGCCCTGAATTCATCTGACTTCAATGATATAAACTACAGGAAAAGCATCCTGACCGCAATGAAAGAGGCCGGGTATTACACACGTTTCTTTTCCAATCAGGCTCCGAACAAGTCGTATACCGAATACTTTGGGAATGAAGCGGATGACACCCGATACACCGACACTGAAAATCATCCATACGACAGCGAATTGGTTGAATTCGTACATGAAGCGGTAGCAGATACCCTCCATCCGAAACAGTTCATCGTAATGCATACATACGGTTCGCATTTCAGATATAACGACCGCTACCCCGCCTCTTTCTCATATTTCACACCGGATAATGTTACGGAAGCAACATATGCCGACAGAGACGAGCTGATCAATGCCTACGACAATTCAATACGTTTCACTGATCATGTATTGTCATCTGTTATCGGGGAACTGAAAACAGCCGGTTGTCCTTGCACCATGATGTATTCCTCCGATCACGGCGAAGATATCTACGATGATCTACGCCACCGATTCCTTCACGCCTCTCCTACCCCGACATATTATCAGCTGCACGTGGCTATGCTTGCATGGTTGTCTGATGAATTCTGCAATTTACATCCCGATATGGCCGATAATTTAAGGGAAAATAGCATGCGCCCGGTATCGCCCCAGAAAAGTATGTTCAATACAGCTATCGATATATGCGGAGTTGAGACCCCGGTGGCCGATCGTACGAAATCACTTGCCAGCGGATCATATTCTTTCGCACACCCGGTCTATCTGAACGACCTCAACCGAGCCGTTCCTATTGAGGAATCTGGTTTAAAACCATCGGATCTCAAACTACTGAGTTCTATAATCGACTTTTAAGACAGATAAGCCGACAGAAGCACAAAAAAGAAAACTCTACACAATTAGCATTCACGAAAGTTGTCCAAAACAAAAGAATATTTCATTCATTTATAGCATGATACATTTTTTGTATCTTCGAAAAGTTTTCCAAAATCAAAAATAACATCTGTATAACAGACCTTAAAAATTTGTATTTATAAAATAGTTTATATACCTTTGCACATGGTTGAAGCTCTTGTTTCAACCATCGTTTTTTTTGTTGACTTAATAATTTTTCTGGAATCACTACCTCCTTTAATTTATTATCCCATATATTACCCATGATACAGACAGTATTGAAGCGAGACGGTCGAGTAGTCGGATATAACGAAGAAAAAATAAAAGCCGCGATACGTAAAGCCATGCTTCAGACACCACTCGGTGAAGATGAAACTTTGATTCAAAAAATCACGGATAGAATCGGTGTTACCGGATTGGAGCAAATGACTGTTGAGCAGATTCAAGACAGGGTGGAAATGGAACTCATGAAATCGCCCCGCAAGGAGGTTGCCAAACGCTATATAGCATATCGCGATCAGCGCAGCATAGCGCGTCGTGCAAAAACACGCGACATATTTCTGGAAATCATCGAAGCCAAAAACAATGATATCACCCGTGAGAATGCGAATATGAATACCGATTCACCTGCGGGAATGATGATGAAGTTCGCATCCGAAACGACCAAACCTTTTGTTGACGACTATCTGCTGACGCAGGAAGCACGCGACGCTGTCCGCAACGGGTATCTGCATATACACGATAAAGACTACTATCCCACAAAGAGTCTGACATGCGTGCAACATCCCCTTGATAAGATACTCCGCAACGGGTTTATAGCCGGGCATGGCGAATCTCGCCCTGCGAAACGGATCGAAACAGCCAGTGTAATAGCCTGCATCTCCTTGGAAACCGCTCAAAACGAAATGCACGGTGGTCAGGCTATTCCTGCATTTGATTTTTATCTCGCACCATTCGTTCGCTCTTCATTTATCGAAGAAATCAAGAAAATCGAGGAAATATCAGGGGAGAATCTCTCAGACCTGTACCACGTTAATATAAAAGACTTCGAAAAAAAATCTCTTGACGGACTTACCGGACGTGAAAGGCAACTCCAGCATGCGATTAATTGTACGGTAAGCAGGGTGCATCAGTCAATGGAAGCATTCATACACAACATGAATACAATCCACTCACGCGGAGGTAATCAGGTCGTATTCAGTTCCATAAATTATGGTACAGACACCTCGGCTGAAGGGCGTTGTGTAATCCGTGAACTTCTACACTCCACATACGAAGGTGTCGGAAACGGTGCCACAGCAATCTTCCCGATACAGATCTGGAAAAAGAAAACTGGAGTGAACTACAAGCCCGGTGATCCGAACTACGATCTTTATAAATTGGCTTGTAAAGTTACAGCACGACGCTTCTTCCCGAACTTCGTTAACCTTGATGCGACATTCAATCATCATGAGAAATGGACCCCGGACGATCCGGAACGTTACAAGTATGAGGTAGCGACCATGGGCTGCCGTACACGAGTGTTTGAGAACCGATATGGAGAAAAGACATCGATCGGTCGCGGTAATATAAGTTTCTCCACTATTAATATTGTCCGTATCGCGATAGAATGCATGAATATCAAGAACCAGGAAGAGCGGATCAACCGCTTTTTCGGACGTCTTGACGAAATACTTGACATCACAGCCCGCCAGCTTTGCGACAGATTCAATTTTCAGCGGACAGCTCTCGTAAAACAGTTCCCGCTACTTATGTCACGCCTGTGGAACGGAGCTGATACACTGTCACCCAATGATACCATAGAAAGTGTTATCAATCAGGGTACACTAGGCATTGGCTTTATCGGACTTGCAGAATGTCTCGTAGCCCTCACTGGCAAACATCATGGCGAATCAGAAGAAGCACAGACACTCGGGCTGCGCATAATAAGCCATATGCGTTCACGCGTAAATGAGTACTCGGAAAAATACGGTCATAATTTTTCAGTTCTCGCTACTCCCGCAGAAGGTCTGTCAGGAAAATTCACCGCACGTGACCGTAAAAGTTTCGGAGATATTCCCGGCGTTACCGATAAAATATATTACACAAATTCCAATCACGTTCCGGTATATTATCATTGTTCGCCACGCCACAAAGCTAAGGTTGAAGGCCCGTATCACAAACTGACTGGAGGAGGACATATATTCTATGTCGAAATAGACGGAGATGCAACCCACAATCCGCAAGCAATATCAGATATCGTCGATCTCATGGATTCCAACAACATCGGCTACTGCTCTGTAAATCACAACCGCAACCGTTGCATGCACTGCGGATATGAAGACGCTCAGGACAATCTCGATACATGTCCTAAATGCGGAAGCCACGATATAGACAAACTACAACGCATTACCGGCTATCTGGTCGGAACAACTGACCGTTGGAATCAGGCCAAACTTGCAGAACTGTCTGACCGGATAGTACATAAATAACCTCGTAAATATCGATATCATTTACATCGGATTCAAACAACCGCATACAAGATAATACACCGGCATGCCAAGAGTCCTTGATATTATAGCAGGTACAACTGTCGACGGTCCCGGATTACGCACATCCATTTATTTTGCCGGATGTCACCACCGATGTCCTGGTTGCCACAATACGCAATCGTGGAATTTCAACAACGGTACGGAACTGACCGATAATGAAATAATGAAAGTTGTTGAAACTAATGGTTTCAACGTCACTTTCAGCGGTGGAGACCCCATGGCACAGGCAGACAGCTTAATACATCTGGCTGAAATGATAAAATCTGCAGGCTACACTATCTGGTGTTATACTGGATATAAGTTTGAGGAAATTATCAGTGATCCGACAAAATTTCGGCTTCTGGAACTGACTGATGTTCTTGTCGACGGTAAGTTCTGTGTCGAGCTAAGAGATATCTCACTCCGGTTCAGAGGATCATCAAACCAGCGGCTTATTGATGTAAATTCATCAATCCGATGTGGAAGAATCGTTCTGTGGGATGACGGGATATGAACCGATAGAGCATACCTCATCTGAACTTCCGAACCGTTTTTTCAATAAAAACGGCTGATTTTCACCGCAGAGGTTGTTTATTTCGGAAAAAACTGTTAAATTTGCACTCCGAATCGTGAATAAGAAAACAAAAAACTACATACCGCAATGAAAAGAACTTTCCAACCTTCTAACAGAAAGAGAGTTAACAAGCACGGATTCCGTGAAAGAATGTCAACAAAGGATGGCCGCAAGGTTCTGGCTCGCCGTCGTGCCAAAGGTCGTCTGCGTCTTACAGTTTCTTGCTCTATCGCCAGCAAGTAAATCGGTAAGCTCAGCTATGGTGCGTTAAGAAATAATCCTCTCCGCACACATACGACTCTCGATATTAAAATTTTACAGGTGGTTGCGTTTTTATATAACGCAACCACCATTGTTGTTTATACGGACATTCGATGTATGTCACCAGATAGCTTCCGGATTTCTACCTCGTCACTTTTTCAAGACAGATTATACGACACTACTGGTTTTCAAGACACTAACATACTGATATTCCTTTATTCCCACCACCTGCCGATACAATTTATGCGTTCCCCGGCATATTTGACAAATAAAAAATCATCCCGTCACGTAAACAATCAAACCATATACAGATTTATTTGTTAATATAGATGAAACGTAGATATTACGTATCACTAAAATGAACTAACAACTAAACCGTATAGACAAATATGAGTACAAAAAGTATCAAAGGTACCAGAACCGAGAAGAATCTTGTAAATGCTTATATAGCAGAATCAGGGGCTTACACCCGCTATACATTCTACGCACAACAGGCTGATAAAGAAAATTATTATCCGATCGGTCAGATTTTCCGCGATACAGCAGATAATGAACTGCACCACGGAAAGGTTTTCTTCAAATTTCTTGAAGGTGGTCAGGTTGATATCACAACGACTGTAGATGCCGGCGTGATCGGTACTACCGCTGAAAATCTTGCAACCGCTGCTAACGAAGAAATGATGGAAGGCGTGGAACTTTATACTGCTGCCGCTAAGGTTGCCGATGAGGAGGGATTTCCCGAAATAGCAGATCATTTCCGCGCTATTGCAGAAGTGGAAGAACGCCATCGCCGCCGCTTCGAGACATATCTCAAACAGGTAAACGACGGCACTGTATGGAAGCGCGACAAACCTATCCAGTGGCAGTGTCTCGTATGTGGTTACGTATATGAAGGAACCGAACCTCCGACAAAGTGTCCCGGATGCGATCATCCTTATCAGCACTATATGGCTCTCGACATGGACAACATGTAATAACTTACTACATACGAACGCAACATATGCCCCGTCGGTCAAGCACCGGCGAGGGCTTTTTTTTGGATATTGATGAACTATTGGTTAATTTTGTATCCGAAAACCAAACATATCATCAATTATGCGCAAAACCGCATTAGACATGAGGGTAGTTGGAAACCAACATCTCTCAGCGAACTATTCCCTACTGATTCTGAAAGCAGATGATGTAACCGTACCTTGTGATACAACATCCGCCGAACCATTCAGTTTCCCTACCATACGTCCCGGACAGTTTGTTCAGGTTCGCGTAGAGAATAGCCCGGAAACTTTTCTCCGTCGGCCTATATCGGTAAATTTTGTAAGACCTGAAGAAAACGAACTTCATCTGCTTATCCGACGTGCAGGAAAAGGCACCGAAGCGCTTTGCGAAACAGAACCCGGCGATATACTTAATGTAATACTTCCTCTCGGGAATGGGTTCTCAATTCCCGATAATAATGATTCTACTTCATTCCATCCGTTGCTTGTGGGAGGTGGAGTTGGAGTGGCCCCCCTTCTTTATCTGGGAAAACGCCTTGCGGATATCGGAATTGAACCATCCTTCCTTCTTGCTGCCAAAAGCGAAAAAGATCTGTTACTTTTAGAAAGTTTTCGTGAAATTGGTACGGTGTATATTTCAACAGACGATGGCACGGCCGGAGTTCCAGGACTGGTCACAGCAAACCCCGCGTTACGCGACAGCTGGAGCCGCATCTATTGCTGCGGACCGATGCCGATGATGAAGGGGGTAGCTGCCATCGCACACGAAACAGGCGTGCCATGCGAAGTCTCTCTTGAAAATACGATGGCTTGCGGTCTGGGAGCATGCCTTTGTTGCGTGGAAGACACGGTTGACGGACATGTATGTGTTTGCACCGAGGGGCCGGTCTTTACAACCGACAAACTTAAATGGAATAAAACAACTGATATCCACGGTTAAGACGAGATAACTCTCAATCACTGCAAATCTGATATAATGATATTTCAGCGCTCGGATCCGAAACACCTCCGAGCGCTTTTCGTTGTGACAGCCACTTGTACAGAATTTCAGTATTCAGCGATACACATTCAGAAAGGCAATCCGAAAACAACTCAGTCGATACAGACTCTGTCAGTAAACACACCACTACACCATCCACAAAACAGGTTGACGATGTCTCCATATCGAAGGGAACGACAATGAGTTTGTCATTGGATCTATCGATCAGAGACAGCCTCTTGACTCCCTGATTATCGATTACATTGCGTGCAAGAATACGCATAGAGGATCTGACTTCCCTGAATTCCATATGTGATGAAAGCTAATCACTCGGTGGTTTTCTTAATCTGTCGCCGTTGTAGAGTCTGCTGCGATGCTGCGCGCCTGTTGGCGGCAGCCTTTCGGCTTTCCGGAGTCACTTTATGGTCGGCCGCACGTTGCCTATGTTCCGTATGAGACGATTCAGCCGAACTTACAGGTAAATCGGCATTATTGCGCTCCGCCCGATGGTTACGGGATGCATTGACAAGATGTCTTGCCTGACCTACATCGTGCGCATCATCCGATATAACAGAATCTACCGGCACTGAATCGCGTTCATTCGCTTCCTTTTTCTTCCGTAAGTCTTCAGCCGACATTCCATATGTAAACCGCCTGTGCGATAGATATGAGTTAGGCATAACATAATGACGCATCCTCACTACGGCAATGCTATCTATCTCATACGAACCTTCATTGAGCGGATAGGTTATATAACCGTAGATCCGTGTGGGCACAAGCGTAGAATCCACCTGAAGGCGTTGCTCATTTATACCTCTTTGGGTGACAGTTACTTCACTTATATATCCTGTCACACCATTATCATAATCAACCATTATACGGCTCTCGATCTTTCCTGTCGGATTTACCGGAAGATAACGCAGCATAAAAATATCGCCTTTCTGCCAGGTACTGTCGGGTTCGAAATTGAATGTGAGAATGCGAGATGGCATACGGTCCGATACAAGCACATGTCCGGGACCGGTCCATATCGCAACAGAATCGCCGGCTATCGCCATCTGCGAACTCAACGAACTTGCAAGATTACGCTGGCGCTCCTGAATTATCTCGATAGTCCTGTCATAGACTTCTATATATTTTTCAATATGGCGTCCATACCAACCCAACGAACTGTCGACGAGTTCCTGATCCACCCCATGGGCCGCGCATATACTTTGTTTTAATACTTTACGTGTAGAGTCATTGGGAAAAGATGAGTAATCAAAATCTATTACAGCTTCTCCCATGTGCATATCTGCCATAAAAGATGCCATTGCCTCCTTACCCATAATATTCTCAGGCGTCCGATCACAAGAAGATATCACCGCACAGACCACTCCCCCGACAACAAAATTGAGAATGCATCTCATTCCGTCCGATCCTTTTATCCGCATTTTCACTTTCAGCACATTGTCATTTATCGGAAATATCATTCTCTCCCGCCTCACTATCCGCGATATTCATTGAGCGTCTACGCCATGGAACCTCTCCAATCTGCGCAGAATAAAATAGAATCAGGACAATCATACCGACGCTTATAGCAGCATCCGCAATATTGAAAACCGGACGAAAAAATACAAAATGTTCCCCGCCTAACCATGGCAACCAATCCGGCCATACCCATTCACACAAAGGGAAATACAACATATCAACAACGAGACCGTGAAGACACGTTCCATAACCGCCTCCATCCGGGAATAAGGTCGCTACGTACGGTGGAAGCGGATTATTGAAAATCAAACCATAAAACACACAGTCTATTATATTGCCGGCAGCCCCTGCCACTATCAGAGACAAGCAAACCAGATAGCCAGTCCGCGCTTCCTTACGCGAGGCAATCCGGCATATATAAAATATCAGGAATCCGACCGTCAGAATCCGCAAGACGGTAAGCAGAAGCTTACTACCGATTTCCCAGCCGAAAGCCATTCCGTTATTCTGTATGAATACTAACTGAAACCATGAGAATATCTCATAGCTTTCACCTAAATAAAAGTGGGTCTTTATCCAGATTTTGAATATTTGATCAACAAGAAGCACCGCCAAAATAATTATGGCGGACATAGTGCCCCTGCGGGCCATTGTTTCAGCGCGGTTCACGATATAATGAACTTATAATTATTTGCTTTTTGTCTCAACACACAGAGTTGCGTGCGGAACAGCTCTCAACCTTTCTTTGGGAATCAATTTCCCCGTAATACGGTCAATACCATAAGTTTTGTTCTCGATCCTGACCAAAGCAGCCTGAAGATGTTTTATGAATTGAGCCTGACGCTGAGCGAGGCGGCCGGATGCCTCTTTTGATAATGTAGATGCACCCTCTTCAAGCACTTTGAATGTAGGAGAGGTATCGCTCGTGTCGTTAGCGTTCAATACATCAGCCCTGAGAGCCTCGTACTCCTTTTTCGCTTTTTCAAGT
>JAAVFL010000032.1 GCA_014800795.1 Bacteroidales bacterium | reverse complement strand
ATACTTTCAGGGAGTGTATTTTTGAGCGACTTTCGCTCGAAGATGAAGGAGTGTAGATGTCTACACGTTATCGCCTGCGCTTTTGAGCTTGTCGAAAAAGACTGAAGATGAGAGTGAAAAGCGCCAAAAAGATGCCACTGAAAGTGTAAAATATCTATTTTGAACATATATGTAATAATTTTCATGACTTACTTAATAATAAAAGCCATTCCGGATGTCCGGAATGGCTTTTATTATTATCAGAGGGGAAGTTTATTCCTTCACTTCGGGAACACCGGGCTCTACACCCCACTGCTCACGAGAGAGGCGGAGGTAGTTGTTGTAGCGCCAGCGTGCGTTGGCCTTGGCAGCCGCGAAAAGTTCGGAAGCCTCGGCGGGATACTGCTTCAGAACAGAAGCGTAGCGAACCTCGCCTTTGAGGAAGTCTTCGAACTTGTCCCAATCCGGCTCCTTGCTGTCGAGTGTGAAAGGATTCTTGCCTTCCTCTTCGAGAGCGGGGTTGTAGCGCCAGAGCTGCCAGTAGCCGCATGCTACCGCACGTGCTTCCTCATCCTGCGAACGGCCCATACCTGTCTTGAGACCGTGGTTGATACAAGGTGAGTATGCAATTACGATCGAAGGACCGTCGTATGCTTCAGCCTCGCGGAGAGCCTTGAGGGTCTGAGCATTGTCGGCGCCCATGGCAACCTGCGCGGCGTAAACGTAGCCGTAGGTGGTGGCGATCAGGCCGAGATCCTTCTTACGGATGCGTTTTCCGGCAGCTGCGAATTTGGCGATAGCGCCCAGCGGGGTAGCCTTCGATGCCTGGCCGCCGGTGTTGGAGTAAACCTCCGTATCAAGTACGAGAACATTCACATTCTTACCCGATGCAAGCACATGGTCGAGACCGCCGAAGCCGATATCGTAGGCAGCGCCGTCGCCGGCGATGATCCACTGCGAACGCTTCACGATGAAGTTCTTCAGCGTAACGATTCCATTGCAGATATCGCATCCGCAGGCCTCGCATAGAGGAACGATAGCCTCAAATACCTCGCGGGTAGCCTTGGCGTCGTTGCGGTTGTCGAGCCATTTGCGGGCTTGCTCCTTGATGGCGTCAGAGCATTTGTCGCATTCCGTTGCACGCTGCATGAGGTCGGCAAGGCGCATCTGCATCTTCTCGTTGGCGATAGTCATACCCAGGCCGAACTCCGCGAAGTCCTCGAACAGGGAGTTTGCCCATGCGGGACCGTGGCCACGGAAGTTGGTGGTATAGGGTGTCGAGGGAACCGAGCCCGAGTAGATCGACGAGCAACCGGTTGCGTTAGCCACCATTTCGTGATCGCCGAAGAGCTGGCTTACGAGTTTCACATAGGGTGTCTCGCCGCAGCCTGAGCAAGCGCCTGAGAATTCGAACAGAGGTGTTGCGAACTGGCTGTTCTTAACGTTCGAGGCAACGTCGACAAGTTCCTGCTTCGAAGCCACAGACTTCACGCAGTAGTCCCATTCCTTCTGAACGTCGAGCTGAGTTTCGAGAGGTTTCATCTGCAGAGCCTTCACGCCCTTCTTGCCGGGACATACGTCAACACAGTTGCCGCAGCCGAGACAGTCGAGAACGTCGACAGCCTGCATGAAACGCATGCCTGCGAACATCTTGCCGATAGCAGGTATTGTGGCATCCTCGCCGAAGGGAGCAGCCTCCATCTCTTTCGCATCGAGAACGAAGGGACGGATAGCAGCATGAGGACATACGAATGCACACTTGTTACACTGGATACAGTTTTCTTCGAGCCACTCGGGAACGAAAGCTGCCACACCACGCTTTTCGTATGCGGCGGTTCCGTTGTCCCATGTGCCGTCGGGACGGTCGGCGAAGTCGCTTACCTTGAGGAGGTCGCCATCCTGAGCGTTGATCGGACGTACGATCTTGTTGATGAATTCGGGATCGTCGTTGGGAGCGGGAGCCTCTACTGCGAGGGCCGACCATGCGGGATCAACGTCGAGCTTCTTGTACTCGCCACCGCGGTCAACGGCTGCGAAGTTCTTGTCAACGACGTCCTGTCCCTTCTTGCCGTAGCTCTTGACAATGAATTTCTTCATCTGTTCTACAGCCAGATCAACGGGGATCACCTCGGTGATGCGGAAGAATGCGCTCTGGAGGATCGTATTCGTGCGGTTACCCAGGCCGATTTCCTGAGCAATCTTGGTAGCGTTGATGTAGTAAACGGTGATGTTGTGGTCGGCGAAATATTTCTTCACCTTGGCGGGAAGATTCTTTGCGAGTTCCTCACCTTCCCAAATTGTATTGAGGAGGAAAGTTCCGTTGTCGCGCAGACCGCGGGTAACATCATACATATGGAGGTATGCCTGAACGTGGCATGCCACGAAGTTCGGGGTGTTCACCAGATATGTGGAGCGGATAGGAGCGTCGCCGAAACGGAGATGCGAGCAGGTGAAACCGCCCGATTTCTTCGAGTCGTATGCGAAGTATGCCTGACAGTATTTGCTGGTGTTGTCGCCGATGATCTTGATCGAGTTCTTGTTGGCACCTACCGTACCGTCGGCACCCAGACCATAGAACTTAGCCTCGTATGTGCTCTTGTCGCCGAGAGCCACCTCTTCGGGAAGAGGAAGCGAGGTGAAGGTGACGTCGTCGACGATACCTACGGTGAAGTGGTCCTTGGGCATGGGGAGGGCGAGGTTTTCGAACACACCGATAATCTGGGCGGGAGTTGTATCCTTGGAAGCCAGACCGTAGCGTCCGCCTACGATGAGGGGGGCGTTCTCCTTGCCATAGAAGCATTCCTTCACATCGAGGTAAAGGGGTTCGCCGTTGGCTCCGGGTTCCTTGGTGCGGTCAAGCACAGCGATGCGCTTGGCTGTAGCAGGAACTGCCGCGAGGAAATGCTTGGCTGAGAAGGGGCGATAGAGATGAACCGAAACCAGACCTACCTTCTCGCCCTTTTCGAGCAGCGAGTCGATAGCTTCCTGAGCAGCCTGGGTAACCGAACCCATGGCGATGATCACACGGTCGGCATCTTCAGCGCCGTAGTAGTTGAACAGACCGTATTTACGGCCGGTGATCTCGGAAATTTTCTGCATGTATTCCTCCACAACCTCGGGCACGCGGTCGTAGGCGGGGTTGCATGCTTCACGGTGCTGGAAGAAAACATCGCCGTTTTCCGCCATACCGCGCGATACGGGAGCCTGAGGCGAAAGGGCGCGCTCGCGGAAGCGGGCGAGAGCCTCACGGTCAACCAGGGGAGCGAGAGCGTCCTGATCCATCTCCTCGATTTTCTGAATCTCATGTGAGGTGCGGAAACCGTCGAAGAAGTTCACGAAGGGGATCGACGATTTGATTGTAGAGAGGTGAGCCACACCGGCGAGGTCCATAACTTCCTGAACAGAGCCTTCGCAGAGCATTGCGAAACCTGTCTGACGAACAGACATCACATCCTGATGGTCACCGAAGATGCTGAGTGCGTGGGAAGCGAGTGTACGCGCCGATACATGGAATACGCAAGGGAGCTGCTCGCCTGCGATCTTATACATGTTGGGGATCATCAGAAGCAGACCCTGCGAAGCGGTGTAGGTGGTGGTAAGCGCACCTGCCTGGAGCGAACCGTGAACCGCACCTGCGGCACCACCTTCCGACTGCATCTCCTGTACGAGAACTGTCTCGCCGAAAATGTTCTTGCGACCTGCTGCCGCCCACTCGTCGACGTATTCCGCCATGGTGGAAGACGGTGTGATGGGGTAAATAGCGGCTACTTCGCTGAACATATATGAAATATGCGCAGCAGCCTGATTACCGTCACATGTCAGGAATTTTTTTTCTTTACTCATAACTTGTAATTACAATATTATTTGTGTTGTGGTATTTTTCCAACGTAAGCCTTGCGCCCTCCGATCTACCGAAAAATTTCCCGGCTACGGACGCGCACCGCGAAGTTACTCATTTTTTTTGGGTTGAATGGTAAGAAATACATACTTTTTTACTCCTCTTCCCCAATGGTACGGATGATATAAAGTATCTGACTGCAACCTTTACGTAATTAGTTTAAGAACTTACTTATCTTTTCTCTGCGTCAAAATGGAAAGCGGCTCAAGATTTGCGCAGCGTGATGCTGCCGGGCGATTCTCCGGCGCTGTCATTACGCCGGATATATACATAAAAAAAGGGCGTCATCACGACGACCTTTTTCCTTTAAACCTTTATCTTAATCTAATACTATGAAAAACACACATGCAAAGTAAGGCATATTTCGCGACATATGCAAGAATTACCCCCCCATTTAACTTACGTTAACACTTTTTGCGGGCAATTTCATCTTATTTTTGGAATATTTGGACTTTTTCAATTCCAAAATTATAAAGACCGCGTCAGTATGCCGCACAGTCTGACACAATCATCAATCGCGCTTAAAGGCCGTGTAGATGGTGCAGACACCGAAGGTAAGCGCTCTGAGAGCGGCATCGGAAAGCCCTGCTCCCCTCATGATATCAAGCATACGCTCCCCCTGAGGCATCGCAGCTATCGAGGCCGGCAGGTAGGAATAGGCTGCGCTGTCGCGGCTGATCGGCCGTCCGACAGCCGGAATGATCTTACCGGAATACAGGCGGTAGAGCGGGTTGACTATCCTCCCCTGCGGAACCGACAGCTCAACCACACAGAGCATACCCCCGGGAGAAAGCACTCTGGCCATCTCGCGGTAGCCGGCGGCAAGATTTTCAAAATTGCGCACTCCGTAGGCCACTGTAACTGCATCGAAACTCCCGTCGGCAAACGGAAGATCAAGACAGTCGGCCTTGGTGAGCGCAATGCGGTCGGCAAGGCCTGCGGAAGCCACTTTCTGTCTGCCGATCTCAAGCATCCCCTCCGACAGATCTATACCGGTGACCGACGCTTCCGGCACGGCGCGGGCAAGCTTTATGGCAAGGTCTCCCGTACCGGTGGCCACATCAAGTATTCTGCGCGGAGCGCCCCCCCTGACCATAGCCACCGCTTTCGCACGCCATATCTTGTCAATGCCCATAGTCATGGCACGGTTCATGAAGTCGTAGGCAGGCGCTATGGAGTCGAACATCTCCTCTACCTGCTCGGTTTTCGGACGCGAAGCATCATAGGGCTTCACTTTCTCGGGAGATCCTGCTGTATTGCCGGGCCGCTGTTTCATTGCGTTCAGGTGTAAAATGAACCGGAGAGTTCCCGCAGGGAGCCCTCCGGTTCATAGATTTCTTTGCTTTTGAAATATCAGATGGAGAGTGTCTCGAGGCAATTCACTACATTTGATGCGATACGCTGCCCGAGATCGGTTTCGGGGGCTTTCACGAACTTGCGTCCGGTTATATGCTCGTAGAGCTCGATATAACGCTCCGATACCTCGTTGCAGAATTCCGGGGTCATCTCGGGAACCTGCTGCCCCTCCTTGCCCATGAATCCATGGTCGATAAGCCACTGGCGAACGAACTCTTTCGAAAGCTGGCGTTGGGGCTGGCCCTTCTCGAAACGCTCCTGGTAACCGTCGGCATAGAAGTAACGGCTCGAATCGGGAGTGTGGATTTCGTCGATGAGGATCACTTTTCCGTCGCGTTTGCCAAACTCATATTTCGTATCTACAAGAATCAGTCCCTTGCGGGCGGCCATCTCCGATCCGCGTGCGAAAAGCGCGCGGGTATAGGCTTCCATCTGCTCGTAGTCTTCCTGGCTTACCAGACCCTGGGCGATGATTTCCTCGCGTGAGATATTTTCGTCGTGTCCTTCGGCGGCTTTTGTCGTAGGTGTGATGATCGGCTCGGGGAAGCGTTCGTTCTCACGCATGCCGTCGGGAAGTTTCACGCCACAGAGTTCACGCGATCCGGCAGCATATTCACGCCATGCGCTTCCTGTAAGATATCCGCGGATAATCATCTCGACGGGGAACCCCTCGCAGCGGTAACCGACAGTCACCATCGGATCGGGACTCGCGAGCCGCCAGTTGGGAACGATATCGGAGGTTGCTTCAAGAAACTCAGATGCTATCTGGTTGAGAACCTGTCCCTTGTAGGGAATACCTTCAGGGAGAATGACATCGAATGCCGATATGCGGTCGGTCGCCACCATCACCAGCAGATTGTCGTTGATGGTGTAGACATCGCGTACTTTGCCATGATAAACCGCTGTCTGCCCCGGGAAGTTGTAGTCGGTCTTTACTAAGGTTGCCATTTATTCAATTAGTAATTAGTAATTAGTAATAAGTAATTAGCAAATTTTGCCGTCAGGAAGCCGGTTCGTCGGCCTCGGCCCGTTCTTCGGCTTCCGCATCGCGTGCTATGGCATTCTGCTCCTCGTCGTAGGCCTGATATGCCTCGACGATGCGCTGCACGAGCTGATGGCGCACGATATCCTTCTTTCCGAATTCCACTTTTCCAATGCCCTGTATGCCGTTGAGAATACGCAATGCCTGAATCAGACCTGAGTTCACGGTCCGCGGAAGGTCGATCTGGGTTGCGTCGCCGGTGATGATCATCTTGGCGTTCACTCCCAGACGGGTAAGGAACATCTTTATCTGGTGGGTGGTTGTGTTCTGAGCTTCGTCGAGCACGATTACTGCGTCGTTGAGCGTGCGTCCGCGCATGAATGCCAGAGGAGCGATCTGTATTACCTTGGTCTCCATATATTCCTTGAGCTTTACGGCGGGAATCATATCTTCCAGGGCATCGTAAAGAGGCTGGAGATAGGGATCGATCTTGTCTTTCATGTCGCCGGGGAGGAAACCGAGTTTCTCACCGGCCTCGACAGCCGGACGGGAAAGAATTATCTTCTTGACCTCGCGGTTTTTGAGCGCTTTTACAGCGAGGGCGATGGCCACATAGGTCTTGCCGGTTCCGGCAGGCCCGAGGGCAAAGGTAAGATCGTTGTTGCGGAAAGCCTCCACAAGCTTATGCTGGTTGGGAGTGCGCGCGGAGATGGGCTTGCCGTTGACCCCGTAGATTATCACTCCGCCGTCGGAGTGGCGGTCGGCAGGCTTGTTTCCTTTTATGATATCGAGTATTACATCTTCGGTAAGCTTATTGTACTGCGCGCAATAAGCCTCGAGTTCCTTTATTTTCTTCTCGAACTCAGCAGTTTCGGCATCGTCGCCCATTACCTTTATCACCGAACCGCGGGCAGCCATACGCAGTTTGGGAAACAGATTGCGTATGAGATGCATGTTGGAGTTGTTCACCCCGTAGAAACTCACCGGGTCGGCGTTGTCTATTATTACGATTCTCTCGATCATTTGATGGATAAAAACAGTTGCAAATATACTAATTATTTTTCATTCGGCAGGTGTTCGTGGCCTTTATCAATACAACGCCACCCACGATGAAAGGTTACTGACGATTGCCGCGGAACTTGGCGCGCAGTTTAACGGCCGACCACAAGCCGCCGCATATCGCCACAGGAAGCCCCCAGTAGGGGTATCCGGCCAAAGCGAGCCCCACGGTCGGCAGTATGAACAGGCATGCCATCCCCATGACACCCCCTACCGGACCGTAAAGCCTCAGACCGTAGCGGAACCGGTAGACAAGCCATACCATCAGTGTATAAAGTCCGTACCACACCACATAGCCGATTCCGAGACCTATGAAACCGCCCAGCCTGAAACCGGCGATGCTGAGCGCGAGATGAAGGCCGCCTGATACAAGCTCGGTTACAAGAAATGTGCGTCCGTCGCCACGCGCCATCATCTCCACCGCCATACACCACGACACCCCCTTGAGCAAAGTGGCACCTCCGGCAAGCACCAGAAACGGAAGAACAGGCATAAACTCCGACGAATAGAACAGCCTCAGTATCATCGGCGACAGTGCAGCCAAAAACGACAGCACACCCGCGAGGGCTATAGTGGAAAGGAATATCTGGTTCGACACCATCAGACCTGTGCGCCGCGGGGAATGGGCGTGAGCCGAAAGACGCGGAAGATATTCCATAGCCAGAGCCGTGAGTACGAGCGACCCATAGCGGTTCACGAAGGTGGAACCGGCCTGAAAATAACCGATGGTGACATCGTCGCTGACCGCACGAAGATAAGCCAGAAAAAGATAGGTGATTCCGTAGTTCATCACCCCCATTACCGTAAGATAGGCTCCGAATGTCACAAGCCGGCGGCTTATGGCATATCTCTCCTGACGGGGAAATCCATCGGTCGGAGCGGGAACTTTCTCACGATAGAATCCCATCGCTAACCAGGTACACACCACATAAGCCAGAATCGACGGCACTATACTGTCGACACGCAGCCAGTAGAACAATGGAACCGAAACCAGAAAACCGCCCACACTACCCGCCATAGAGCAGCGGGCAAGCTTACGGAACCGGCGTAACCCCTGGAACACCGCCCCCTCGGCATTGTTCAGGGCCATCAGCAGAATTGCGACCGACAGCCATGCGAAGCCCCACCATCTCGATGTATCGCCGAATGATATCCGGCTGAGCAAAGGGGAAAAGCAGAGGGTAAGAAGCGCACCGGCCAAACCGAGAAGGAGGGCCGTGCGCCTTACAGCCACCACTATGCGCGACACAGAGCGATGGTCCGCCTTACCCAGTTCGCGGACGGCGCTCGGCCGTATGCCCATCTGCGCCACCAGAGCTATCATCTCGAGGGCGCTGTTGTACACTCCGAAAAGCCCGACCCCTACCGGGCCGATCCATAATGCGATAAGCTTGGCACGCATGATACTGCAGAGGATATTCACCATCTGCAGACTGCCTATCATGCCGGCAACTTTCATAATGCCTGCATTCACTTTGCTTTTACCGGCCCGGACTTCCGTTTCCATCGTTCTGCTTTAACTAACCTCAACTATCTCTCGTTCCACCGGATACCACAGGAATCCTCTCACACGTGAATTTCCCGCGCGGCTCAGAAGCGACATATAGCGTCTCACCTGGCGGACGTAACGGGCATCATGACGCACACCGAACTTGTAATCGATCACATGAACATCGCCGTCGGGCATCCATACAACGCGGTCGGGACGGCGCACCCCTGACCCATCAACCACGCGACGCTCCGTAATCATGCGTTGATAGCCGCCGAACCATCCCGCCACACGCGGGTCGGCAAGAGCCGTCTCAAGAATCTCACGACATTCATCGCGCTCGGTGGCGGTAATGCGGTAGCGGTAGGCGCTCCCGGCCAGTGCGCGGCCGAGATCGGGGGCCGTGCGCACACGGCTTAATACTTCATGGAGGAAAATGCCCCTGTGACGCTCATTCTCCATATTGAAGTTTACCAGATCCTCATAATCGGTGGAAGCACATATCTCCGCCCGTTCGTTGATAAAATATTGATCGAGCGCACCTGCATATAGCTGCTCCACATCCATCTCACTTTCCTCGCTCCCGGTACGGGCGATCTGATCGTGCGACGGCGCTACAGCTACTTCATCCTCACGCTTAGCCACAGTCGGTCCGCCGAATTCGAACACCTCCATACCCTCTGCCTTACAGAGACTTCCGGCAAGGGGAGCCAGATATCTGTCACCGCCATCGGTCACCCGCAGTCCAGCGACCATTTCCGGAGTCAGGGATGCGAGAGCATCATGAAAACACTCACCTATATTGTCGGCCTCGTCGTAACCGCGGCCGGAGAAATTGTCGACGTATACACAAAGCTCGTTGACCGCACGGGTGAGCGCGACATATGCCACATTGAGTGTATCGGTTTTCTGTTCCGTGAGCCACTCCCTCCCCTCGGTGGCAAATGCAGGCTGCGCTATGATGTCTTTCAGGTTCGGCAGGGGGAGCATGGGCGGGATTATATCAGGATCGATTCCCGGGAACTGTGTGGCATCGAGCTTAAACCATGATATGCTCTTCCGGAATGGCGGACGATGGTACGACACCATGTCAAAACTGAAATACGGAACATGCACACATTTGAATTCCAATCCTTTGGCCTTATGTATAGTCATTATACTTATGGCATCGAGACCATCGGGCGACTGAACGGGACACCCCGACCCCGACCGATCCCACCACTCAAGGAAAGCACTCACAGAGTTTTCTCCCTCCTCGCTGAAATCGAGAACCAGATCCTGAAAAGCCGTGATAAAAACGTTTTCACGCCTGCGGGTGTCTTCCGACAGGAAACTGTCTATTATACGGTCGGTCACAGCAAGTAACGTCGGGCTGTCCATAGCCGCCAGAGAGGCTATATCGCTGTCGATCTGCCGCTGGAGACCATCGGTATCGCCTGCTAATTCCGGAGACGTGGCGGCGACCGCCAAGGCCAGCGCCTCGCTGTCGGTGACAGGGCGGATTCCCCCATCTCCACCATCGTCAACAGTGGTGTGGCGCGTAAGCTCGAACCGATGTATCAGCCTGTAGCGGCGGTAGGCGGCATTAAGATTGCTACGGCGCGGAGTTTCATCGGCAAGTGCAGGCTCGTTGAGCAACCTGAGTACGTTCACGATAAGTTTTACCGCAGGCGACATACCGACCGACATTGAATCTGCCGACATAAGCTGAAGATGTCCGTGTCTCCACCCGGGATCGTTCTCCATCACATCCATCAGATAGCTGATTATCATCCTGCCGGCCTTGACCGTGCGCACCAGCACGGCTATATCTTTCGGCCGGTAACCGGCCGAAAGCTGCCGGCTTATCTCCTCTTTGAGCAGCCTGAGTTCCTGCGGATAACGGTCGTCGAAACACTCATCTTCTTGGCGGGTCTCATCACCATATGGCGTGGCGGAACCGCTACCGGTGTCCGGCGGAATGAAGTATGCTTTCACATAGCCGGGCATATCGGCGTGGCTGTCGGGATACATCTGAACGAGCGCCGAGTAGGTGCGCGCCACACTATCGTTGCCGAGCCCTCCGGAAACGATAGCCGCCATGGCAGCGAACACGGAATTGTTGAACATCACCACACGTGGGGCGCTGCGCCAGTTGCAGTTCTCCTCGATTCTTACCCCGCGCAGATCGATGGCGTCGCTGAAGCGGCTTCGCACGAGCGTCTCCACCTTATCGCCGAGCAAACGCGGATCGGAATTGCGGAAACGGTATATACACTGCTTCTCGTCGCCGATTATCAGATTGTCGCGGTTATGGCTCAGACTCTCGAGCACCAGCGGGCGAAGGTTTTCCCACTGCATGAGCGATGTATCCTGAAACTCATCGATAAGATAATGGTGGATGGCTGTTCCCATGCGCTCATAGATGAACGGGGTTTCATCTTCTGCTATTATACGGTGGAGCAGATCGTTGGTATCGGAGAGCAGCAGAGTGTCGTTGTCGCGGCGGAACTCATCGAGAGACTGCAACACATGGCCGAACAGTCCCAGATAATATACCCATTTACGGAGCGCGGCGTAGAGATCGCTCTTGACAAGGTAGGTTCTTAACGCCTCGAAAACTTCTCCGGCCAGACCGACATTGGATTCGTTGAGCGGATTCTTCTTCGTGGGTGTCTTGAAGATATACATCGGATTGTCGAGATTGCTCCGGAACGTATCGGTAAGAAGTTCGGTATTCCCTTCGGCAATGTTGGTGAGCGCCTTTACTGCATTGGCTTTGAAGAGCGGATCTGCCGTGTCGAGCAAGCGGCGCGCCGAATCCACAGCCTGTGTGCGCAGCGCCTCCAGAACCTCGTTGCCGGAGGATATGGCGCGTGCAAACTTCACAATGCGTTCGTGGTCCGAAAGATATGTGTTGATGATTTCGGCGTTCATCCGGTATTTTTCCGACATGAACAGCTTCACACTGTCCACAAGATCGTTGAACAGCCCGGAGCCTTTCGAGAACAGATTGAATCCCGCCCCAGTCTGAGCCAGATTGGCAAGATATCGCTCGAGCCAGTTCATAAGCATGCGACGGTCATTCTCACGTTTCTTGTCGCCCCGGCTTCCATAGTCAACTCTGATCGAGGAGAGCATCTCCCCTACCGCCACTTCGAGCGGATAGCGGTCGTCAAGTTCAAGCCCATGGGTAGGCGAAAGATCAAGCTCGCGGGTGAACGTATTCAGCACCCCCTGAAAGAAACTGTCGATCGTACTTACGTTGAACCATGAAAAGTTGAACAAAAGATCCTGAAGCGCACGCAGCGCATGGGCCGCAAGGGTACCGGGATCTGTGTCGAACTCTTTCAGAAACTCAGCTTCATAGGCGCTTCGCCTGCCTGGAACTCTCCCTGCCAGAACAGCGAGTTCATTGATAATACGCTCGGTCATCTCCTCGGTGGCCTTGTTTGTAAAGGTTACCGCCAGAATTGAGCCGTGTGCCTTCGGTTTGCCGTATCCGTACGAGCCAAGCGGGCGGAGCCGGTATTTTCCTTTCCGGCTTCCTGCGGTTATTTTCTCTCCGAGGAGCAGCTTGAGATACTGCCGGGTGAGCGTATATGTCTTTCCTGAACCGGCCGAAGCCTTATGTATCTGTAGCAATGGGTGTAATTGGAAAAATAAGAGATTGAATCGGCTGTATCCGATTATATAGTGAGATCTGCCGTGCCCTCGCGCAGCATTACCGGTTCGGACGAATCGGTAAGGTCAACCACCGCCGTCTGACGGCCCGATGCATCTCCGGCATCGATGAATATGTCGGTCTGGTTTTCGAAGTGCATCTTCACCTCCTCAGGAAGAGCGAGTTGTTCTGGCTCGGCATCGTCCCATATAGCGGAGGTACTGAGAATCGGATTGCCAAGTTCCGCCGCGATCCTCCGCGCTATTTCATTGGCCGGCACACGCACTCCGGCCTCTTTTCGCCCCTTGAAGGCTTTGGCAAGCCGGGGCGACGCGGGAAGCACGAAAGTGAAGGGTCCGGGGAGATTGGCGCGCATTATCCGGAAAGCCTCGTTGTCGATGCGGGTATATTCGCTCGCCTGCGATATGCCGCAGCACACCATGCTGAGACGCTGGCGGGCGGGATTGATATCCTTTATTTTGCATACCCGCTCCACGGCGCGGTTGTTCAGCGCGTCGCAGCCTATGGCATAATAGGAGTCGGTAGGATATACTATCACCGCTCCTTGGCGCAGAGCCTCTACTATTTCGTCGATATACCGTTGGTTGATGCTCGACTCATACATCCGGAAAACCTTCATATGCAAGTCGTGAAAATTATTTTATTTAATAGACTTTCAGATAACGCGGGCCTTGAAACCGAGGGAGATAAGAGCGGAGAGCGCCTGCTGACGTTTGTCGCCCTGGATAAGTATTTCGCCCCCGCGGGCCGACCCGCCTGTGCCTAACTTCTGTTTCAGCTTACCGGCGATGGATGCTACTTCGGCATCGCCGCAGGTAAAACCGCAGATTATAGTGGCGGCTTTCCCCTTGCGGTTTTTCTTGTCGAGAATTATGTCGAGGCGGGGATGCGATTTCGGAGAAAAGGCCTCGCTCCCGGCCTCTTCCTGAGCTATATCTGCCTCTTCCCCTTCCGGAAGGATAGCTTTCAACTCCTCGAGCGATTTCATCCAGTCTGCCTCCATAATGATATAAAATAAATTTGCTGATGCCTGTATCTTCCCACAGCCGCTCTGCACCGGCGGGGCACTACCATTTTTCAATCGTCAATTACTAACCACTGGCTGATTAATGTTCTTCATGGTAGAAGTCCTCGTCGTCAAGATCAATGGGATTATCGATGCTGACGGTCAGACGGTGGAGCAGTTCGAAATGACGTTGCTCGTCGAGAGAAAGCGATTGGGAGAAGGTACTTAGCGAGTCTGACGAAAGGCTATAGGCATAGCGCATGCACTCGGTAGCTACTGTCACGTTCTCGTCCTCATTGCTTCTTTCGGAAAGCATCATATACAGCACTGCGAGCTGGGCGGCCTGCTCCTCGTCGATGGCAGCGGTATCTGAAGCCACCACATACTCGGCAAGATTGTCGCATATCATCTGGGCATGTCTGAAATCGCGGTCGGCGATAGCATCCGAGGCTTCGGCAAGCCGCTCGTCAACTGTGCGTCCGGAATCGTCGCATGATATGGTAAAAAGTGCAAGTCCCAGAGTTATAAGGCAACCGAGAGCTATGAGCATGTTGCCGAGATTGATTATTCTGTTTCCTTCGGAGCTATTGTTTTTCATCGTCAAGTTTTATCAGCATTATGAATACAAAGATAGCAATCCCGCACCAATTTTCCAAATCGGCGGAGAGGGAATGGAGAAAAACAAAGTCCTCCCCGCCTATGGCCGAAACCGCAGGCGGGGAGGATAAAGTTATGGTTTTCTGAGATTTATCAGTCGGCAAGCTTTGCCTTGATAAACTCGCGGTTGAGGCGTGCGATATTGCTCAGCGAGATGTTTTTGGGACACTCTGCCGCGCAAGCTCCGGTATTGGTGCAGTTGCCGAATCCGAGTTCGTCCATCTTGCGGACCATAGCACGGGCGCGACGGGCACGCTCTACCTGGCCCTGAGGAAGCAGTGCGAACTGGCTTACCTTCGCGCTGACAAAAAGCATAGCCGAACCGTTCTTGCATGCTGCCACGCAAGCGCCGCATCCGATGCAGGTAGCAGAGTCCATCGCCTCATCGGCAACCTCCTTTGAAATAGGAAGATTGTTGGCATCCTGCGCACCGCCGCAGTTGAAGCTGACGTAGCCGCCGGCCTGCTGAATCTGGTCGAAAGCGTTGCGGTTCACCATGAGGTCGCGTACCACGGGGAAAGCCGCCGAACGCCAGGGCTCGATGGTGATTTCCTCCTCGTTGTGGAATTTACGCATATGGAGCTGGCAGGTGGTGATACCCTGCACGGGACCGTGGGGATGGCCGTTGATATAGAGCGAGCACATGCCGCAGATACCTTCGCGGCAGTCGCTGTCGAACACTACGGGTTCCTCCCCCTTGTCAACGAGCTGCTGGTTGAGCATGTCGAGCATTTCCAGGAAAGAGCTGCCCGTTGACACGTTTTCTACGCGATATTTGACGAACTTGCCGGGTTCTTTGGGACCACGCTGACGCCAAATCTTCAAGTTTACGTTGATTGTTGTTTCCATAAATGTTGCTATGAATTATCTGGTGGAAGCCCGGGGCGGCCGCATGCGCCGCCCGCGTGGCTTCTACGTGGTTGCTTTTACGATTTGTAGTTACGGGTCTGTACCTTGATTGCCTCATACTTGAGGGGCTCCTTGAGAAGGATAGGCTTCTCGTTGTCGCCGGTGTACTTCCAGCATCCTACATACATGTATTCGGCGTCGTTACGGGCAGCCTCGCCGTCGGCCGTCTGATATTCCTCGCGGAAGTGAGCGCCGCAAGATTCGTTGCGGTGGAGGGCGTCGATAGCCATCATCTTGGCGATCACGAGGAAGTCTTCGAGGCGGAGAGCCTTTTCAAGTTCGGTATTGAGGTCGTCGGCCTTACCTACGATGCGCAGGTCGGAGTAGAACTCCTTGCGAACCTTTTCAATTTCGTCGACAGCTTTCACGAGGCTCTGGAGGGTACGGCCCATACCTACGAGGTTCCACATCACGTGGCCGAGCTTCTTGTGGAGCTGATCGGGCGACTTGGTACCCTTGATGGCCATAAGTTTGGCGATGCGGTCGCGTACGCCCTTCTCGGCAGCGTCGAATTCGGGAGCCGAGGTAGAGAAGCGGGGAACCTTGATCTGGTCGCTCAGATAGTTCTGCATGGTGAAAGGAAGCACGAAGTAACCGTCGGCAAGACCCTGCATGAGCGCCGAAGCTCCGAGGCGGTTTGCGCCATGGTCGGAGAAGTTACATTCGCCGATAGCGAACAGACCCTTGATCGAGGTCATGAGCTCGTAGTCTACCCAGATACCACCCATTGTGTAGTGGCTTGCGGGGAAGATCATCATCGGGGTCTCGTAGGGGTTGTCGTCAGAGATCATCTGATACATATCGAAGAGGTTGCCGTAGCGGTCGCGAACCACGTCGGCGCCCAGACGCTCGATAGCATATTTGAAGTCGAGATACACGGCGTTGCCTGTACCTACGCCGAAGCCTGCGTCGCAACGCTCCTTGGCTGCACGCGAAGCGATATCGCGGGGACAGAGGTTACCGAAAGCGGGATAGCGGCGCTCCAGATAGAAGTCGCGGTCCTCGTCGGGTATATCGGTCGGTTTCTTCTTGCCGGCACGGATTGCCTCGGCATCTTCTTTCTTTTTGGGCACCCAGATGCGTCCGTCGTTACGGAGCGACTCGCTCATGAGGGTGAGCTTGCTCTGGTCTTCACCGTGAACGGGGATACATGTGGGGTGGATCTGTGTGAAAGCGAGGTTAGCGAGGTATGCACCCTTCTTGAATGCCTGAACCGCGGCAGAACCGTTACAACCCATAGCGTTGGTGCTGAGGAAGAATGCGCGTCCGTAGCCGCCGGTGGCGAGAACTACGGCATGGGCAGCGTAGCGCTCGATCTCACCAGTGATGAGGTTGCGCATGATAACACCGCGCGCGCGGCCGTCGATAATGACGATGTCGAGCATTTCGCGGCGGTTGTAGCTCTTTACAGTGCCTTTCTTTATCTGGCGGTTGAGCGAGGAGTATGCGCCGAGCAGGAGCTGCTGGCCGGTCTGGCCCTTTGCATAGAAAGTACGGCTGACCTGAGCGCCGCCGAACGAACGGTTGGCGAGGAGGCCTCCGTATTCGCGTGCGAAGGGAACGCCCTGCGCCACACACTGGTCGATGATGTTGCTCGACACCTCGGCGAGGCGGTAAACATTTGCCTCACGCGAGCGGAAGTCACCACCTTTCACAGTATCGTAGAAGAGGCGGTAAACCGAGTCACCGTCGTTCTGATAGTTTTTGGCTGCATTGATACCGCCCTGGGCAGCGATTGAGTGAGCGCGACGGGGGCTATCCTGAATGCAGAAGTTGGTTACGTTGAAGCCAAGTTCACCGAGGGTCGAGGCAGCGGATGCGCCGGCCAGACCGGTACCTACGACGATGATGTCGAGGTGGCGTTTGTTGGCGGGGTTCACCAGTTTCTGGTGAGCCTTGTAGTTGGTCCACTTGTCAGCTATGGGACCTTCGGGTATTTTACTGTCAATCTGGTATTCGGGGAGTTTCGACGACTCGATGTCGGCGTAATCTTTCATAATCGGCGTGGAGTCGATCATGCCCTCGAGGTTCTTATTGTCGGCCATATCTGATGGATGGTTTATTCGTTAACGGTTACGGTTTCAATCTCTACGCATTCAGCCTCAGCCTCGCCGGCGCACTGAGCCTTGGCGCATGAGGGAGCATCGTCGCTGCAGAAAGCTGCTGCGGTGCATTCAGCGGCGGGAGTGCCATGGCCATGAGCGGCCATCTCCATATACTGTTCCTGAAGTACGGGGCAGTCGTAGTAAACGCCGCGGTTTGTCTGAACTGTGAATACGATAGCTTCTGCCACGAAGAGAGCGACAACGATAGTCACCCAGCAGTTGCCGATGCATTTCACACGTTCCATCCATATCTTACCGTTCCAACCGATAGTCTGGAACATAGACCAGAAACCGTGGGTAAGGTGGAACCAGAGAGCCACGAAGCCGATAAGATATACCGGAAGGGTAAGAGGGTTGCGGAATGCCATTGCGATAAAGTAGGTTCCTGCAGCGGGGGGGATTGCCTGGCCGTCGCGCATAGTGTCGACTACTTCATTTCCGCAGATTTCCGCGAGCTGCATCTTGCTCCAGAACTGGATAAGGTGAATTACCAAGAAAGCCAGAATCACGATACCGAGCACGAGCATGTTCTTCGACGACCACTCTACCTGTTTGGGGCGGGTGGTTACGTCGTAGCGCTCAGATCCGCGTGCAGTACGGTTCTGTACGGTAAGCCACACTGCGAAGATGATGTGAAGGATGCAAAGTACCGCGAGACCTGCAGAAGCGATCAACGCATACCAGTTGGCACCCAGGAACAGACACACTTCGTTGTAGGCGCTGGGCCAGAAGAGTGCCACTCCGTTCATCAATGCGTGAAACGTCACAAATAGGACAAGGCAGATACCCGTAAGGGCCATCACAACCTTCCTACCTATGGATGAGGATGTTAACCACATAAATGTTTTGATTTTTAAGGTTATAGATTATTTAGTGTTGTTTTCAGCCTGCTTGTGTGCCTTCTGGCAACACATCCGCTTTCCCATAATATCCTGCAAAATTAAGCAATTATTCCGCACCTTCACAATAATTAAGGAATTATTTCATTAATATAACCGCTAAAATATGAGCTGCCAGAGATATTTCGGACTATTTCTAAAAAAAACGCACAAAAATTTGCACAGCTCAAAAAAGAAGTGTAATTTTGCATCGCAAAACCCGGAGGGGTGTTAGATTGCATCGCCACAGAAATGGCAATTTTGCTTCAGTAGCTCAGTTGGTTAGAGCACCTGACTGTTAATCAGGGGGTCGTTGGTTCAAGCCCATCCTGAAGCGCAAGTAATTAAAATTGAGTTTAAAGTTCTGTCTTAATCAAATCTGTAAACAACGCATCAAAACTGCTTCAGTAGCTCAGTTGGTTAGAGCACCTGACTGTTAATCAGGGGGTCGTTGGTTCAAGCCCATCCTGAAGCGCAAGAAAGCCTTCCGCAGCATCAAGCTGCGGAAGGCTTTCTGCTTTTATTCACACCGGAAACACTCACCCTGAGACAAACGGGCCAGATCTACCACACGCGGCAGATCAACCATACATAACAGATCAACCATACATAACAGATATACCACACGCGGCAGATCAACCATACATAGCAGATCAGCCCGGAGCTGAAAACTCCGGGCTGACGAGCAAAGTAAAATCCTGTTTATTATTTAACGAGTATTTTACTGATTTTGATACAGGCATTCAATGCCCTCGCATATATCTTACTCAGCGGACTACCACTTTCTCAACCTTGTTGCCCTGACGACGGATGAATATACCGCCTTCGGGGTTAACGACACGGACACCCTGAAGGTTGAAGTATTCAACCGGAGCATTGTCAGCAGCCTCAACGCCGGCAACTGCAGACGTATATGCTTCCCATGTGAGATTCCAGATTGCAGTGCGGTCTTTATTGCTTGTACTTTCCGAGGGGCAGTTGTTCACGATCTCGATTCTGAAATCATCGGAATATTTCACTTCCATGCTGAAATCATATGCCACACCCTTTTCTACCGATTCGGGAGCTACCTTTTCGGTTGCCACAACTTCACCGTCGGCACTGTAGACCGTAACAGTGAAATCGATTTTGGTATCAGCGAATGGAAGACCATATCTGAAGGTAAGATCCTTTATACCACCGGTAAGCAGCGGCGATACGATCTTGCCGACGGCGGTAGTCTTACCGTTGATGCAGACAGCGAGAGTGGTAGGATCGCCGATAAAGCCATATTTAGGATTGCTGTCAGCAGCTCCCTCCTCGTTTCCGCTGAGGATAGCAGAGTTTTCAGCCGTCCATCCGGTAGCATTGGTGTAGGTTCCGTAGGTAGTTTTGGGTTCGCCTCCGTTGAAGGTGTCGAACTCACCCTTGTATTGTCCAGGTTCGCGGATGGTAAATTCAGCTTCAACGACGTCACTCGCTTCGAAACCCTCCTTAACGGCAATCGCCTTGATTGTAGTGGCCTCGCTTATCTCAATCGGTTCTGTATAGAGAGTGGAAGCCTCGGTAGGCTCGCTACCATCGGTAGTAAAGTAAATGGCCGCGCCTTCGGTAGCAGTGGTTATCGTAACAGCAGTACCTGCGAACACAGCACCTGCGGCGGGAGAGAACACGGGGTTGACAACTTTCTCGATCACCACACCGCTTTCATCGGTAACCTCGATAGGCTGAACCTGAGGAGTACCGTTGTAAGTGGCATATATACCTATAACGGTGAGATTCTCGCCGGTAGCGGGATTGATGCCGAACTGGTCGTAAAGAGCCACTTCTTCTCCGTCCTGCTCCATTGTATAGTTTTTGCCCGAAACGGCGGTGATATTAACTCCTACGAGCTTTATATATTTGCTGACCATGTCTGTAGCGAGCTCTTCTACAGTTAGCTCCTCCGGAGCTAACTCCACCGAGGTGGAGGCTGCCTCGAATCCTGCGGGAGTTCCGAGCTGGGGAGCCTTCCCATACTCGGCATACACGCCTGTGAATCCTGCGGGGATCACGTCTCCTACAACATAAGTCTGGCCTACATTTCCATATATCAGAAGCGAACCGGTGGCATCCTCAACATAGAGACGCTGACCGTTCTGGTAGGTGACGTTTACGCTGTTGGTAAACTTATAGGTAACTCCGGCAGTCTTGTCTGCGAGGAAAGCGGCGATATTGGCAACCTCGGTAGGTTTGGCCACAGGCTCTTCAACAGCGAGTGTACCCTCACCTGCAAACTTAAAGTTTTTCACCTCCCATGTGCCGGCAGATTCTGTAGTGCTGGTATAATGGAATGCGACTTCTATTTTCTTGCCGAGATAAGCGGTCAGGTCGATAGCTCCGGAATTGACGAAAGTCCAGTTTGCATTGGTTCCCCACTGGGGGACAGTCACAGTCTCCCATGCACCGCCATCCACGCGCACTGCAACCGTGGCCTGTGCCTTGGCATCATCTACTGATGCGAAGTTATTGATTACATGATCGAACGAGAGCGACAGCGCGGTAACATCCTTGAGATCGAACACCGGGGAAATGAGCCATGCGTCTGACACCAGAGCCGATCCGCTGTACCCGCTTGCTTTCATACAGTCATATCTGGCGTCATGCTGCCAAACCGCGGTAAGCCCATCGGGAAGAACAGTGTTTTCCACCGAGAACATCCCTATACCGTCGTCTTTGTCGAAGGTAGATTCGAAAAGGGTTGTTTCTCCGGATGCAGCTTCGCCATATGTCACAGTGATCGTGCTGATATTGACAGTTGCGCCGAATTCTGCGGTCACCTCTTTGGCAGGCATGTCGCCTAAAGTGATTTTCGCGGTTTTATTTCCTGAAAATTCAATCTGGGTTATATCCTGATCGCAAGTGAACTTCAGGCTCTGACCTGTGTATGCACGGAGTTCAACTCCATCTTTGGTTCTCCAGATACGGATTTTATTCGATGCTGTCGCTTCGAATACAGCCTCCATGCTCACTGCTCCTTCAACGATCACTTGATTAGCTTCAAGATCTGTTCCTGAGCTAACCGCCTCAGGGGATGCGATGCCATAGGCATTCTCCTTTGTAAAATCGAATGTCACAGTCTCGGCGTAGCCCATGATGGCGCATACGCAGACTGCCACTAACGAAAGTAGATATTTTTTCATATGATACGGTTTATGGTTAAAAAATTCAGCACAATCTTGTCTTTCGAAGGATATCCGAAGTCAATAACTCAGAATTCATTATCGGCCGAAAAAACAATCGGACAACCCGCTCCATTTCACAATGCTAAGTTACAACGAATTTTGCAATACGCATCATACAGAAATCATGTTTCAAAACATACATTCATGTTAATTATTGTAAATCGCAATTTGTTCCTACATCTTAACCTATGCGCGAAACTCTGTAAAATGTCCGGCCCGACAAGCGATATGGCATCAGGAAATGTTTACAATGCTTAAAAGTTGCTCATAAAAGCAAAAGGTTATAAAACCGCTTTAACTTAATGGCTAATTTTGTGTCTCAAATAACGTATGGCGACTCCTGGCGGCCCCACAATAATGGTTTCCGATTACATCTCCAATTTAATCACAGAACCCCGCTGCCTATCTCATGCATACATACCGAATTATCACGTTTTACTCATAACTATCTATTTCAGAGACATAAGATGAAGATTTCGAGGCGATACTCGATTATGGCTCTCGCCGCGGTCACTGCCGTGACAGCCTGGGCCTACAATGTGAGCGGTGTAGTCACCGACTACGCTACGGGCGATCCGATGATCGATGCCACAGTAAGGCTGCTCCAGATGAAAGACTCCACCTTCGTGAAAGGAGCCATGACCGACGACAACGGTGCTTTCCGTATGACAGACATCAAGAAAGGATCGTATCTATTGGAAACCACCTATATCGGCTACTCGAAAGACTATGTTAATATAGATGTGAAGTCAAACACCAAACTCGACACAATCCGCATCGCCGAGTCGGCATACATGCTCAAGGAAACGACGGTGATCGGCGTTAAAACACCTATAAAGGTAATGCAGGATACAATCGAATATAACGCTGACTCATACAAGACACAGCCCAATGCCGTGGTGGAAGATCTTCTCAAGCGTCTGCCCGGTGTTGAGATCGACAGCGACGGAAAGATCACCGCCAACGGCAAACAGGTAGGAAAAATTCTCTTCGACGGCAAAGAATTCTTCGGCGACGACCCCAAAGTGGCCTCAAAGAATATACCCGCAAACATGATTGAGAAGCTTCAGGTCGTTGACCGCAAGAGCGAACTTGCCCGTCTCACCGGAGTTGACGACGGCGAAGAGGAAACCGTAATCAACCTCACAATAAAAGAAGGTATGAAGAAAGGGTGGCAGGGAACCTTCCAGGGAGGATACGGCACCGATGACCGCTATCTCGGAAGCCTGTATCTCACCCATCTGTGGGGCAACAACCAGCTCACCTTCATAGGAAACGCCAACAACACCAACGACTTGGGATTCACCGACGGCAACGGCGACCGCTTCCGTCGGTTCGGAGGAAACCGCGGTATAAACTCCACGGAATCGTTCGGCGTGAACTTCAGCCTCGGCAAAGACGAGAGACTGCGCTTCGGAGGTAACGTAAACTACAATCACAGCAACCGGCACACCGTCACATCGCGCGACCGCCAGTACCTCTTCGCCGACGACAGCAAGCTGGAAAACTCCCACACCAATTCACGCGATAAAGGCCATAACATTCGCAGTGACTTCAGAATAGAGTGGAAACCGGACTCGTTCAACACTCTCGATTTCCGTCCAGCATTCTCCTATAACACAAACAATTCTGCATCGTCGAGCTACGACAACATGTGGGGTGCCCGACTTGATAACGGACAAACCGTTTTCGACACACCCATCAACAACAGTCTCAACTGGGGATCGTCGCACGGAAATTCAGTGGACGCATCAGGCCGCCTTATATATAACCATAACTTCGCATCACACCGCGGACGCTCATTCTCAATCATGGGCAACTACAGCTTCTCTAACACACGGGAATACGAAAACTCGCTGGCCTACACCTATTTCAGCCAGCGTACTACCGGTGGAAGCGCCATGACAGAACAGGAATTCGAGGATATGACGCAGGCTCTCGACGACTACATGGAATACGTCTACGAACAGCAGACCGACAACCGCACATGGTCCAATAACGTATCGGGTCGAGTGAGCTGGACAGAACCGTTAGGAAACGTAGCCAACGGCAACTTCCTCACCGTATCGTACCGCATACAGTACCGATGGAACAACCGCGACAAGATCGTGGACCAGCGCTCACCTATCGAGAACCCCTGGCTGCTCCCCGATCCGCTCAACCCCGACTTCGCATCGTTCGTATATGGCGACTGGGAGTTCCAGCCCGATATCTCCAACCAGTTCCGAAACAACTACATGACTCAGGATATCCGTGTAGGCTTCAAGAAAGTGAACGCGAAATATACCCTTGAGACAGGCCTGTCCGTAGTGCCGTCGATGAGTAAAAGCATCAACCTCATCAACAGTGCGAAGAACATTCCCGAACGTTGGGTATGGAACTACGCCCCTTTCCTGCGTTTCCGCTACCGCATGGACAAACAGAGTTCAATCAACATTGACTATAACGGACGCTCCTCAGAGCCTTCGATGAACCAGCTGCAACCCGTTGTCGACAACTCCAACCCGCTGAATATAGTTCAAGGTAATCCGAACCTGAGTCCGTCGTTCAACCACAACCTGCGGACACGCCTGCAGAAATTCTGGCCCGAAAGCCAGCGTTCTGTAATGGTGATGCTCGATGCAAGCATGACGCAGAACGCCATTATCTCAAAAACGACTTTCGACAACCAGACAGGCGGCCGCTACACCACATATGAGAATGTGAACGGAGTATGGAGCGCACAACTGATGAACATGTTCTCGCAGCCATTCGGCCACAACAAGCAGTGGTCTTTCAACAACCACATTTTCATAAACACGAATCAGCAGATAGGCTACAACAACGGACTGCGCAACCGATCAACAGGCATTATGCTCGCCGAGAGCCCGGCGATAGCTTTCCGTCCCGAGAATCTCGAACTAGAGCTACGTCCCAACTATCGCATGAGTTCCACGATGAATACCCTCTCCGGTATCGCCACTACCACCACCCACAACTACGGCGGAACCTTCAACGGAACGTGGTACGCTCCACTCAACATCATCCTCGCCACCGACCTCACATACACCGCCACCAAGGGTTATATGCAGGGATACGATCAGAAAGAATGGATGTGGAATGCATCGGTTTCGTATCAGTTCCTCCGCAACAAAGCAGGAGTACTCATGCTGAAAGTTTACGACCTCCTGCAACAGAAATCGAACATCTCGCGCTCCGTAACGGCCAACTACATCGACGACACCCGTTACAACTCGCTGACACGCTTCTTCATGATCACATTCACATACAAGTTCCAGACATTCGGCAAAGGACACCGCGACGACAGCTACGAAATGCAAGGTCCACGCGGTCCGGAAGGTGAACGCGGCGAACGCGGAGGCCGACGCGGAGGATTCGGTGGCCCACCTCCCGGAGGAATGCGTCCCTGATGCCTGACTCCAAACTATCAAGGACAAAGATCCCTTCCCGTCCACAACGAATTAAAAATCGTGGCGAGAAGGGATTTTTTTTGGATGTATTGAAGATTTTTGTGTAACTTTGAGGCTATAAGCAGGCCATACAAGTTATTACGCATAATGTATATTCATCGGCTTTATATCATCCATGGCTTACTTAAGCGATAAGTATACATACACAATCGGGACAACGCAAAGGGCCCGGTTGTTTATCATAACCTTAGATCATTATAATAAAACAGATTACTCTATTTGAAAGCAACATGAAGAAATTCTATTCTCTACTTATCACCGGAGCGGCGTCGCTACTGACCGTTACGGCCGTAAACGCACGGTCGCTATCCCCGGCCGAAGCTCTTTCGCGCCTTGCAGGAAGCGATGTGCCCCGGAAAGCGGCAGCCTACGTCGGTTCAGCCGTTAATCCGGAGCTCAGACTCACCGTCAACACTCCAGCCGGAGAACCGGCCGTATATCTGTTCGCCAACTCCGACAGCACGCTTATGGTAGTAGGCGCCAACGATATCGCCGCCCCACTGCTGGCCTACGGACTTACCCCCGGCAAAGGGGAGATGCCACCGCAATTCAAGGACTGGCTCAGAGGATATGCAGCCGATATTGCCACTGCCGACAGCATTATCGCCACAGGAACCGCCCCCGCCGCTCCCCGTAAGGTAAAGAAAGCGTCGAGCAGCGATGTTATAGAACCATTGATGACCACCACCTGGAATCAGGGCAACCCATACAACTACTACTGTCCCGAACAGGACGGCGAGAAAAGCGTTACCGGTTGTGTGGCAACTGCCATGGCACAGGTGCTGAAATATTACGAATACCCCAAAAAGGGCAAAGGTGAGGGACACGCCACATGCAACAACGAGGAACTGACCCGATCGCTCGAAGTGACATTCGAGTGGGATCAGATGCGCAACAACTACCCCGGCTCCGCCAATCCGGCACGCGCCACAGCGGTGGCCGAACTGATGGTAACCTGCGGCTTCGCTGCCGACATGGGCTACAGCCCCTCCGGCTCCGGAGCCGGCAACGGCAACGTGCCACGCGCATTCGTGAATAACTTCTCATACGACGTGACAGCCCAACTGTTCGCCCGCGACCGCTATACCCTCGACACATGGGAAGATATGCTTATAACAGAACTTAAGGATAACGGCCCTGTTTACTATTCAGGCTTCAGCAAGGATGGGGGCCACGCCTTCGTATGCGACGGCTACAACGGAAAAGGCTATTTCCACTTCAACTGGGGGTGGGGAGGCTACTGCGACGGATATTTCAAAATCGACGATCTCGAACCCTCCGGACAAGGTATCGGCGGCTATGAAGGAGGTTACAACCTCGGTCAGGTAGCCATGCTCAACGTGCATGAGCCTCGCAGAGGATCGCGCCGCCCCGACATGACTATAGTTCAGGGTGATGACTTCAATGTAACCCTAACTTCGGGACGTAACCTCAAGATAGACGGGTTCTGGTTCAACGATTATTTCGAAGCCCGCAACGTCTACTTCGGCTTCGAGTACACGAATGCAGCTACAGGCGAGAGCCAGTATCAGTCGCTGTTCGGACCGGTAGAGCTCAACAGCGGATGGGGTTACACCTCCATGCAGGCCGACATACCCGACCTTGCGGACGGAACCTACGAAGTGCGCGTCGTATGCCGCACATCACTGTCAAAAGACTGGGAACGCATGCTCTATAACCTCAGCAAGCAAGGGTTCGCCGTGATATCCTGCCGCGACGGCTACTCGATACTTGGCGACAAAATACCCGAGGTATCCGTGGTCAGCGCCAGCTTCCTCAACACCGCCCTTAAGCAGAATGAGACAACCAACTACACCATAGAATTCAACAACACCTACGACTCGGACCGCAATGTGCCTGTCAAGGTCGCCCTTCTCGACGAAGATGGAGTCACGAAGGCTTCATCGGCACCGAAGCGTATACGAGTTCCCAAACTCTCCACAACGAGCTTCGATGTGGGATATGACGTGGAATATGACAGTTCGTTCGATTTCAGCAAGGAGTACGAGCATGTTCTTTGCAACAATAATTCGGGAGAGATTTACCACTCTTTCGGTATGGTGCGTGTAGAACCGGATGAAAACAATGGCATAGTATCGGCCGCAGCCGGCGATGCCGGTATCGGTGTAGCATATGATGCCGCCACACGCCGTGCTGTCGCCGTTGCCGGAGCCGCCATTACATCCGTTGCGGTATTCTCGCCCGCCGGAACGCTCCTCGACGCACCCGTCGCTTTCAGCGGCAACAGCGCCGAAATCGACCTGTCGCACCTGTCGGGAATCGTATTTGTCACGGTTAATGACGCGACCGGATCCACCTCTACCGTAAAAGCGGCTCTCTAAGAAACTTTTCACTTCATCAGTGAAAATTCCAACTATTTAACAGGCAAGAAACCGGGCGGTTTCTTGCCTGTTAACGTTAAATTCAGTAATTTCGCCGAAATTAAAATTATGAGCGAATTCAAACTCCATATACTCGGATGCGGCTCGGCTACCCCATCCCTTCGCCATCTTCCATCCTGCCAGGTAATAGAATACCGCGGACAGCTTATGATGATCGACTGCGGCGAAGGCGCACAGCTCTCCATGCGCCGCATGGGGCTGAAATTCTCGCGCCTGACCCATATCTTCATCAGCCATCTTCACGGCGATCACTGTCTGGGACTTCCCGGGCTGCTCTCCACACTCGCCCTCCATCAGACTGGAGGCACAGTGACCGTACATACCTTTGCTGAAGGCGCCCGCCTTTTCAGCCAGCTTACGGACTTTTTCTGCCGCGAACGCTCCTACGAACTGCGATTCGATATAATTGAACCCGGTAAACGCCAGACAGTTCTTGATCTCCCCGGCCTGGAGGTAGAAGCCTTCCCGCTCTATCACCGTGTTCCCACCGTAGGCTATCTCTTCCGCGAAAAGCCCAAGCCCCTGCATCTGCGCAGCGATATGATCCAATTCCACCATGTGCCCGTAGCACAGTTACAGGCCATCAAGGAGGGGGCCGGCTTCGTGGCTCCCGACGGACGTATCCTTCCCAACGAGATGTTCACCACTCCCGCCGACCACTCGGCAAGCTACGCCTACTGTTCCGATACAGTCTTCACGCCGTCGATAGCCGAGATAGTCGACGGTGTAGACCTGCTCTATCATGAAGCGACCTATGCCGACGACGCTGCCGGCAAAGCCCGCGAACGCGGACACTCCACCGCCTCCGAAGCCGCCCGGATTGCCCATATGGCTCATGCAGGGCGCCTTCTCATCGGTCATTACTCAAAAGCATATCCCGATGAGAAGCGTCACCTCGCCGAAGCACGCGCCATATTCCCCGACACCATCGCGGCAAACGAAGGTCTCACCATCGACCTGCTCGCTGATTGATCGCGTTGGGAGTTGCTCCCGGCTGCGGGAGTGTATAAAAAAGCTAAATTAGGGGCAGAAAGAGGCAAGAAACGGCTCATGTCGCTTGCCTGTTCGCTTATAAATAGGTAAATTCGCCGATTATTACGGAACATCAGCTTCCATTCACGGATCATCCGCCACGGCCGGGAGTACATACACCGGTACAACTTCTGCGATGTGCAGTTTGTTAGTAACTACGGGGAAACGGCCATGCCACTTCCCCGGCCAGTTTTTCAACAGATACAATAACGTTATGGAAACTATCAAGGTAAAAATCATAAACAAAAGTCATCATCCGCTACCCTCTTACGCCACCCCCGGATCAGCAGGGATGGATGTGCGCGCATATCTGCCGGACGCGCCTGTGGTTCTGAAGCCCCTCGAGAGAGCGCTTATACCTACCGGACTGTACATGCAGCTCCCCCACGGCTACGAATGCCAGATACGTCCGCGCAGCGGGCTCGCCATCCGACATGGAATATCGCTGGTGAACACACCCGGCACGGTTGATAGCGATTACCGCGGCGAGATAGGCGTGATACTTGTGAATCTGAGCAACGAGGAGTTTACTGTCAACGATGGCGAACGTATCTGCCAAATGGTGGTTAAAAGCTATACCCGTGTGGACTGGGAACCGACAGACCGCATCGACACCACCGAGCGAGGCGACGGCGCATTCGGCCATACCGGAGTAAACTGATACTTAACCCCGGTAAACAAGATTTTTATAACAAGGACCCACAGACAATCCTCAAAAACGACACAGCATTGTTCAGACGCAGACAAATACCGGCAATGGCGGTGATAGCCCTTCTGACGGCGATGGTGATCTTTCCCGGCGGGCGTGCCGGGGCACGCTCCATCCGTAACTCACAGAAAGAGAGTTGGGAAGCAGGCGCCGACAAACGAAAGAGTGACTACATATTCATGGAGGCGCAGAGACAGAACTCCCTCGGCAACGACGGGGAATATTTCGAACTGCTCCAACGCGCTGTGGAACTCGACTCCACCGACACTCAGCCGGGAATGACATTGGGCTACTACTACATGGCACTCGGTCAGGGTGACACCGCTCTGGCTATGAAGGGCTATGACCTCATGCGACGCCACTTCAATTCCAATCCATCGGACTACTACGGCGCCATATTCTACGGAATGGTGAACAACCAGCTCGGCAACCGCGGAGAATCAGTAAGAGTATGGCATACGCTCGATTCGCTCAACCCTCACAAGCCGAATGTGACAATGAAATATGCCGAAGCGCTTCAGGGAGTTCGCGACAGCGCGAGCCTGCGTAGGTCGATCGACGTACTTAACCGCCTTGAGCGTGCCGAGGGAGTGGACATAGGCCTGACATCCAACAAAGTGCGCGCCCTAATGATACTACGCGACACTACAGCCACCCTTGCCGAAGTGAGCAACCTGCTCACGGCCACAGGCAACAATCCGAACAGCTCGCTCTATGCCGGCGACGTGATGATGGCTATCGGTCGTCCAGATTCAGCGATCGCCCTGTATAACAGGGCCTGCGAAATCGACCCCACCAACGGACTGGCCTACTATAAACGCGCCGAATTCTACCGCGAACAGGGCGATTCCATAGGGTTTGACCGCGAGGTGTTCGAAGCGGTGCGTCAGGAGGGCCTTGATCCGGAGGTCAAAATCGAGATATTCTCAAGCTACATACGTCAGCTGTATGCCGACACCCTTCAACAGCCGCGCATACAGGGGCTCTTCGACACCCTCCTTATCCAGCATCCCCACGAAGCTCAGATCCGCGACCTGTACTCGTCGTATCTCGTAGCTATAAAAGATTTCAAGGGTGCTGCCGAGCAGCAGGAATATGCACTCGATACAGACCCCTCGAACACCGACCGCTGGCGCTCGGCCGTAAGCCTCTACGCTACGGCCGAAGACTACGACAAGGCGTTGGAAACCGCCGGAAGAGCCCTGAAATATACTCCCGACGACCCGGCTCTCATGTTCTACCGCGCAAATATGCTTGCCATGCTTGACCGCTCCGACGAGGCTTTATCAAGCTATTCGGAAACCCTCGACGCCACCCCCGTGGAGAACCACGAGCTCCGCTCGGCTGTGCTATGCTCGATGGGCGACACCTACTACAAGACCGGCGCCATAGACTCCGCGTTCGTATATTACGACCGCGCCCTCGAGGAGAACCCCGACAACCTCCTTGCGCTGAACAACTGCGCCTACTTCATGGCAGAAGAGGGAATTGACCTTGACAAAGCCGAGAAAATGAGTGCGATCTGCGTGCGCCAGCAACCCGACAACGACACAGCTCTCGACACATATGCCTGGATCTTCTTCAAGAAGAAGGAATATAACAATGCCAAAGATTTCATCGACCGCGCTATCGAACTCGAGGGGGATGATCCCCAGGCCGATGTACTCCATCATGCAGGAGATATCTACTACATGAACGGCGACCACCAGAAAGCGCTTCTGTTCTGGGAAGAGGCGCTTAAACTCGATCCGGACAACCTGTTGCTCCAGAAAAAAGTGAAGAATAAAACCCATTTTTACGAATGATGAGACGAATCAGCCCCCGCATACTCCTCTATCTCGCCTCGCTGATGGCTATTTCACTTGCCCTTACCGGATGCTCCTCCGCACGCCGGAGCCAGAAAGCCGATCTGCTCAGCCGGATTCCGGGCGATGTGTCGCTTCAGACACCCCAGCAGCGCTATATCGCACTATGCAACAGTTATTCGGAATGGCAGGATCTGACGTTGCCAGTCAAACTCGCGGTCACATCTCCCAAAAGCATCACACTTTCAGGGAAGGTGACGATGGAACGGGGCAGCTCCATCAACATTTCGGTGCGTATGCTCGGCTTCGAAGTGGCATCGATGTTCATCGACACCGATTCGATCCATGTAGTTGACCGTTACCACAAGGCTTACGTATCCGAAAGTCTCACCCGAGTGTTCGGAGGCGGAAGCGTGAGCGTGACCGATATCCAGGATCTGCTGCTGGGCCGGGGATTTGTGACCGGCGGAGGAGGCGGAAGCTTCACCCCCGCACTGCTCACCGCCGTCGACTTCAGCAACGCTCCTGAAGGACTTATGATTTTTCCGGCGCGCCAACCTGCGGGGTTTGAGTATGGCTTCATAATGTCGCCGGACTTCAACCGTGTGGCGGCAACCTCAATAACCATCGGACAGACCCATGGCATCACCGTAGCCTACTCTTCTCCCGAAGAAACCCCGGCCGGCGGGGCTATCGCCGGAGTGACATCCGTGCAGACAGTAGGCGAAAAAGATATCGCGGCCTCCATACAGTGGAACTACGGTTCGGCAAAATGGAATTCGGGAGTACGCAACAACTGGCTGACACCCAAAGGATACCGGCGTCTCGACGCCGCCTCGCTTATTTCCTCCCTCTCCAAACTCTGAAAACATCGAACACCAAGATCAGATAGAATTTGTACCGGTCATTATCACGAATAGTCATCATACTGCTGACACTGCTTGTTCTCGCTCCCTCGGCGGAGGCACAGAATAAGCAGAGCCGCACTACTGCGCGTAAAACCACCCGCACCGAACAGAAACAGCCCCAGAAACAGCCTCAGAAGCAAACCGGCAAACAAATCCAGAAACAGACGCAGTCGCGCAACCGAACGGCCGCCGACGTAAAGAAGGCCAAGGAGCGCGCGCAAGGGCAGATAAAGGAGGCACAACGAAAGATTACACTGAACACTCAGGAAACAGAGAAACGCCTCAACCAACTGACACTTCTCGAAGGGGAAATCGAACAGTGCAACACCCGTATAGCCGGACTGACATCGGAAATCGAGGGATACAACAGCCGCATCGCCGTCGTAAGCGATTCGATAGCCGATCTTGACAACCGACTGGAGGCCATCACCGCCCGCTACGTGCGCTCGATCCGTAAATCGCAAAGCCACGGACAGCAGATGAGCGACCTGGCGTTCATATTTTCATCGGAATCGTTTGCCCAGGCCTACCGGCGTGCCCGGGCTCTCCATCAGTTTTCGAAATGGCGCAAACGCCGCTCGGTTGAGATAAGCGAGATCCGCACCCGGCTCGACGCTCGACGCAACGAGCTTTCGGCTCTGCGCGCCAAAGTTGCAGGATCGGTAAGCGCGCTCGACAACGAGCGTGCCAGCCTTATGCGCAAGAAAAACGAAACCTCAGGCCTGGTGGAACGCCTTCGCCGCGAAGGAGGGGAACTGCAACAGATCATAAGCCGCCGCCAGCAAGAGGCAGCCTCGCTCGATGCCGAACTCGACCGTATCATAGCCGAAGAGACGCGCCGTCAGGAAGAACTGCGGCGCCAGCAGGAGGAAGCCGAACGCAAAGCACGCGAAGAAGCCGAGGCAAAGGCGCGGGCCGAGGAGGCTGCGGCTGCCGAAGCCGCCGCAAAAGCCGAGCAGGAACGCATAGCCCAGGCAGAGGCCAAGGCCGAAGCGGAAGCCCGCAAAAAGGCCGAGGAGAAAGCCGAGGCCGAGAAAAAAGCCGCACTTGAAAAAGCGCGCGACGAGGCCGAACGCGAGAAAATTAGCCGTCGCGCCGAAGAGAAAGCAGCCAAAGAAGCCGAGGAACAGGTGAAGAAAGAGCGTGAGGCTGCGCGCAAGGCCGAACAACAGAAGATAAAAGAGGAACGTGAAGCCTACCAGAAACGGATGGAGGAGGAGAAAAAGGCTGCCAAGGAGAAAGCCAAGAAAGGCAAGCCGGTGAAACATACCGGCCGCAACAACGGCAGAGGCGACGTAGACTCTCCCGCCGCCACTGAAACCGCTCCGACACTTGCGCCTCCCGCACCGGCAGGAGCGAGCGGAGTGGCTCCGGCCGCCGATACACCATCGGGCGGTAACTTCGCCGACTACAAGGGACGTCTCCCCTTCCCGGTGAGCGGCCATTACACGATAGTGAAGAAGTTCGGACGTCAGAAACATCCGACATTACCCCATGTCGAGACCACCAACTCCGGCATAGACATGGCCACCGGAGCCAACGCCACGGTCAACTGTGTGTTCGACGGTGAAGTGTCGGCCGTATTCCGCCCTGACGGCTACAACAATGTGGTTGTGATACGCCACGGACGCTACATGACAGTTTACGCGAACCTCGGCAGCATCAATGTCTCCACCGGGCAGAAAGTGAAAGCCGGTCAAAGTATCGGAACAGTCTACACCGATCCGGCCGATCCCAACCGCAGCATCCTTCACTTCGAGATACGCAACCAGCGCGAGAAAGAGAATCCTGAACTCTGGCTCAAACGATAATCATCACCCGGCCACACCACCATCTTCACACGATATATGAACGAGTACGACGATACCAGATTCATGCGCATGGCGCTCCGCGAGGCACAGGAGGCAGCGAGTCAGGGTGAAATACCCATCGGTGCAGTCATCGTGAGCAACGGTATGGTGGTAGGGCGCGGACATAACCTCACCGAAACCCTCGGCGATGTCACCGCCCACGCCGAAATTCAGGCGATAACCGCTGCCGCCGAGACTCTCGGTGGGAAATACCTTACCGACTGCACACTCTACGTAACCGTTGAGCCATGCCTTATGTGTGCCGGAGCCATAGCATGGGCACAGATTCCCCGCATCGTAATCGGAGCCCCCGACACCAAACGCGGCTACTCCACCTACGTGGCGCGAAAACCCTTTCATCCCCGCGCTACTGTCACCGAAGGTGTTCTCGCCGACGAATGCGCCTTGCTGATGCGCTCATTCTTCTCACTAAAGCGCTGACACACCGCCATATATACGCTCGTATTGCAGAAGTGGATACCCTCTTCTGCAATGCGAGCGTTAAATATATTTAAACCGTTAAATAAAATTTTGTAATTATAAAAAAGATTGGTAAATTGCGACCGAATTAAAAATGTAACTCGATCCCGCTCCGGCGGAAATAAGACCTACAAACTAATACGATTGTTCTTTATTAGTTTTACTACCCCAATTCCCCCTTACCACGGGTAAACGCTACGTTTAAACAGGTATCCATCACCTGTCGCTCCTAATGCGATATGTCCCCCCGATAAATCGCTATCCTACCACAAAAGACGGCTTGCTGACCGCTAAACCCGGCTGCCAACTGCTAATCCCATCAACCACATTACTGACAAAACAAAAAACAACACAACCATGAACAGAACCAAACTCGACGAGAAAAGTATGACCATTGGCTTCGATCCGTATGACTATGACAAAGAAGAGAAGTTATGGCAACTAATCCAAGAAGGATATGACTATACTACATCTGACGGTTGTATGAGATGGATTCGTAAATATCCGGATGAGACCAAATTCAACTCGTTCAACTGCACACAACTGCTTGACTTTCAGAAAAAGTGGCTTGAATTCCAACAAATCCCGGGACATCTTTACAACCCTGTCAGCCAGGAAGGATATAACGCTTTCGCGCGGTGGAACGAGTGGTTCGGGGCATATGTAGCCGGACTCGGTTATGTCGGAGAACCGTCATCCTCCTCATATGGTGCCCAACTCTATCTCAACGGCTCATGGGTGTCTCCCGGAACGTCCGATTTCCCTATGACAACCGGGAATTTTTATAAAAAAGCTGCAGAACACACCTGGAGCGGAGGACAAGTTGATACATGGGGATATGTCAAAGCCGACCAACGTATTCTGGGTGTTTCGACCGATATGGGGTTTGCGTATGGGGAAGGTGACAATGATACTCTTGTAACATTGGCAAACTTCTGCAGAATGTTGAGCTGGGATCCTGTTGAAGTGAATGATATCCGGAGCGATTTTCAAGAGTACCGGGATCAAAATACTTCCAAATATGAAATCCCGGCAAGAGCTATCGCTAAATTTCTTGACTCCCGTTTCTCGGTGGCTTACGCTTCTTCTATCTCTGAAGCTTTGCGAAAGCACTACGGTGTACTGTTACGTATAGTCACACGCACTGAGGAAGTGAATGCTCAGATCAACAAATACGGGGAAGACTATCTCATAGTCGGATATAATCCGATTCTCCAGCAACTGGATTATATTACACGAGCAGGAGGGGTGGGAGCGCTCAGTCTGGAAAAAGTGGTTTTCTCAGAGACAGTGACTTTCTTTTACAAAAGACATTAAATCTCTAAAAAATGCTGAAAACATTGCGACTTTTGACGGTAATAGCTCTCTGGTGCACTGCAGTTTGCTATGCGGATAATACTCAGGAAGAGCTTGAGGATTGGTATGATGATTTCACTATCGAGGAGTTGCTGGCAAGGGGGATTCCGGGCGAGACGGTGCCGACAGATGAGGAGTTGACTCGATGTCGAAAAATGGAATGGAGAAGCTTTGAATTCCTGAATAATAAGACTTCTTTTACCGAAAAAGATACTCTTTTGATAGAGGAGAAGGTGAGAAATTATATCGTCAATTATGCACTCTCGAAAAAGAGGATTCTAAAAGATTCTGAAAGAGTTAAGGTATGGGATAAAGCATATATTGATAGTCTTAAAAAGACTGGTATCAATATAGATGGACATGTACACACTACTGCAGACAAGCCACCGTATTGTGACCTTAACCGTCATTTCGCAAAACATTTCCGCTATCCGAAAGAGGCTTGGAAGAAGGAAAAATGCAGATGGGCTACCATTGAAGGAATTGTCCTTAAAGACGGCTCAATGGTTGGAATAAAGGTGACATCCACCGAAGACCCCGAGCTTGTAGCTGAGTTGAAGCGGGTTACCGAACTTATACATTGGGAGCCGGCGAAAAACGGAGGTCCACGGACGGGTAAACCATTTTCACAAAACCTGAACTGTTACCGTTCGTTTTACGTAAATCTTACTCCCTCGAGCTCACATGCCGACAATTCGCCATATGCCGCGTTTATTCCGGCTACCGGAACTTCTACCGTGCCCTACGGGCTGGAAAGCGT
>JAAVFL010000031.1 GCA_014800795.1 Bacteroidales bacterium | reverse complement strand
TCTACACCGTTGTACGAGGGGGTTAGTATATCGGCCCTTGCAGCTGTCAGGCTCAATAGCGTGCAGATAACCAGGAATAAATTCTTTTTCATAGGCGTTTTATTTTAGGTTAATATTAGGTTGTATACTTAATGTTGTCCTATCAGCTTTTTAGTGGTATGAGATGCTTGTTTTGAACCAGTGGATGCTGGTGTGAAACTTACTATATATTCCCCGTTGGGATATTTGCTTACATTCACTTCGATTCGGCCAACAACCTCATCTTCACGCGCTGAATCTGTTACATAAAATTTATCCATGACATTACCGGTTGAAACACTTGTAATGGAAATTGTAGCCATTGGAGATGTAGTCCAATGATAACCGATATAACAGGTTGATGTAGCGCCTGCGTCAGTTGTCTCTACATCCCTCTGTGTGGGCACCATCTTTTCAAACGGCATTTCTTTACCTGTGATAAGGGAGATGGCTTTTGCCGGCAGTAACTGACCTGCTGCCATGGTTATAGCAGCGACTACAAGAATCATGAATGTAGTAAAGAGTTTCTTCATGATGGTGAAATTTAAAATGGTTAAAGATAATTTAGTGATCTCTTGATTTTAAATTTCGCCTGCAAGATAGTGCTTTTTGAAATATCCTGCAAACAAAATCTAAAATATTTTTGCGTTATGGATAAATTTCATGTAGGGAGATCAGTCAGAGGCAAAATTCGCCCTCGAACTCGTCGCCTGATTCGGTGGCGATGTTTATGATGAAATATCCTTCGGTTGCAGGAATGAATACCGCTATCCCTTCGTCGAGATATCCGCTGCTTACGGACTGCGCGCCGCTCACAGCTTCCTCAATCGTGACTGTGGCATAGCTCCAGTCGTCGGGCGACACCACATACAGTATCCCCTCGCTGATGTAGCACTGCGGCACCGGCGAGGAAACGTCGCGTCCGCCCTTCCCTTTCTTGTTACCTGTCCCTTTAATATTTATTTGAGGGTCATTGGGGATATCATCTGCAATAGACGATAATGAGCTTAGCAAAGCAATGATTAAAATTAGTAATTTGTGTTTCATGACGTTTTAATTTGAGTTGATATAATATTTTTCAATGGTGGTAAAATTACGTTGCTTTAATTGTAATACCAAATATTTAGTTGAAAAACAGACATTACATCATGTGTATAAAGCGTTGATAAACAATAAAATAGGCGATGTAATTTCAGCGTCGAAATTACATCGCCTTAAAATGTGGCATATCAAAGCGTTACGAATTGCTAATTGCCTCCTCTGAAAGAAAATTTTTTAAGATAAAACTCTTTTCGGGAGGCAGAGGATGCTTCTATCATAAGTTTGAGACGGTGCTTTTTAATATTCAAAGCGCCGGCAGACGGATATTTCATCAGCAGATAAATAGTCTGGTTTCCTATTTGGGAAAAGATGAGGGTTATAAGGCAATAGTCGTGTTCTGAAAGATCAGGGAAATCTTTTCTGAATTGCGTCATTATATTTCCCTCGCTGTGATTCAGAGATTGCTCCAAAGATATAAAGAGTTTCGGCTTATTGAGCTCTGAGATTATTGTTGAAAGGTCGTTGAAAAATTCTTCCATCAACAGGTTTGAGTCTTCTGTGCTATGTTTGCTTTTTGTAAGACGGCGATGTGCCGACAGGCGTTTAAGGGAAATCCTGTTTATTTTAGCCATTCCGTCAAGAAGCGATTCGCTGATATTGTCAATTATGAGTTTCTGTTCATTTGACATCTCCACTCCGCGTTCGTTGATTTTTCCGATATCAAGCCGAAGCTGGGCAATATCGCTTATCAGAGAGTTTATTTCAGTCTGTTTATTCTTTCTGAATCTCTGGAAAAGATAAATACCTGCAATAACCATCAGTATTAGAGATAATATAATAATTGAATGCCGATTTCTCTCGTTTGCAGCTCTCAATCGTTCATTCTCAGAGAGATACTTATAATATTTCGCGGATCCTCCCGCGATATGCTCGCAAAGAATTTTTTGTGTTTCAGGATAGGAATGTGAAAGATAATCGTCAAGTAAATTTAAGATATTATGATTATTTGAACGAGCCAGCTGAGAGTACAATTTATAAAAGGAAATATAGAAAGTATCGGTAGGGTTAGTTGATAACGAATATGCATAATTTAGACAAGTATCTGATCTAAAATAATCACCTGTGTGTGCAAAAATATCTGCTAATTTAGCTTCTTCATATGCTTTCCATTGGAATTTCGGGTTATTATATTTCAGGTTTAGAGCTAAATCGCGGGCATCATCCCAATTCTTCTCATGGATAAATGTTGTTAGGTTAATATCATAGTAATCAAGTCTTTGATCCTCTGATATGGAATCCCAGTCAAATTTATTAAGTATGTTATATAACTTGTTCCAGTCGTTTACAATAATATAATTGCGTGCCGAAAGCAGTAGAGCGTCTGTTTTAAAATAGTTGTTGCCGATACTATCAAAAATTTTGATAGCCTCATTATTATAATCAAGTGCGAGAATAGGATTGGAGGTTTCAGACGCTAAAATGGCGAGGTCATGGTATATGCGTCCTTTCCAGTATCCTGTATTTTCGTGGTCTGCGGTGAGCGCGGTGAGTGCTGCTTCGGCTTCGCGTGCGGCGTCGACGTAGTTGCCGCCGTAGTAGTGTACGCGGCTGAGGTAGTAGTGTGACAGCATCCGGCGGTATGTGTCGGTGGAGTTGTCGAAATAGGTGACGGCGATAGAGATGAGGCTGTCGGATGTCTCGTCGATATAGTTTTTGTCGCGGGCTTGCGTCAGAAGCAGGGCGTGGAGGGCGTGGCGGCGGGCTCCGCTGAGGCGATGGGGATCTATGGCTTCGAGCAGAGCCAGAGCGCTGTCGGGCCGATCTTCCATAAGCGCTTCGGCAGAGGCGAAAACCTCATCGGCCGAACGGTTGCAGGCATCGGTACACGCTGACAGGGCAATGCCCGCAGCGAGGGTCGCCACGATAACCATCGGCACGCAAAGCCAACGCAGATATGTGGTTATATAGAGCATGCGAGCGTGATAGGTTTAGGTCAGAAGCAAAGTTAGTAAAAAAATGGAGGAAAAGAAGTAGAGAAGTGAAGAAAATAATGGCGGAAGAGGATGGAGCGCAGGGGAGCAGGAGGGCTTAAATATGAATCTTGCATTGAACCGTTTTTACACGGCCGTAGTGGGGAATAATGGTGCAAAAAAAATTGATTTGTCTCACGACAAACCAATCTTAGTTAACCTTAAATCTAATACCATGAAAAACACGTTGCAAAGGTAATGGGTTTTTGCGGCTCTGTCAAGAGTTTTGAGGAAAAATGTTGTTAATTTAACAATATTTTGCATCATGTGGCGGGGAAAGCCACATTTGGGGAGCAAAATGCCCCGCTAATGCCGCCAATGTTGACGTTTTGTCAAATGGATAATGGAAGAAAAGAAGTTAAGAAGTAGAGGGGAATACCAAGAATACCATAGTCTGATGATAACCCATGTCAATTCTTCTCCTGCTCTTCTGCTCTATTTTCTCAACTCTTCCTACTTTGCGGGTATGGCGCTTTTTGCGTAATTTTGTAGAGGCAATCAACCTTACATGTAATACCGAATATTGAAAATGAGAAATGTTTTACGACCGGTTGCGGCGCTGTTGGCGCTGGCAGCCATGTTTCAGATGTCTGCGCAATGTCCGCCCGAGCGCGATACTTTGCCGCGCATCGACAATTCACGCTACATTCTTACCCCTCCGGCTCCCCGCTCTCCGCGCATAAATGGTGCAAAGGTATTCGGTGCGCGTCCGGGCTCGGATTTTATGTACCGCATACCGTGTACGGGCGACCGTCCGATGACTTTCACCGCAGATGGGTTGCCGAAAGGGCTGAAACTGAATGCGTCGACGGGGCTTATCACCGGAGTGGCGCGTAAGAAGGGTGACTACAAGGTGACGCTTACAGCGCGCAATGCCTATGGTACCACCGAGCGCGATTTTACTATAAGGATTGGTGACGAGGTGGCGCTGACTCCTCCGATGGGGTGGAGCAGCTGGAACTGCTGGGGGCTGCTGATCGATGAGAATCTTGTGAAGGAAACTGCGCGCTCGATGGTCGACAACGATCTCGTTAATTATGGATGGAGCTACATCAATGTTGACGACGGTTGGCAGGGTGTGCGCGGCGGTCGCTACAACGCAATCCAGCCTAATCCTGAAAAGTTCAGCGATATCAAGGGGCTTATCGACAGTCTGCACGCCGAGGGGCTCCGGTTCGGATTGTATTCGGCTCCGTGGGTAGGAAGCTATGCCGGTTTCGTAGGTAGTTACTGCGACAATCCGGATGGTCGCTATGAGTGGACAGTGCGCGACAGTTGTCCGTCGTATGGAGAATCATGGCCGGCGCGCTACTATAATTTCCACAATGCCCGGCATTCGTTCGTGAAGAACGATGCACGCCAGTGGGCCGACTGGGGTGTGGATTATCTCAAATATGACTGGACACCCAATCAGGTGTATTACCTACGCGAGATGCTTGATGCATTGCGCGATACGGATCGGGATATCCTTCTGGGCATGTCGAATGCAGCGCCGTTCGGCGACGCTCCTAAATGGGCACGTTATCCCAACTGCTACCGCACGACGGGTGATATCCGCGACACATGGGGCAATATGAGCCGTATCGGTTTCCGCCAGCAGGACAAGTGGGCTCCGTATAATATTCCGGGTCACTGGGCCGATGCCGATATGATGGTGATCGGTGTGGTAGGATGGGACGGTGAGCTTCATCACTCGCGGCTGACACCCGACGAGCAGTATACGCATGTGTCGCTATGGAGTATTCTGGCTTCGCCGATGTTTCTCGGCTGCGATATGTCGCAGCTCGACGACTTCACTCTGAGCCTGCTGCGCAACAGTGAGATAATTGATGTTCATCAGGACGAACTGGGATATCAGGCCGTTCCGATCTTCAAGGATGATTACAGTGTGGTGTATGCCAAGCCGCTTGCCGACGGCAGCATGGCGGTGGGATTGTTCAATTACAGCGATTCGGAGCGTAACATGGTGGTTTCTCCCGCAGATTTCGGCATACGCGGCCAGCAGACTATCCGCGATCTCTGGCGGCAGCAGGATGTATGGAAGAACGAGGCAAAAGAGAAATTTTCGGCTATGGTGCCCTCGCATGGTGTGGTGATGATCCGCATATATCCCGGTAACAATCAGGGAGAGGAACCCGAAGGACGGATTTATTAACCGCCGATAATAACAGTTCAGATAAAACGACAGCGTTGCAAACCGAAATGTCTGCAACGCTGTCGTTTTATCTGAACTGTTACCCTGATCGGGTAGCGGAGATTTATTTCTTCTTGCGGTCGCCGTAACGCGAGAGGAACTTGTCCACACGACCTGCGGTGTCCACCAGCTTCTGCTTGCCGGTGAAGAAGGGGTGTGACGAGCTGGTGATTTCAAGCTTTACCAGGGGATAGGTTACGCCGTCGATCTCGATGGTTTCCTTTGCTGCAACTGTAGAACGGGTGATGAAGATTTCCTCGTTCGACATATCTTTGAAAACTACTTCGCGGTAATTGGAAGGATGGAGGTCTTTTTTCATTTTATTTTGTTGTTGTTTAATTACTTGGGAAGCACCGCTGGTAGGGCGGCATATAGTAATGGCTTGCAAAGGTACGCATTTTCCCCGAACCTGCAAAACTTTTTGCTGATTCGGGGAAACATAATTAGGTTATTTCGCAACTTTTTTGCCGTCGATGATGTAGATTCCCGAGGGGAGGTCGGGAGTGTTCTGCATCCTGACACCGTTGAGGTTGTATATTTCGCCTTTATCCCGGCGGGTATCCTCGCTTACGGCTTCGATGCCGCTGGGCTTAACGTACTTCAGATCGAAGTAGTCGATGTCGGGCATGAAGTATTCAGGATTGGAGAAGCGCACTGTATTCACCCCTTTTTTCAGGTCTACGGTGATTTTAGTGGTTCTGACTGTGTTATAACCTCCTGAATTCGCTGTGAACATGGCTACGTTCTTTCCGTTGATATCGACGAATACTTCGCGGTCTTCGCCTGAGAGGAAGGCTATAGTCATCTCGTATTCGCCACCCTCGGCGCTGTATACGTCGTCGAAGCGGAGATCGTTATCCTCCTTGTAGCCGAGCCAGCCTGCTTTCATGCCGCCGGAGCATGATGTGTCGCCGGAGTATATGCCGGTGCGCATCACTTCGTTGTTGGCAATCTCCTGATAGTCGCTTATATATCCGCACTCTCCCTCGTAGCGTTCACGCTCCAGGCGCTTTTCGGCAACGGCTTTCAGCACGACGGTGCCGTGGGGGGCGACACTGACGCGGTATTTGCCGGTGTCTGTGGTGCCGAGATCCTCGCGGTTCATGAGGTCGCGCAGCTCCACGTTGCCACCGAGCTCGAGTTTTGTAAGGTCGATGTTTACGGTGCGGCTCATGGTAGAGGGGTTGTAGACGGCGATGGCGCGGATGGTTCCGAAGCGCTCTTCGATATCTTTCACCAGAATGTAGCAGTCCGACGATTTATATGCCACATATGCCTGAAGGTGAAGTGGATCCTGATTGAGCGCGATAAGCTCCGTGTTGGTGAGCAGTTCTATGGTCTCATCCTTCATGTTGCGCATGTCGCACCCTACCAGAAGGGGGGAGCTGAGGATACACCACATTGCAAAATGGGTACGGTCTTCCTCCTTGGTCATGCTGCGGCCTACCTCGAGCATGTCCATGTCGTTGTAGTGGCCGTTGCGGCAGTAGGCGCTCAGGTAAAGATTCTGGTTGATGATGCCCTGAACGGAGTTCCACGAATCGTAGATATCCTCTGTAGTGCGCCATGAGTCTGCGAGACCCTCCACCCATGTTCCGGGATATGCCCATCGGCAGATGTTGAACTGGATATCGTCGCGTCCGCAGTTCTTTATCGCATTCGCAATCTTGGTATATTGCATTTTGTCGTCGAGATTGCGGTTTATACCTCCGCAGTAGTCAACTTTTATGAAGTCGTAATTCCAGTCGATGAAATAGGTCTTGCAGTCGTCCTCTTCGTGGCGGAACAGACCGACGTTCAGTCCGTAAGGTTCGCGGTTCTGCGATCCGCATGTGTTGTCGCCCGCGTCGGAATAGATGCCGGCTTTAAGCCCTACGCTATGTATGTAGTCGGATACTGCACGCATGCCGTTGGGGAACTTCCGGGTGTCGATATTGAGGGTTCCGTCGGCGGCGCGGCCGTTCCAGAATCCGTCGTCGATGTTGATGAACTGATAGCCGGCGTCTTTCAGACCTGTGGAGATCATTGCGTCGGCCTGCTCCTTTATCAGCTGCTCGCTGATTTCGAGACCGTAGGTGTTCCAGGAACTCCACCCCATGAGAGGGGCACGCTGAGCCGTGGCACTACCTGCGGTTGCAAGGGCCATGACCGCCAATATATACGAAAATTTCATGGTTATGTGAATTGATTGGTTTATTTATTTCAGTTGCAAAGTTAGCGCTTTCCTTCAAAAAATAAAAAATTAAAGTTGTCTCTTTTGTTTTTTATTACGTAGCCTGTTGTCATCGGCAGCAGAGTGGAGACGGTGGGGGAGAGTGGACGATTGGGGGCCGAAGAGGCGGCGGATGAGGTCGGGGCGGTGAAGGCGGGTGAGGGCGCGGGTTATGTGGATGCGGTAGGCACGGTCGTACCAGAAGAAGTACTGGCGCTGGGCGAGTTTTTCTTCGGGTGTGGTGGCGGTGAATATCTTCTCGCCGGTATATGGGTGGTAACCGGAATAATATATCTCGGTTGCTACTGTCATGGGGGTGGGAGTGAAGTCCTGCACCTGTTCGAGATGGAAATCGAGCTCGCGGGTCTTGACCGCCAGTTCGGCCATGTCGATCTCGCGACATCCGGGATGCGACGAGATGAAGTAGGGGATCAGTTGCTGGCGCAGGCTGTAGCGGTCGTTAACGCGGTCGAAAATCTTCTTGAAATCGTAAAATTGCGAGAACGATGGCTTGCGCATCACTTCCAGCACGGTGTCCTCCGTATGCTCGGGCGCTACCTTGAGGCGTCCGCTCACATGATCGCGTATCAGCTCCTCGTTATAACGGCGGTTGGCGGCGTCTACCTCTTTGTTGCCGGAGAGATGCATGGAGAGGTCGTAGCGCACACCGCTGCCAATGAACGATTTTTTAACTCCCGGCAATGCGTCTACGGCGTGGTAGATATCGAGCAGAGGGGAGTGGTCGTTGTTGAGGTTGGGGCATGGTTTGGGGTGGAGACAGCTCGGGCGGAGACATTTCTTGCAGATTTCCTGATCCTTGCCTCCCATGCGGTACATATTGGCTGACGGGCCACCGAGATCGGAGATATAGCCTTTGAAATCGTGCATCTGCGTTACCTGCCGCGCCTCGCGCAGAATTGAAGCCTTGCTGCGTGAGGCGATGAATTTGCCTTGGTGGGCTGAAATGGTGCAGAAGGCGCAGCCGCCGAAACATCCGCGGTGCATGTTCACCGAATGGCGTATCATCTCATATGCCGGAATGCGTTTCCCTTTATAGCGGGGATGGGGCAGACGCGTGTAGGCGAGGTCGAACGACCGGTCGATCTGTTCGGTTGTCATGGGTGGGAACATGGGGTTCACGCGCACCGCGCGGTTGCCGTGGGGCTGCCATAGGGTAGCGCCGTTGTGGCGGTTCGATTGCTGCTCGATGTGGCGGAAGTTCTGCGACTGCTTTTTCTTGTCGGCGCGGCAATCTTCCCATGAGTTGAGGATTATGTTGTCTGCATCAGCCCGGGGCATACTGTCGAGCGCCTCCCAGACAACACTCTGACGTAGATCCTTGATGTCGGAAATCTTTTCTCCGCTGTCGAGGCGGTGTGCAAGTTCGAGCATGGGAAGTTCGCCCATGCCGTAAACGATCATATCTACAGGCGCATCGGCAAGAAGCGACGGGCGCAGGCGGTTCTGCCAGTAATCGTAGTGGGAGTTGCGTCGCAGCGATGCCTCTATCCCTCCGGCTATTATGGGAACGTCGGGGAAGAGTTCGCGCAGTTTTTCGGCATACACTATCGTGGGGTAGTCGGGTCGCATGCCGTGGCGTCCGTCGGGGGTGTAGGCGTCATCGCTGCGCCGACGGCGTGCCGCGGTGTAATGATTTACCATCGAATCCATCGCTCCGGCAGAAATACCGAAAAACAGGCGGGGACGGCCGAATTTCTTGAAGTCGCGCAGATCGTCCTGCCAGTTGGGTTGCGGTACTATAGCCACTTTGTAACCTCCGGCCTCTACAAGCATGCGCCCGATGACAGCCGCCCCGAACGACGGATGATCCACATAGGCATCGCCTGAGAATATTACTATATCAACGTTGTCCCATCCGCGCAGGGCAGCCTCTTTGACTGAGGTCGGGAGCCAGTCGGTAAGCGGACGCCGGGGCATGGAAGATGATGTGTCTGTGTGAACGGGGGAATGTAGCGGTGTCTTATTCTGCGGCGACGGTTTGCGGTCAGGTTTCATCATTTTGCGGTTTTGAGGAGTTCTTCCATTTTCAGAATCTCATCGCGCAGACGGGCAGCTTCCATGAATTCCATGTTTTTGGCGGCGGCAACCATCTCGGAGCGCATGCGGTTGACGGAGCGTTGCAGCTCGGCGGCATTCATATATGAAATTACAGGATCGGCGGCGAGGTTGACGTTCGAGGTGTATTCCGATTCGTAGGGTACGGGCGCCGGGGCCATCTGTCCGTTGTTGGTTTTGCGTTTTCCTCCCTTCGGTGTCTGCGACGGGGCAAGATCCTCGGTATCGACTCCGATGATGCGGTTGCGGGCTTTGACGATGGCCTGAGGTGTGATGCCGTGTTCTTCGTTGTAGGCGAGCTGTTTCGCGCGCCGGCGCTCGGTTTCCTCTATGGTGAGGCGCATGGAATCGGTTATTTTGTCGGCATACATGATAACAGTGCCGTTGAGGTTGCGGGCCGCACGCCCGACGGTCTGTGTAAGCGAGCGGTGGGAGCGCAGGAAGCCTTCCTTGTCGGCATCGAGGATAGCCACGAGCGATACTTCCGGCAGGTCGAGACCCTCGCGGAGCAGGTTTACTCCGATAAGCACATCGTAAACCCCGGCCCTGAGGTCATCGAGAATCTTTATGCGGTCGAGTGTGTCGACATCGGAGTGGATATACGCCGAGCTTATGTCGAGTTTTTTCAGATAGTCGTCGAGTTCTTCCGCCATACGTTTGGTCAGTGTGGTCACAAGTACACGTTCCCCCTTCTGCCGGCGCAGTTCGATCTGTTCGAGGAGGTGGTCGATCTGATGTTCTGACGGCTGAACGGTAATAAGCGGGTCGAGCAGGCCGGTGGGTCTGATGACCTGTTCAACAATCACACCCTCACTTTTCTCAAGCTCGTAATCGGCCGGAGTGGCGCTTACAAATAGTGTCTGATTGGTGAGCTGTTCGAACTCCTCGAAGCGGAGCGGACGGTTGTCGAGCGCCGAATCGAGGCGGAATCCGTAGTTTACGAGGTTCTGCTTTCGGGAGAGATCGCCGCCATACATGGCGCGTATCTGCGGCACGGTGACATGGCTCTCGTCAATAATCGTGAGATAGTCTTTAGGGAAATAGTCGAGCAGACAGAAGGGGCGCATCCCTGCTTCGCGGCCGTCGAAATAACGGCTGTAGTTCTCGATGCCGGGACAATGACCTATTTCACGTATCATCTCGATGTCGTATGTAGTGCGCTCGTATAGACGGCGCGCCTCGAGCTCGCGTGCCTCTTTTCGGAAAAATTCCACCTGTTCACCGAGGTCGAGTTCCATCTGCGCCAGTGCGGCGGCCTGACGTTCGCGTGAGGTCACGAACAGGTTGGCGGGATATATACGGAAGCTGTCGTGAGAGCCGAGACTGACGTTGTCGACCGGATGAAGGGTTGTGATCTGTTCGATCTCGTCGCCCCAGAATACGACGCGGAGCAGTATCTCCTCGTATGCGAGACGAATGTCGACTGTATCGCCTTTGACGCGGAATGTTCCGCTTACCAGTTCTATCTCATTTCGTGAGTAAAGCGACTGCGCGAGGTTACGGAGAAAGGCGTTGCGGGCTATTTTCTGACCTACGTGGATATCTATCACATTGGCATTGAAATCTTCGGGGTTGCCCATACCGAACAGGCATGATACCGAACTGACAACCACAACATCGCGACGTCCTGAGAGTAGTGCCGAAACCGTTGCCAGACGCAGACGTTCAATCTCATCGTTGATCATGAGGTCTTTCTCGATATATTTGTCTACCGATGGTATATAGGCCTCTGGTTGGTAGTAATCGTAGTATGATACGAAATATTGTACGGAATTTTCAGGGAAGAACTGGCGGAACTCGCTGTATAGCTGTGCTGCCAGCGTTTTGTTATGGCTGAGTATCAGAGTAGGGCGTTTCACCTGCTCGATCACGTTGGCCATAGTGAATGTCTTGCCCGATCCCGTAACGCCGAGCAGCGTCTGCGCAGGCATGCCGTCGTTGACACCCCTCACAAGCTGTTCGATCGCCTGAGGCTGGTCGCCCGTAGGCTTATATTGCGAATTAAGTCTGAAGTCCATGGATAACCCTTGTGTTGTTGCCTCCGTGACATGATGTCCGGACGTAATTTGCAAAGATACAAAATTTTTCACTCATATTCTTTTACCTAAGTTCCTTTAACGTGTCGCGCCCGCAGAGGTGCGGTAGGTATAATCGGTGGTATAGCTGATAAGTAATTCATTAAAATTATTACGTATACCGCATTAAAATGGACTTCACATCATCCGCGGCATCCTTTCGCCGGATTTCATCCTCATCTTCAGTCTTTTTCTACAAGCTCAAAAGCGCAGGCGATAACATGTGGCTCGCTACACTCCTTCATCTTAGAGCAAAATCCGGCGCAAAGCGCCTGACGCGATTACGAACTCGCTCGTTCGAACGCCGGTACAAAAAAAAAGATAAGCTATTAAGCTTATCTTTTGCGGAGTGACCGAGATTCGAACTCGGGATACCCTTTTGGGGTATACACGCTTTCCAGGCGTGCCTCTTCAGCCACTCGAGCACCACTCCAAAATTTATTGGTGAAGACTGAATTCGGAAGAACTTTCTTCGAAGTGCAAAATTAGGTGTATTTTCTGAGGTATGCAAATATTCGGCCGCCTTTTTTATCGGATGCTACCGGATATGTGCAAAAGAAAGGCGATAGAAATGATTTGACGCAGGGCAACCGCATCAAATAGCCGGTAGCGGGCGCCGTCAGGTGCCTCGCTGGCTCACTCTATTTCCTGTGCCAGCTCTTTACCTCGTTTTCCACCGCTTGATTTATTTTCTTACTAATACCATATTTTTGCGTCTGTCGTAGGGTTCTGCGCTGTTTTGATGCGGCTACCATGTGATAGGAGATGGCTGATATGGTGAATTCGGATATTTATTGCTATTTTTGTTGACTGTAAGTAAGTCGTGAAAATTATTTTATATTATCCGTTAGCATACTTTCAGTCGGATTTTGCTTGAAGATGAAGGAGTACACCGAGCTACACGTTATCGCCTGCGCTTTTGAGCTTGTAGAAAAAGACTGAAGATGAGGGTTAAATCCGGCGAAAGGGTGCCGTGGATGAGATAAAGTCATGTTAAGTATATTATACATAATAATTTTCATGACTTACTTAACAGTAATGATTTTATGTCGGTTGACGATAAGACATATATATGACGATGATTGCATACAGGGTAGAGGCCGGGGAGTTTGCGCGGGTGTTTCCGAAAGGAGCATCGCATGTGTTCAACAGCGTGGAGTTTGCGGAGTTAAACCGAAGCAAATGCGACAGGGTGCATTACGTGCTTTTTAAGGATGGAAAGACAAGGGGTGGGATAATTCTCGGTGAGAGAAACGGTGAGCTACTCTCGCCGTTCTCAGCTCCGTTCGGCGGATTCTGCTTCACCGGAGTACAGCTTCTGGAAGTCGTGGATGGAATTGTGGATGCACTAAAGCAGTATGCCGCATTGCTGGGTATGTCGGTTGAGATATCTCTTACTCCTGAATTTTATGACCGCGCCATGCAGCCGAAAGTGTTTTCGTCGCTTTTGCGCGGTGGGCGGCTTCTCTTTGCCGATATCAATCATTATTGTCCAGTAGAAGGATATAAAGGAGAGGAGTGGCGCCAGTGCGCAGAGGCACGTATGAGCGGCAAGGTCCGGCAGAAGTTCCGCAGGTCGTTTGGCGAACCGTTCGCTATGTGGCGTCTGAGCCGTAATAGTCCTTCGGATATAGAACGGGCATATGCCGTTATCGCAGCCAACAGATCAGCTAAAGGCTATCCGCTGCGTATGACCCTTGACGATGTGATACGTACGGCCCCACTCGTGGATGCGGAGTTCTTCGTTATGACCCACGGAGAGGATGACGTTGCCGCTGCAGTGGTGTATCGTGTGGCACCGGAAATTATGCAGGTGGTATATTGGGGCGATGCTCCCGGATTCGAACAGCTATATCCGATGCGAAGATTTGCTCCTGAGGTGATGCATGCATGTGCGGAGATGGGGGCACGTATACTTGACATCGGTCCATCGTCTGAATATGGCATACCATCGCACGGACTTTGTTTCTTCAAAGATTCGGTGGGTTGCCTTTCTACGATCAAGCCGCGCTTCCGGCTGTCTTAGCGGTATTGAGGAATAGGGAGCCACATGCTGATGGCTGAAATTGTAAAAAATCAAAAGGAATATAAAAAAATGAAAAGTGTGTTTCTTCACAGAAACACACCTCCCTCATAACCAAAATTCAAGTATATATGTTCTTTTCGTCTAACAAACGTTCTCTTATTCTATTTTTAGTCGATGTGAACTCCTGATAGGTATCAGAATTTTCACGGTGCAAAATTAGTGGTTTTGTTTCTGATATCTGCACGCTGCTTTGTTAAAATATGTTAATAAGGCGCACTTTTTTGATACATAATTAGATATCAGCGACATAGCATTTCTACTGTAAGTCAATCAGTAAGATTCTGTTTCCGAAGGGAAATTACCGCTTCTTACATCTGAGATGTAATTACCTACAGCCGAGGTGATTGTGTCGGCAAGAGAGGCATATGTCCGGAGGAATTTAGGTTTGAATCCTTCGTTCATGCCAAGCATATCCTGCAATACAAGCACCTGGCCGTCGCATCCGTTGCCGGCACCGATACCGATTGTCGGAATTGTAAGAGCCTCACTGACCTCTTTTGCCAGCTGAGCAGGTACTTTTTCAAGCACGACGCCGAAGCACCCGGCTTCCTGAAGCAGTAGAGCGTCTTTCATCAGTTGATCGGCTTCCTCTTTCGCTTTGGCGCGGAGACCGTAGCCGCCCAACTGGTTTACCGCCTGTGGTGTAAGCCCCAGATGACCCATAACCGGAATGCCTGCGCCGATGATCTTCTTTATGGAGGGTATCATAGGTTCGCCACCTTCTATTTTTACAGCGGCAGCTCCGCTCTCTTTGAGTATTCTGACAGCGCTGTGAAGTGCGGTGAGTTCGTCGCCGTCGCAGGTCCCGAATGGCATGTCAACTATAACCATGGCACGCGATGCGCCACGACTTACGCACTGGGCGTGGTAAATCATCTGGTCAAGGGTGATCGGCAAAGTTGTGGCATGTCCGGCCATTACGTTTGCTGCGGAGTCTCCTACTAATATCAGGTCTATTCCGGCTTTATCAACAAGAGTAGCCATGGTGTAGTCGTATGCTGTTATCATGGCTATTTTCTCGCCGTCGCGTTTCATCCGCGCAACAGTGGAGGTTGTAACCTTTTTGGGTATGTCTATTGTATTGGTTGACATGATCTGGGGGTGTTTGTAAATTAAGAGGGATGTTTATGTCGCGGTAAAGAAAAAGGCTTTTCTCCGTTTAGTTGCGGAAAAGAGCCTTTCATGGGGTTTATCAATCGGGAACATAATGTGTGTGACTTATCAGTCGGGAATACTGTGTCCCCTGTGCGGCAACGGATTATTTACCGGCCTGAACGCGTGCGCGGTCGAGCAGTTTGTCGATGTCGATGCTGTGCTGCTGGCCATAGAGCGGATAGTTGTTCTTTAGCTCCTGCAGCTGCTTGGCTTCGTCTGCGAAGTTGCCTTGTTCGCGGTATACGCGTGCGAGCTTCATGATGAAGTAAGGTGTATAGGCCGGATTGTTGTTGCTGGTGCGGATCGCATCCTTGTATGCGCTTACTGCATCAGACAGGCGGTCGAGATTTACGAGACAGTCGCCTTTGAGTGAGAGGGCGCCGGCACCTATGATTTCGTCGCGGGTGGAATATTTTTCAGCATACTTGAGAGCTTCCTCATATTTACCTTCGCGGTAAAGGATGATCGCACTTTCAAGAGCTGCGCGGTTCGCAGGTTCATAGCTGCCGTTGTCGGCGATATCCATATACTGTTTCAGGGCGATGGAATCGTTGGACAGGGCAAGCTGAAGATCGGCAGAACCGATGTTGTCGTTATGCTTCTGCATGCCGGGGTTGCGGAAGAAGTAAACGTAGGCGAGGGCCAGAACCACGATGGCTATTACCACCAACGACCAGGTGACGATAGTCTTGCGGTTATCCTGCACCTTCTGTGTCATAGCGGTAAGCGAGTCGTTCAGACCGTCGATACCGGTGGTTTCGGGAGCTTCTTGTTGTTTCTTAGACATGGAATTATGTTCGTTATATTTTTTGTTGTATTCTCACTGTTATGCAACGCAAACGCGTATGCGCCTGCGTTTAGACCGCAAAGTTACTTATTTGGACTTAAACAGCAAAAAAAATCGGGCGATATTCTGACTTTTTTGAAAAATATACGTTAACTTTATGCCGGCAATCCTCACTGTCGCCCGTTCAACGCAACCTTAGATTATAAGAAATATATGGAAAAGAAAAGTATAGATTTTTCATACGAAGTATTGTCACATAAAGAGCTCGACGCGCCCGACACCAATCTCGTGCGCCGTGCAATGGAAGCCACCCGTCGCAGCTACGCTCCGTATTCTCATTTCTGTGTTGGCGCTGCCATATTGTTGTCGGACGGGAATATAGTGGAGGGGGCCAATCAGGAGAATGTGGCATACCCTTCAGGCACATGTGCCGAGAGATCGGCATGTTTCTATGCCCATGCGCAATATCCCGATGCTTCATTTGAGAAAATCGCGATAGCCGCACGCGGAACCGACGGCGCGTTCGTTGCCGCTCCTGTGGCTCCATGCGGCGCGTGTCGTCAGGCGCTTCTGGAATATGAGATACTGGCCGGACACCCTGTGGAGGTGATACTTGTAGGACGTGATACCGTGTATCGGATACCATCGGTTGCGGCACTACTGCCGTTCGCCTTCACGGAGTTCTGACACATCCGTTTATTTTTTCAATATGTCGCGGATATTTTGTAAATTTGCACGCGAAATCAAGATATTTAAACTTTGGATATAGACCCTTTACCGACAATGGCGGCCATTCTGCACGATTGGCTCCCTTCCTGCGATTTTACGGCTCTTACGGCTGTCATAGTCAACAGTTCTGCGCTCGGACTACCGCAGATAATATCATTGTCACTGGCTGTTCTCGCGCTTTTCGTGTCGGGCTTTGTCAGCGGCAGTGAGATGGCTTTTTTCTCTATCACGCCACAGCAGGCCGAAGAGCTCGACGATTCATCGCGCAACGAAGCGATCCGCCGTCTGCTCGCCAAACCGGAGCGTCTGCTGGCCACTATTCTGATCACAAACAATCTTGTCAATGTGACAATAGTTGTGCTGATGAGTTTCGGACTATCGGCAATTTTCGAGCAGATGGAGCCATGGCTCAATTTCCTGTTACAGACTGTAATACTAACCTTTCTGATATTGCTTTTCGGCGAGATACTGCCGAAATTGGTTGCCAATACCAATCCGATGCGCTGGGCGCGTTTCGCAGTCGGCGGTCTTGGATTTCTAATGAAGCTATTCTATCCGCTATCATCGGTGATGGTGCGCTCCACAAAGTTTGTCAATAAGGTAGTGACAAAACAGGCCCGCAATATCACGGCCGACGAACTGGGTCAGGCTCTTGAAATGAGTGTGGCAGAGGGCGGACAGGATAAGCAGATGCTTGAGGGAATATTGCGGTTCGGCGATACCACAGCTTCGGAAATAATGACTCCCCGCGTGGATATAACGGGGCTTGACTACGATATGTCGTTTGGCGAGGTTATGAGTGTGGTGCTTGAAAAAGGCTATTCACGTCTGCCGGTTTTCGGTGATTCTCAAGATGATATACGCGGAGTGCTGTATGCCCGCGATCTTCTTCCTTATGTCGGCGACAATCCCGCTGTCACAGATTTCGAATGGCAGAGCCTTATCCGGAAGACATATTTTGTGCCGGAATCGCGCATGATCGATGATCTTCTTGAGGATTTTCGCCGTCTCAAACTGCATATCGCGATAGTAGTTGATGAATACGGAGGCACGCGCGGAGTGGTGACGCTTGAGGATGTACTCGAAGAAATCGTAGGCGATATCAACGACGAATACGACGAAGAGGAGAAAACCTACCGCCGTCTTCCCGATGATACATATATATTCGAAGGTAAGACGGTACTCACCGATTTCTTCCGCGTCACCGGTCTCGACGAGGAAGATTATGCTCCTGTGGCGGAAAACTGCGAGACACTCGCCGGAATGTTGCTTGCGATAAAGGGTGACTTCCCGAAAGAGAAGGAACCTCTCGTATACGGGCGCTGCCGTTTCCTTATACTTGATATCGAACATCACCGTATCACATCAGTGCGCGTGAAAGTCATGCCCGACGTGCAGACCGCCTGATTTTTCTATACAATTTACAGACAATGTTGGTCTTTGACGAGCCGTCGTTACGGGTATATGCGACACATCTTTCTGAAGAGGGACTGGCTGCCGCACGCACAGCCGTAGGAACTCTGCTCAAGGAGGCTTTCCCTGCGGAGCATCCGATGCTGCGACATACACCCGACGGAGCGCCATATATAGATGGCGTGAGCGGCAGCCCGGCGATATCAATAAGTCACAGCGGCTCGCAGGCTCTTCTGGCAGTCAGTGTTATATATGCAGCAGTAGGCATAGATACCGAAACCGACGACCGCGACACGCAGCTTGAGCGGGTGAAGCATAAATATTTAGCTACTGGGCAACAGGAGCGATGGGGTAAAACGCCGTATGCAAGGCTTGTCGCATGGTGTATAAAAGAGGCTGTTTATAAATGCGCCCTAAAGCCAGGTGTGCCTTTGGTATCCATACCGCTTCCGGATATCGGATTTCTGGAGTGCGGGAGTGCGGAGGTCGAGGTCGGAGAACTTCACATAAATCTGCGGCTGCTGACGGAATTGGATGGAAACGGTCCGATTGTGGTTGCCTGGCGTGATAAACATTGCAATATTTGCTGAAAATTCAAAAATTATCATTAATTTTGACCTCATCATCCGATATGTGCATATCGGGCGATTTATGAATGTCGTTAAAACTTAATTCAATACCAAATAAAAGAATAGATGAAACGGATATTTCTGCTCCCGCTCCTTGCAATTGTTCTCGGATTCTGCATGCAGGCACAGGACAATCAGTCACCGAATAAAAAATATCAGGTATTCGGCGTTGCATTCTATAATCTTGAGAATCTTTTTGATACTATCAACAACAACGGTACATACGATCTTGAATATTCTCCCGCCGGGGCAAAGAAGTGGAATGGTCTGAAATACCGTAATAAAATAGAAAATCTGGCACGTGCGATCACATCTTTCACAACGCCGAGCACGCCCAACGGACCGGCATTTATCGGAGTCTCGGAGATTGAGAACCGTTCGGTTCTGGAAGATCTGGTAAAAGCAGTTGACGAACGCCTGCGGTCGGAGGGGCGGACCCCGTGGAATCTCCGCATAGTTCATCATGATTCGCCCGACCGCCGCGGAGTAGATGTAGGCGCCCTCTACAATGAGCGCTACTTCAAATTCATGAACGTATCGAACACACCTCTTGTGATTCCCGATAATCCCAAATTCCGCACCCGCGATCAGATGTGTGTCACCGGACGTCTCGGATCGGATACCGTAAGCATCATAGTAAATCACTGGCCATCGCGTCTCGGCGGTCAGGAGCAGTCGTCGTATCTGCGTGAGGCGGCCGCCGCTCTCAGCAAGCATATCGCCGATTCGATTTGGGCACAGCGTCCGAACGAGGGGATAATCGTGATGGGCGACCTCAACGACGATCCTTTCGACAAATCGTGTGCAAAGGTACTCGGTGCATCCAAAAAAGAGAAAGGCGTAAAACCTCATGGATTCTTCAATCCGTTCTGGACGCTTCTGGATCAAGGTATCGGTACACTGGCTTACAACAGTTCATGGAATCTTTTCGATCAGATTATCGTGAGCGGTACACTCCTCGAAAGCAACTCCGGAGTTGAAGCGCTTCATTTTACCCGCGCGCTCGTGAACAACTTCGATTTCCTTAAGGACACCGAGGGTACGCGTCAGGGATATCCCCGCCGCACTTTCGCCTCAGGAATGTATCTGAACGGATTTTCAGATCATTTCCCGACAGAGATACTTCTGCGCCGCGAGGTGAAAACAAGACGCTGACAATACGTTTTCCACTATCTATGAGCGACAACAACAACCATCCTCTCGGTGAAGCTCCCTGGTTTCATGTGATACTTTCCACTGGTTTCGGCATAGGATTCACGCCGGGAGCCCCGGGAACAGCAGCGGCTTTCCTCGCGTTGGTCTTGTGGTATGTGATGTACCTGTTTATGGATGTGACGACTCTGTTTTTCGTCACACTCGCGCTAATTGCGGTGACAACCGTAGTCGGAGCCTGGACGTCGCGCGTAATGGAACGTTATTGGGGAGAAGATCCCCGCACTGTGGTTATCGACGAGTTCATAGGCTCGTGGATTCCGGCGCTTCTTGCCGCCATTCCCGGCGATAAAGTGTATACGGCAGTACTCGCATTCATCGGGTTCGTAGCCTTCCGGCTGATCGATATATTCAAGCCCCTGGGATGCCGCCGTATGGAGGCTGTGCCTGATGGGTGGGGAGTGATGCTTGATGACTTTCTTGCCGGAGTGTACGCTCTGGTGATTGTAGTGATCGTGCAGTTGTGCTATAGCGGAACGGTGGTTACACCATTCTGATCCGGGTAATCTTTAAAAATAATTTTTTATGAACCACATTTGCCGCAGGCTGTCGGCGCTTGCAGCCACAGTCGTTTTATCCGTCACGGTCGCAGATGCGCAGCAGTGGCGCAATGTCGGGAGTGTGGAGTTTACAGATGGATGGTTGTCACCCTATTTTTTGGGGGGGAATTCAGCTGTTATTAATGTAGAGGCTCAGCTAAGCGAAGATGGAACTCTCGTCAGGCTTCTGGAACCGTATTCCTCAGATAGTTTCGGAGAGATCGCTGGTTATGATACTACATCATGGGGAGCCGGACGCTACATCATTTTCGATATATCTGATAAAAACTGGGTCACGCTACATTCTGAGTGTGAAGCTGTATGTCTGCCGGCAGGTGTGTTCGGTGATTCGGAACTTCCGCTGTGGGTAAATACACGGGGACTTTATATGAATGCTATCGGTTATGACCGTGATGCTGTTACGGCTGCGGGGATGAACGCTACATATTCCGATGGGAAAATAATGATCCCGCAGTGCATGGTTTCGTTCGGAGCCGAGCCCGATGCTTTCACCCAGTCGTTTGGCGATCTACCGGTTTCGTCGGTTGTAGATCTTACATCAGTCGGTCTGACAGCGATAGAATGTCCCGGACATGATGAGGCTGACGCTCCGGTACGCTACTTCACAATTGATGGTTCACCGGTTCAGGATATAAGAAACCCCGGCATCTATCTCCAGTGCCGAGGCTCCTTGGTCTACAAAACTGTAGTCCGATAAACATATATACTTGTTTCTTCCATTTTCTGACTAAGCCTGCGTCATGCTTAGCCAACCATAAATACTATTATATTACATATATACTTGTATACTTGTCAGTTTCGGTATGAGGAAAGTGTGGAGGCTCAACGAGTTAAATATTCGTCTGTATTACCGTTGGTACGGTAGAACCTCTGATTCGTTCTCACAATGCAAAGTTACGAATCGATAGACCGCAAGACTATTAATTTCTGATTATTAAATATAGAAATTTGCCGTTTATCACCTTTTTCCCAGTCGACAAAGTACAGGGTAAGGTCGTAAGGCCTCCGGGGGAATAATCAAGATCGATGGTGCAGGTTTCGAGGCAGTCGCGTGGATCAAGGGTGAAGAATACTCCCAGTTCGCGCTGTGAGTCGCCGTCAGTGGGCGATTCCAGAGAGCGCGGGTCGTGGGAGGTTCCTGGATAGCGGTAGTTCCCTCCCGGACGCAGATTCATGCGGCATCCTTCCGACATATCCATGCGGTGGTTGTTGTCGCCGTCGAAACTGAAAAGAACATATCCATCCTTGCCGTATTTCCCGCGCCAGTTCCCTCCGGTGGTGGTGTATTCCGATATTACCGGCGATTCATATAGGCGAGCTTTTCTTCAGGCTCAGGTGAACTGATCGCTCCGTTATAGGCGAACGCGATCGCATGTTCTCCAGCCGGAAGTTCCGGCAGATAAACGAAATCGTTGTCCTCGCCGATGATTTCTACCGATGTACCGTCAACGGTGATATCCCCGACAGAAACTTCTATTTTCGGAAGGGCTGCTAAAGCTGTACTGCCTTCCGGGATGGTGAGGGTGGCCGTTCCGTTATTGGTATCTCGTCAGCCTGAGGATTTTCCCAGACATATCCGCTCAGCGGATCCGGCGAATAGGGTAGTTGCAGACCTGGAGTGTGTCAGTCGAGCGGTTCATATGGTTCAGGAACTGAGGCTGCATATTAAGTGTGAAGCCTTACATGAGCCACAGTCCTATCGCTATTTGAAGTGTGAAACGGGTCATTTTCATCGTATATACAGGAATTTAAGGTTAAGATATGTATATGCAAATATACTGAGCGCAATATGCACTCAGTTATCAGAAACTGATTTTTTTATTAGAAACTGACAGGGTGCTAGCCACACCTGAGATATGTAGCCCGACGGCGGTTATTTTCGCAGGCTGTCGCGGTATTCTTTTGGGGTGAGGCCGATTACCTTGTGGAAGCAGTATGAGAAGTAAGCCGGCTGATCGTAGCCGAGAGTATATGCCACGTTTTTCACGGGCTCATCGGTCGACATGAGCATGTCGGCGGCTTTCTGCATGCGCAGCTGCATCAGATACTGCTGAGCGCTCATGTTCATCTTCTGCTTGAATAGCTTCCTGAAATGGGGATAGCTCAGACCCACTTGCGAGGCGATGTCTTCTATGCGCAGGTTGTCGGATAGCGAATTGCGCAGGAGCTCGCAGGCGCGATTTATTTTTTCGTCCTGCTCTGTTGAAATTTCATTGTAGGGGCTGTTTCCGGCAACATTCCACACCATGTTGACCAGGTAGTTGATGAGGCCTCCGATAAGGTTGATATCCGGGTTCTTATCGGCTATTTCCACAGCTTTGCGGAAAAGTGCGAGAATTTCGGGATTGCGCCCCACGCGGAACAACTGTTTGCCTGTCGATCTTGTGGCATCCTGCATCCATTCGTTGACGAAGTCCCCCTTGAAACCGATCCAATATTGTTTCCATCCGGTTTCGGGCAAAGGGTAGTAGCTGTGCCATGTCCCGGGAGGAACAACAATTACAGTTCCCGGATGCAGGGGATATGTGCCGCTCTTGAGGTGAAGTTTGCCTTCCCCCTCCACGAAATATACTATTTGGTATTCCTGGAGTACGCGCCCCTCTTCCGGATTGAAGTAATACCCCTCCGGATGGCGCCGGGTAGGATATGGCTCCTGCGGTGCTATCTCTTCATATCCGATAGTGGATACGTAGATGCGTTTTTCCTTTTCGGTGTGATTCGGTTTGAAGTATTTAATCATTTTTCGATGGTATCGGTAATGTCGGCATCGGATCGGTCTGTATCAGTTTGATCCGGGATAAGAAAAATAGAGAAATTTACGGATCCGTAGGCACGGTGATCATGAAAATGCGGCAGATGTGAGAAATCGTGTTTGCGCGAGTGTTCGATGATGAATATCGAACCGGGTCTGAGGAGCCGCGAGCTAAGAACTTTGCCTGGAATCTCGGCGAAACCGGGCAGATCATATGGCGGATCAGCGAAAACGATATCGTATGAAGCCATGGAGGCATCTATAAATCGCAGGGCATCCCCCTTGACGAGGGTGAGATCGTCGGTGGCGCCGAGTTCTTTCACAACTTTACGGATAAAGTTTGTCTGTGTGGCGGCTTTCTCGATAGATGTCACATGCGAGCAACCACGTGACAGGAATTCGAACGAGATGGCTCCGGTCCCGGCGAAAAGATCGAGTGCCGAAGGTGCATCCTGTTCGAAGTCGACCATATTCTCCAGAACGTTGAATATGTTTTCCCGTGCAAAGTCGGTGGTAGGACGTGCAGTTATATTGGCAGGCACGTCGAAACGTCGGCGTCCGTATTTACCTCTGATTATTCTCATGGCTTGCGTAAGTGTCTTTTATGGTGGTGACAGGTGGCTGTGTGAGAGAATGTGATGAACTCCTTGCCGTATTTATGAGCGGGCTCACCACAAGTTCGAAAGGGGCTGCGAGAGATTCTTTTCCCGCGCGGTACATGACCGATGGGAAAAGCGCCGGCATCACATACCTGACATATCGGCGCAGGATGGGAGTGACAGCTGCTCTCAACGTGCGGTCGCCGGCTATCATTATTTCATCGGAATCACGCAGTTCAAGTCCCTGACGCGATGCAAGTATGTAATAAACCGCATCCATCGGGTCGGCTATGAAATGTGAGCTTACTGCCAGGGGAGTATGCTCTCCGAGTGTTATTATATCAAGGCGTTTGCCGCGTATGTTGACGAGTGTTTTTCCCCTCCTGCGGAGCGGATGTTTCGCCCTGAAATAGCGGCACAGAGGTGCCACAGGATGGTCGATGGTGATACATGGGAAAGTGCGCCGCAGAAAGTTCTCGGTGTCGGCCGGTATCTCGAAGCATAGCGCCATTCCCATTTCCGGTATACGGCTCAGAAGAATTTTTCCCTGCCGGAGGCAAGGAGGGTATATGCTTCTGAATATTTCCCCGGCGTCTGCTTCATTGTCGGTATCGGGAATAGGCACCATGCGCAGGGTGTCGTATAGCAAGGTCACTTTTCCGAAGTCGGTCAGTAGTCCGGGGTGGTCGTATATGGTGTTTTCGAGTGCCTGGATACCCTCGCATGCGGAAGCTGCTGGGAACTCCCATTCGTGGAAACGCATCGGTTGGCGGTCGGATGGAGAAAACGCCATGGCGGCCAGCCTCTCTGTGCCGGCTTCCATGATCAGTTGCCACATCTGTGGCTGCTGTATGTCGCTCCAGTATTTGTACACGTCCTGTTACTTCGAAAAAATCAAATCAGTTTCTTCTTACATTCTGCATGCCTCCGCGCCCGGTAGTGGTGTTGCTGCGGTTGGCGTTGTTGTATTGCGAGCCGTTGCCCCATGCGCCTTGTTCATAATAGCCCTCGCCGTCGGGGTTTTCTTCATCATATTCTCCGTCGCCATAGTCGCCGTATTCACCCGGTCGCATATCCTTCGGCTTGTTGCGTTTTATGTCGTTGGGTTTCTGAAGATCGACAGGGATTTCAAAAAGAGCCCAGTCCTGACTTATATCCCAGTTCTTACGTAAAGTCAGTTTTTTAGGATAATAGAATACATCTTCAGGCTGTATGGAGTCTGTAAGATTCCCGCGGTCCCAGATTCCGTTGCGGTTTCGGTCGATGAATGCGCGGGCGTAATATGTGTCGGGATTTACAAAAGTGAATATTACCTCACCCGACCTGTCTATAGTGCGGGTCTGCACAGGTTTGTCCGACTTGTCGAGCAGTTCCACGACAATATTTGCTGTGTCAGGTATGAGGTGGCGGTCTGTAATTCCGAAAATAATATTGCCGTAATCCTCCGGTTGTTTTACCGTAAATTCATGGCGTAAATCCTTTATCCATTCGCCGTAGATGTTTCTTATTGAAAGTGAATCGGCCATGAAAGCGTAGCGGGCACCCGGTTCCCAGTCCATCACCAGGTTGTAGCGGCGGACCATGGCGGTGTCCTGAATCAATTGTGCCCCTTTGGTTTCTACCCATAGGGTATCTACAGCTTTCAGCAGCCTCCAGCCTCCGGAGTCAATGAATTCTATTGGCTCGGCTGCTTCGAAAGTGACAGGAAGATTGAGTTCCTGTTCTCTTTGGGTAAGCAGTTTGAGTTCGAGCAGCTTTACCGGTTCGGGAATGGTGTCGGAGTCGTCTTTCTTCTTTTTGTCATCTTTTTTCTGTCGGTTTGCACCTTTAAGGAACAGCTTGAGTGTATCAGTACGGTATGAAAGTTGCTCAAGCGTGTCGGTGTGGAGATAGCGTGCCGACACGAGAAGCGAATCCTGGTTTACAATGAGTGTATCCTTGAGCCAATATACTATGGAATCGAACCCTTCGCGAGTTTCGACCACGGAAAGATCGCTTAGTTTATAGCCGGCTCGCGGCCCGTTGATAACAGTTATGTCGGGCAGGGAGTCCGCGATGGTTCCGAACTTGAAGGTGGCGCGTCTGTTGTCGTTACGTTCATAGTCACGTAAGTACTGCGGGCGGTAGTTTTCGTTGAACCATGTCAGCAGCAGGTCGTCGGGCATATAATGATATGCAGTGCGTGTGACGATGGAGTCCGTTCCGGCGGCGGCAATGAGTGTGTCGGTCACCTCCATCGGCTCTACGGTAGGGGTTATGGTAAAGGATGAGAAAGCTATGTTTTCCGAACGGTCCCAGTGCCAGTCGCGGTTCTTGTCGTCGATAGCGAAAATATGGTATGTTCCGGGCTTGAGGTTACGGATGGTGAATTGCCCGTACTGGTTGGTTTTGGCTACACGCTCGAAAGGCATATGGGTAAGCGTGGTGTCGGTAAGTTCGGAGTAAACTCCCACAACCATTCCCTGTGCGGGTTCGAGATTGCGTGCCTCGAATACCATTCCCGATATACGGAGGGTGTCGATAGTAGGTCCGGTCGAGAAATCGAGAGCGAATCCGTCGAGTATATTCCCCTCGTTGAGGTCGCGTATGGCGTCGGAAAAATCGAATGTATAGGTGGTGTTGGGCTTAAGCGAGTCGCGCAGTTCAACTGACACATGACGTGCGTTCGAACTTACCGCCGGATTCTGTTTCTGAGCCGGAGATATCACGAGTTTGTTGGCTATATCCTCAAGTTTGATATTCTCGTTGAAAACAATATCAACTTTACGGCGGTCGACGTTGACTGACCCCGGAGCGGGATTGGATCTTACGAATTCCGGCGGAGTCTCGTCGCGAGGCCCACCTTCGGGACGTCCGATCGAGGCACATGCCGCCACTGTCAGAGCCATAGCTCCGATCAATGTGGTACGCATCCAGTCTGCAGCCTTCAATTTCTGTCGTTTTATAGATGTTAATAACTAACGAGAATGCCGTTTACGCTTGTGTAAACGGCATTCCTGTGATCCGGTGATGTTGGAATCTGTACCCCGGAGCAGAATCGAACTGCTATCAAAAGTTTAGGAAACTTCTATTCTATCCGTTGAACTACCGGGGCTCGCTATCAGTCAAGCTTACTGCAAAGTTAAACTAAAAAAATGGTTTCCGCAACTCTGTTATTGATTTTTCAACCGCGCATCACAACAGTCGACGGTACCCCGATGGTTCACACTCTTTCCTGTGCTTGCTCTTTCACTCGTTCTCCACCACTTGATTAAAAAATTTATGAAACGCCTGATGCCGGGAGGGCAAAAGTATTTTTCATCGTGTAGCATCAAGTTACCGAGGCACACCGGATCAGCGCACTGAGATTGTCATTGAAGCAGGCATTTGCTTTTTCAATCATCTGTTTGTGCAGAGTAGCATCGAATATGGTATTTGTAGCGATTTCTTTCTTCATAGACATGTTCCGCGATAATTATGGTAAGAGGTTATCGGGTAATATTTGGAGAGTGATGGATAGATACTGACTGTTTTATTTTCGCAGGAAGGTATTTAATTTGCGGATCTTCTCCGTACACAAAAGAAATGCCGGTCGTTTTTGTGAGCGAAATTCAGATGTGAATTGTTATAAGTAAGTCAAGAGGATTATTTCGTATAATCCGTAATCCGTGACTTTACATTATCCTCGGCATTCTTTTGCCGACTTTTGCTCATATCTTCAGTAGTGTAACTCGCTACGGAACTGAAGATATGAGCAAGATCCGGCAGAGAGTCGGCTCACGGATAATATAAAATAATTTTCACGACTTACTTATTTGAAGTAACTTTGTATCGAATTTCAGTGACAAGAAAAAGTAAACGATTATGAATGTCTCTTGTATATCCGACCATGTGCATTATATCGGTCTGAATGATCGAACAATTCATAAGTTCGAGGCTATGTGGCCGATGCCATATGGGGTGAGTTATAATTCTTATCTGGTTATCGGTGAGGATAAAATAGCAGTTATCGATGGCGTTGAAGCCGGGCATGCGTTCCGTCATATCGACCATATTCTTGAAATTACCGGCGGCCGTCATCCCGACTATCTGGTGATAAATCATATGGAGCCGGATCATTCCGGCGCACTGGAACTTCTCCGTAAGACTTTCCCCGCGATGGAAATCGTAGGCAACGCCCAGACTCTCGCTATGATAAAAGGGTATTACGGAATTGAGAATGGGTTGCGCCAGATTAAAGACGGGGAGTCTATCGATCTTGGCGGTGGAGTAGGTATGGACTTTTATCTTACTCCGATGGTGCATTGGCCCGAGACAATGATGACGTATATAGCTGCCGACCGGCTGCTGTTTTCTGGTGATGCCTTCGGATGTTTCGGCGCGCTCTGCGGCGCAGTTGTCGACAAAGATATGGATACGTCCCATTATTTCCCGGAAATGGTGAGGTATTACAGTAATATCGTAGGAAAATACGGGCAACCTGTACAGATGGCGCTGAAAAAACTTTCAGGACTTGAGATAGAGACAATCTGTCCGACCCATGGACCGGTATGGCACGATCAATTGAGCGATGTTGTAGATCTTTACGACAAGTTGAGCCGTTACGAACCTCTGGATAACGGGGTTACTATCGTATATGGCTCGATGTATGGTAATACCGAGGTTCTGGCCGAGGAGGCCGCCACAGCTTTGGCATCGGCGGGAGTTAAGAATATTTCCATTCACAATGCCGCCGTAAGCGATCTGAGTTATATTCTTGCCGATGTTTTCCGACACAAAGGGCTTATCATTGCCTCTCCGACATATTCCAATTCGTTGTTTCCGCCCGTACGTGCTGTAATGGAGGCACTTGAAAACCGTGGGATGAAGAACCGTGTAGTAGGCTTGATCGGATCACACACATGGGCTCAGCAGGCTCTGAAGGCCATGACCGCATCGGTAGAGGCTACATCTATGACGCTGGTTGGAGAGCCGGTCAATCTCAAACATGCTCCCGGTGCCGATAAGCGTGCCGAGTGTCGCGTGATGGCGACGGCTTTGGCTGAAGCTCTCTGATATTAAAGCGATTGCCGGTATTGACCGGCATGTAATATAAAAAAGAGTAGGCAGTGTCAAAAACGATTGACACTGCCTACTCTTTTTTATTGATAATAATCAGCGGCGTGAACGTCGGTCGCGTTTGGTGGTTGTGCGTCCAGATGATTTGGGGCCGTTTTTAGCACCACGTCTTGAGGCTTTTGCAGCAGCCTTCGCTTTTTCGTGGCGTGTCTGGCGGTGGTTGCTGTTTTTATTGTTTGAGAGTGCTTCGCGCACGGATACCACATTTCCCATGTCGTCTGTCTGGTGGCGTTTTTCGCCGGGGGTGGGATCCCCGGCTGTGCGCGGATCAACGATGATGAAGTCGAGTTGCTTTTTCTCAAGATTGGCATTGGCAACCCGGATGCGGACCTTATCTCCGAGGCGGTATACGTTGCCGCGGCGGCGTCCGCGCAGGCAGTAATTTTTCTCGTCGAAATCGTAATAGTCGTCGGCGAGGTCGCGCATCGGTACAAGACCCTCACACTTGTTGGAGTCGATTTCAACATATAGTCCCCATTCGGTGACACCGGTGATCATACCTTCGTATTCCTCGCCAAGATGGTCGCGCATATATTCCACCTGTTTATATTTGATGGATGAGCGTTCGGCATTCGTAGCGAGCTGTTCCATGGCTGACGAGTGGTTGCACTGCTCATCGAGTTTTTCAAGATTCACGCTGCGTCCGCCTGCGAGATATCGTTCGAGCAGGCGGTGGACCATCATGTCGGGATAGCGGCGTATGGGCGACGTGAAGTGAGTATAGTAGTCGAATCCGAGACCGTAGTGTCCGATATTCTCGGTGGTATAGATGGCTTTGGCCATGGCGCGGATAGCGAGCATCGACAGATAGTTCTCCTCACCTTTCCCTTTCACATCGGCCAGCATGCGGTTTATGGAACGGTTTATTTCTTTGGGGCTTCCTTCTGTCTTGATCTTATAACCGAAGGCGCGGCATATGGTTGCCAGTTCTGCGAGTTTTGTAGCGTCGGGCTGGTCGTGGACGCGATATACGAATGCTTTACCTTTACGGCGTTTCTCTGGTTTACCGATGGTTGCCGCAACCGTACGGTTGGCAAGGAGCATAAACTCTTCGATGAGTTTGTTGGCATCTCTTGAGACTTTGAAATATACTCCGGTTGGGTGACCGCTTTCATCAATGTCGAATTTCACCTCCTCACGGTCGAAATCAACCGATCCGTTTTCGAATCGCTTCGCACGGAGTGTTTTGGCGAGCCGGTCGAGCGTGAGAAGCTCTTCCGCGAAGTCTCCTTTTCCCGATTCTATCACCTCCTGCGCTTCCTCATACGTGAAGCGGCGGTCGCTCTTTATTACAGTGCGTGTGATATAGGAATCGAGGATGTTGGCGTTGTCATCGAGTTCGAATATACATGAAAATGCGAGTTTCTCTTCATTCGGGCGAAGCGAGCATATGCCGTTGCATAGATGTTCGGGCAACATCGGAACGACGCGATCGACAAGATAGACCGATGTGGCACGGCTCTGAGCCTCACGGTCGATAACTGAGTTGGGAGTGACATAGTGGGTGACATCGGCGATATGGACCCCTACGCGCCAGTGACCGTTGGGAAGGCGTGAGATGGATAGCGCGTCATCGAAATCCTTGGCATCCATGGGGTCAATGGTAAAAGTCGTTTCTTTTCTGAAATCCTCGCGGCGTGCAATCTCTTCGTCGGTGATTCCGGCTTCGATCTTATCGGCGGCTTTCTCTACAGCTTCGGGATAGCGGTAGGGGAGACCGTATTCGGCAAGGATCGCATGTATTTCCGCATTGTTCTCACCGGTTTTGCCAAGTATGTCTATAACTGCGCCACGTGGATTTTTGGAATCCTCGGGCCAGTCGGTAATGCGAACGATGGCTTTGTCGCCGGTTGTACCCCCTTTGAGTTTGTTCTTTGGTATGAAGATATCGCATGCGAGGAATTTCGAGTCGGTTTTCAGAAAAGCCATGTTCCTGTCGACTTCGAGTGTGCCGATAAAAGTCTGATCTTTCTGTTCGATTATTTCTATGACTTGTGCTTCGGGCTCGAGGCCTTTGCGCCGTGCTGCGATATTGATGCGTACTCTGTCGCCGTTGAGGGCATGCATGGAGTTGCGTTCAGCCACGAATATTACCTCGTCGTCTTCGTCGGTAATGACGGAGTTTTTACCGTTGGAACGGCGGACGAATGTGCCCGTAGCGATGTTGGTTCGCTGCGGTGTCTTGTATTTACCCGGTTCAACCTCTATGAGGTCGCCGTCGAACGCTTTCTCGGCGAGAATGAGAGCGACGGTTTTCTGTGCTGGGCCGGCGGTTGCTCCTATGGCATGTGAAACCTGTTTATAGTTGAATGCGTTGTTCTTCTGGCGGGCAATGAAATCTTCCACCAGAGTTCTAAGCTCAGCGGCCTGTTGTTTATTGTTTTTTTTCTGCATATTGTGCTAAATGGAATGGAGATATCGGTGATCGCAGCCAATGCGGGCATGGATACCAGGTATTTGATTGTTCTATGCAGTTATAACAAACATCCCTCAATGAATGTTAATTTTGCAGGATGATTTATCCCTAATTATTCTTCGCAATCGGATGCTCACACCTCTGAGGCGGATATCGGCATGACGGTTGTTCGCGAACTGTGATGTGTCTGAATAGAAACGGGTGCCGCTTCCGGATATAGGATTTCCGGTTGTGCGGCACCCGCGTATGTGTGTGGTTGATCAGGCGTCGATAACTGCGTATTTCGCATTTGCCTCAATGAAGTCGCGACGCGGTCCTACTTCCTCGCCCATCAGCATGGAGAAGATACGGTCGGCTTCAGCGGCGTCGTTGATCTGCACTTGCTTCAGGAGGCGCTTGTCCGGTGCCATGGTGGTATCGCGCAGCTCTTTGTCGCTCATCTCGCCGAGACCTTTGTAGCGCTGAACCTTCACCTTCTCGCCATGCTGGGCGATGAATGCCTGCAACTGGGCTTCATTCCAGCAGTATTCCTCTACTTTGCCTTTCGAGGCTTTGTAGAGCGGGGGAGTGGCGAGATACAGATAACCCTGCTCGATGATGGGGCGCATGCGGCGGAAGAAGAGTGTCATGAGCAGAGTGGCGATATGGGCTCCGTCGACATCGGCATCGGTCATGATGATTACCTTGTGGTAGGCCAGACGGCTGAGGTTGGCCTCTTTGGAGTCGTTCTCGGTTCCGATGGTGACACGCAGGGCACGGAAGATATTCGTGATCTGCTCGGAGTCGAATACTTTGTGTTCCATGGCTTTCTCCACATTGAGTACTTTGCCTCGGAGGGGGAGAATGGCCTGGGTGCGACGGTCGCGTCCGCTTTTAGCCGTTCCACCCGCGGAGTCTCCCTCGACGAGGAAGATTTCACATTCCGCAGGATCCTTGCTCGAGCAGTCGGCGAGTTTGCCGGGGAGGCCACCGCTGGCGAGCGGCGATTTGCGCTGAACTTTGGTGCGGGCGTCGTAAGCGGCTTTACGGGCCTGAGCGGCAAGTACAACCTTCTCTACAATTGTCTTACCCTCTTTGGGGTGCTCTTCGAGATAGTTGCGGAGGGCTTCTGAAACTGCTGTCTGCACGGCGCCGATAACCTCGTTGTTTCCGAGTTTTGTTTTGGTCTGACCTTCGAACTGAGGTTCCATTACCTTTACGGAGATAACGGCTGTGAGACCTTCACGGAAGTCATCGCTTGAAATCTCAACCTTGCATTTCTCAAGCAGTTTGTTGTCTTCGGCGTATTTCTTTAGAGTGGAGGTGAGGCCGCGCCGGAAGCCGGTAAGGTGGGTGCCTCCTTCGATGGTGTTGATGTTGTTGACGAAGGAGTAGATGTTTTCGTTGAAGGTGTTGTTGTATGTCAGTGCCACTTCTACGGGGATTCCCTGACGCTCCGTGTCGAGGTGAATCACGTCGTTGATGAGCGATTCCTTGCTGGAGTCGATGTACTGCACGAATTCGCTCAGGCCGTTGGCGGAGTAGAAAACCTCCTTGCGGGGATTCCCGTTTTCGTCGCGATCGCGCTTGTCGGTGAGCGAGAGCGTGATTCCTGCGTTAAGGAATGCCAGATCGCGCAGACGGTTGGCAAGAGTATCGTAGTCGTAGACTGTGGCTGTGAATATCGAGGAATCAGGAAGGAATGTTACCGAAGTTCCGGTTGAGTCGCTCTCTCCGATCACGGTGAGGCCACAGGTCGGTTTGCCTTTGCTGTATTCCTGCATGAATACTTTGCCTTCGCGGCGCACTTCGGCGCGGAGGTAAGTTGAAAGGGCGTTTACGCAACTTACACCTACTCCGTGCAGACCGCCGGATACCTTGTAGGAACCTTTGTCGAATTTTCCGCCGGCGTGGAGAACGGTCAGCACCACCTCAAGGGCGCTCTTGTGTTCCTTCTCGTGCATTCCGACAGGGATGCCTCGGCCGTTGTCGACAACGGTTATCGAGTTATCTTCATTGATAGTAACGTCGATGTGGGTACAGAAACCTGCGAGAGCTTCGTCAATAGAGTTGTCTACAACCTCGTAGACAAGATGGTGGAGACCTTTGGCGCTGATGTCGCCTATGTACATGGCCGGGCGTTTTCTTACCGCTTCAAGACCTTCAAGCACCTGGATGCTGTCAGCTCCGTATTCGCGTCCGCTGTCTTTTGGAGCGGACCCGGTGATTTCAGTTGAGTCTATTTCAAATAATTCTTCTGACATATGCGTGTCAACAAATTTTGCGAATCTTTATTACTCTACAAAATTACGCAAAAATCTGCTGATTTGCAAGAAATGATGTGGCTAAATAAGTACGCGCGGAGGCGGTTGCAGAGGAGTGCGGTGCGTACACAGCATCTGAAAAAAACAACTTCGCACCCGGCAAATGGATGCCATCGCCGCAGTCTTTGTTTACGCTCATTTACGCATGAAAAGTCAAGAAAGCATATTGCAATGGAAATGTGAGTGAAAAATTATCGGTACACGGCAAATTTCCGGTATGAAAAATATCGGACCCGACCGCAATTCAGGGTAGGATCCGATATTTTTACAAGTCCTGTATGACAGTATTTCCGGGGCTATACAGACATCCGGAGTCAGAGGCGCACCTTGAGGGTGGCGGGAGTGCCGTCGGCTGTTGTGGCCTTTACAAACAGAATGCTGTTGGAGGCAAAGTTGTGTAAGTCAAGCGATGCCGGAGCTGATGCTGATGTGAAGAGCACACGGCCGGTGATATCTGCCACTGCCACGTCTGTCATACCCTCGGCGAAGGTGATGATACCATTGTTGAGGGTCATTGCGGCGGCGGAGGCAGCTGCGGCAGTGATGGAGGTGTAGCTGAAATCCTGTTCGATCTTGAAGTCGCGGATATAGACGTCGGCATTTTCGAAAATGTGGAAACCTACCACAACGTTACCTGCGGGGATGATTATACCTTCGTCATCGTCGTCATCATCATCGGTCTGGATAGCTTCTGACAGAGGCTGCAGTTTGATAGTGTGGGTATTCTGAGCCTTACCTGTGTGTGAGAACTCGCGGAGGTCTGTGGCACCGTCGCGTGACAGGCCAGCCTGCAGAGTGAATGTGCCCTCCTGGCCATCGTCGGTGCCGTAGGTGGTGAAGGTGGCGATGTAGCGCTTCCCTTCCTCAAGGAGGATATAGGGTGAGTAGATGCCGTCATTATACTCTACGTCGTCGAAGTAGCCTCGGGTAAAGTATGCCGATCCGTCGGCTCCGACTGCCCATGCCTGATATGAACCCTTGTCTACGATGATCCACTCGTTGAAGTCAGCGGTGTATGGAATCTCGCGGCCTGTGCCTACGAAGAGGGTGACGGCGGGTGCCTCAGTATCAGCGCAGCCATTCTCATTGTATATGACTACGGAGTAGGTATATTCGCCGGAGTCTTCGACTGTGTCGGTATAAGAGGTCTCTTCGCCGGGGGTAAGATCCTCGGCAATGGTAGCGATTACCGTACCGTCGCGGAGAACTTCGGCCTTACTGATGGCGGTGAGCGGACGGGCGGCGTTGTCGAGTGCCGGGTTGGTCCAGGTCAGGGTCACTTCAAGCTGTCCTGTCTGTGCGGAAGCGGCCAGATCGGCGGCTATATCGGGGAGCAGAGCCTGAGTGTCGAGGGTAGCCGACTGCAGGCTGATGGAGGGGTATGCGTAGTGGGTCGATATTCCGACGTGATGCCATACAAGGCAGTAGTCTCCCTCCTCGTCAATCGGTACGACAACGGAGTAGTCGTTGAAGCCATAGTCCTGCTGATCGCTGATGCCACCATATTTTACGAAAGTCTCCGCAAGATGGTGACGGTCGGTGGCTATACCTACTTCGAAGGTGTTGCAGCGGGAAGATATGCTGCTGGTGAAGAGGTAGTAACCGGGTACGAGGTGGATATATGGCGATGCCAGATAGTTGTCGGCTGTGTCAGCAGCGTCTTCAGCGGTATTGTTCGCGGAGGTGAAGTATGTGCTGTACCATTCGGTTTTGGGAACCCAGTCTGTCCCGTCGTTGTCGGCATCAAGAGTTGTGAACATCATCAGTGTGTCATCGGAGGCGTAGCTGGTGTTTACCGAGTAAGGGAATTCAGCGGTTGGACGACCCACATATCCGGCATTGGCCTGGGCCGGTTCTCCGTCATAGGAGCCGTTTGTGCCGTAGACAATCAGTGAATATGTGTAGTTGCCGGCTTCGTCAGGAGTGTCGGTATATGATGCGGCAGCCCCGGGGGTGAGGTTATCGGCCAGGGTTACGATAAGCGAGCCGTTGCGCATCACCTCGATTTGGGTAATCATGTCAAGAGGGGTACCGATGTGTGACAGTGCCGGGTTGGTCCATGAGAGTTCAACGCTGAGCGCGTCATTGGGGGCGCTGACAGCCTTGAGGTCAGTGACGAGCGAGGGCACGGGGAGGTTACTTTTCACCTTGAACGAGTGGAGGCGGTAGCCCATATATGAACCTGCCTCAGCGCGCACATGCAGAGCTACGAAATATTTCCCCGGCTCGTCGATGGTGAGATCCGTATGAGCGGTGACATCGAAGTCTGTGACATCATCGACTGAGAAGAGTACCTTGTTGAAAGAGGCGGGATCTTTACTGTCGGTGCCGAGTACGAGATCAAAGGACCCGTAGGCAGTGTATTCGAAGTCGATGATATAGGGACCGGCCTGTGGGAAATTAAGGGCGGGGGATATGAAGTAATTGTCCTCCTTCAGTCCCTCCGAGCGGTCAAATTCGGGGTAGCCTGCCCATGCATTGTAACTCCACTTTGCTGTAGTCTCGGCCTCGGGACCGGCGAGCGAACTCCACTCTTTGAAGCCGTCGGCGGTGGAGAAATCTGCGGTATAGGGGATTTCAACCTCAACGTCGGGCTCCTCGGGCATATCGTCACCCTCACCTTCATAAATGAAAAATCCGGTGACGTTGAGAGTGCCCTGATAAGGCTCGCTACAGCAGTAGATGCCGAAATAAAGGTCTTCTGATGTCTCGGCGGTAAATTTTGCCGAGAATTTTTCGAAGTCGATGTTGTTCAGGTAGTTGTCGACATTAATAAGTGGCTCGGTGGCCTTGAGCGCGTCTATGGTGCGCTCTGTGCCTTTGAAGAGTTTGAAAGCCTCCACCTCACCTGAGGAAGCGTTGGCAGTGCTGGCCCAGAAACCTACAGTGTATGTTGTCCCGGCAGTGACTGTGATTGCCGGTGACATAAGAATTGCGTCGGCGGTGACGCCGATGGGTTCGTAGGTATGCATCATACCTCCGGCGGTTCCGGGGGTGGAGAAGTTGCTGTTCCGGTCATATTCCCAGTATTTCTCACTGCGATATGTCTGCTCCCAGTCTTGGTCAAGTGCATAGTTGATGCCGAGATCAGATGCGTAGGGTACTGTCTTTGCGCTCCATCCGGTTGCGGGCGCCAGAAGTGCCACTGCGGCGAGAATACTTGCAAATGTTCGTTTCATCATTTCGGATATATCGGATATAAATGTTATGGATTGTTATTTCACGATGGTTTTCACTTCGGAGACGCCTGTTCCAGACACCCGCACGATATATGTGCCTGAGCCGAGGGTGTCGATAACAGCATTCCCGCCGGTAATGTATGTCTGGGTGGCCACACGCCCGTCGATGGTGTAGACGGTGACATCTGCTGCGGGACCATTGACGATGATATTGCCGGAGGCATCGACGGTGATGCTCACTGCGGCATCGGTGTTCACCTCATCGATGCCTGCGCCTGTGGTGAAGACTGGCTCGAATATGGTGTATATGCCGGGCATGAGCATGGAGGTGCCTTCGGTGAGTTCATCGCCGTTGAGGCGGAAACCATCAAATTTGTAACCCTCTGCAGGGGTGGCGCTGATAGTCAGCGAGGTGTATTTCTTCACCTTTGAGCCGCTGGTGTAGACAGTTCCCTCTTTGTCGGTGATAACCACTGAGCCGTTGGCAGCCGGAAGTATGTCGAGATAAGAGGTGGCTGAACCTGAATTTGTGCCGTTGGGGTTGGGGGTCCACTGACGTATGACTGCGATGGATCCGTCGGCTCCGTTGCCGTCGTTCTCCTCGCGGTCTGAGGCCTGGTTGGCGATCAGATTGAATTTTATCGCCATCTGATCGTCATCCGACGAGTGATGCTTGCGCTCGGGCAACAGGTAATATATGTCGTTGAGCTGCTCAGCGGTGAGGCCATTGCCGTTGATGTAGAGTTTGCCGAGCTCGGGGAGCATGTGGGTGTCGAGCGATTTTATGGCGTTGTTGGCCACGGAGAGTTCCTCCAGAGCGGTGTTATTGCTGAGGTCGATAGCGGTGAGGTTGTTGCTGTCGAGGATAACCTCATTAAGGGCGGTGTTTGCCGACAGGTCAAGCGACGTGAGGGCGTTGTTGCTGGCCCGCAGACGTATCAGGTTCGGGTTGTTGGAGAGGTTGAGCGCACCGATATTGTTGTTGGTGACATTAAGGGAGGTCAGCATCGGGGCTCCTGTCACGTCTATGGCGGTCAGACGCTGGTTGTGGAGGTCTACTTCCTGAAGTGCCGCGTGTCCGGTGAGGTCAATGGCATCGATCTGGGCGAAGGAGTCGCCGATTTCGTCACTGTTGGCATAGCCAGACAGCTGAATCAGTGCGGGGTTGGCGGATATGTCCACATGGCTGACTGCGGTATAGCTGAAATCAAGCATCTCAAGCAGCGGGTTGTTGGAGAGATCAAGTTCTTTGATGGGGTTCCAGTAGAGGTTGAGGAGCTTGAGGGCGGGGCACTCGGTGACGTCAACCGACGATATGTGGTTGTTCGGGAGGCCAAACATCTCCTCGCCAACATCGCCGTAGCAGGAGATGTCGAGTGCGGCTATATCGCCGTAGATGCTTATGGTTGAGCTGGCAGCCTTACCCTCGATGCGGGTGCCTACTACATCGTACATGCCGGGGCTGTAGGCGCTGATATTGGTGTAAGGGGTGCGCACTCCGGTGCCCCAGTCGATTTCCACGGTACCGCCGTTGGTAGTGGTGGCCACGCAGAATGAGAGCGAACGGCCGCTCTCGGTAGTGAATGTGGCGCAGCTCTCCTTATCCTCGAAGTTGACACGGATGTCGGCGCTGGTGTCATCGACCATGAACCAGTTGGAAAATATCTCCTTACCGTTGACCGTCACGCTACGGAACTGTTTCCCGGCCTCTGGGTACGGGTATACATAAACGGGTACACCGCAACGCATGTTGGTGATGACACTTGTTACGCTTTGGAACCATTCGGGCTCCCACTGGGCCAGGATGAAGCGGCCTCCTTCGGTGGAGTGAACAGTCAGATCGTAGTCGAGACCCATCCCGCCGTAGGGATAGAGGCGTTCCAGCGATCCCCACTTCTGATCAACGGAGAGCTCGGCGTCCTGAATATTGACGTTTATGATGGGATAATCGGCAGATCCGTCCCCCTCGGAGTCGCATATCCAGTGCATGTCGGTACCGGTTACATATGCGATGTCGGCAATCTCGGGATGCGAGCCGCTAAGGAAGAGGGTAGTGTTTGTGCTTTGGGTCGTGCGGGCCACAGGTAGGGTCTTGACGGTGTATGCCATCGACATAGGAGTGAAGTTAGGGCAGTCGCGCAGATCGAGTAGCTGCATACGCTCAGGTTGCTGGGCATTGAAGTCCACAAATTCCAGCTGTGTATTGCTGGCATTAAATGACTTCAGGTAGTAGCAGTAAAAGAGGTCGACGCGTGAAATCTGCGTACCCGAGATGTCTACACTCTGCACCTTGAGCATCTTGGTGAAGTCGATGCTTTTGATGGGGTTGTTGGCGAGATAGAGATAGTTGAGCTCGCGGTTATTGCCCAGGTCGAGCGATGATATTTTATTGTTGGAAGCCGAGAGGGTGATCAGCTCGGGGTTCTGGCTCAGGTCAATGGCCGAAATGCGGCAATCGCTGATATGGAGCTGCTGCAGAAGGGGGCACTCCGTGACATCGAGTTCGCTGATTCCCCAGTTGCCTGCGAGGTTGAGAGAGGTCAGATTGGGGTAATCGCCCAAAACAAAGGGGTCGGTATCATATGAGCCTGACACGAGGTTGTTGTTAGCCAGCTCGAGGGTGCGCAATTCGGGGAGGCTCACCGGATAAAAGTGAGCCAGGTCGCAGTCGTTTAGGTTGATGGAGCGCAGGTTTGGGTGTGATTCCTCGGGCGCACAGATGAATATGGAGCCGAGCTGGGGACAGTTGTTGGCGGTCAGATATACGAGTGAGCGGAGAGTACTCATGTTGAGACACCGTATGTCGTCGTTATAGCTGATGTTAAGATCATAGAGGGTCTCTCCGGCCTTGTCGAAGGTGAGGTTGGCGTTCCACGATACATAGTTTTCCAGTTTGTTGTGGCTCAAATCGAGGATTCGCACCGGGGTGGCGTCGACAAACTCGAAGTCTGAAATCTCGTTGTTGGCCAGCTGGAGTTTATCGAGCGAGGTCATGCCCTCGACTGACACTCCGGTAAGCCCTTGTCCCTCGCAGGCAAATTCAGTTACATTGCCGCTTATGCGCATTGTCTTACCTTTGACGGTTCCGCTGATCCAGCGGTTGCTTTCCATCTGGTTGGGATCAATGGTGAAATAATCGGACTCACCGTCGCCGAAGTCCACGATAATCGGCTGGATGGCAGATTTGGAGTTGACGAGGAATTTGATTTCGGAACCTACCTCGACGCCGGTTGTCAGGGTGATTCCCTGCTCTGCATATATCATCGAGGAGGCTGCCAGGGCGCCTGCACAAAGCATCAGGAGTCTTTTCATGCGGATGGTTTTGATTGGTTGTAAGATCGTGTTAATAATAAATGACAAAGGTAGTGATAAATATGCAGATGTGATGTAAGTTGAGGTTTTAATTAGATAAGATTAACAAAAAGCGACCGGTTGTGGAACAGCATCCTGAGATGTTAGGCTCCCATGAAATATGCTCAGAATTTATATGGGAGCCACTAATTGTAAGTGACGGTTATATGCGACGGAATAAAGATGTGTGCAGCCGAAATCCCAGCTGAGGAATTTCGTGTTTAAAGAGATTCGTGAAAGGTGCTTTAAATTTACTCCGCGAACTCTTGTTTTTCGAACAGGTCGCGGTAGATGATGTCGGTCGCGCCGAGATGATCGCGGATGTAGCGCCCGGCTTCTTCGCCTGCATGCCCCAGCGCGTAGGGCGTTGATGCCAAGTGGTTTATTACAGAGTTAAATTCTTCTCGGGTTGCCACCGAAAAACCTCCGCCGCAGGTTATGAGGTCGGATGCTTCCTTGAATTTTGCATGGTTCGGCCCGAAGATAACGGGCATACCGTATACCGCAGCTTCGTTGAGGTTGTGGATTCCTGCGCCGAATCCGCCTCCGATATAGGCGATGTCGGCGTAGCGGTAGAGGGACGACAGTTTGCCGAAAGAGTCGATGATTATGCCGCTTACATTTTTCAGATGGGGCGGGATGGCGCCATCAGGCAGTTTCGCACGCTTTATCTCGCTTGTCCATTCCGACAGGAGTATGGCCGGCTTGGTGAAGCGGTTACGAAGGTGTTCGAGGCGCGTTTCGTTAAATTCGTGTGGGGCAATGATGAATTTTACTTCAGGATGCGCGTTAAGCCAGGGAACGTATATGTCTTCGTCAGCTTCCCATGAACTGCCGGCAATGAAGCGGAGCGGGGCGTCTTCGCCGAAACCCGGAAATCCGGGGATTTCGACAGTAGAGCGCATTACGTCGGTCACACGGTCGAAGCGTGTGTCGCCTGCCACGGTGACGTTTTCAATCCCGATTATCTTGAGCAGGCGGCGCGAGCGTTCATCCTGCACATACAGCCGGTTGAAGCAGCGCAGCATTTTGCGGAACATTCCTCCCGTTTTTCTGAAAAAACGTTGGCCAGGCCGGAAAATGCTTGAAATTATATATGTCGGTATTCCTCTGCGTCTGAGCTCATTCAGATAATTTCCCCAGAATTCGTATTTGATAAAAATCGCCATAGACGGGCGTGCTGCATCGAGGAATCGCCTTACTCTATGGGGAGTGTCAAAAGGGAGGTATACAACGGCGTCAACGAATGGATAGTTTTTTCTCACTTCGAAACCGGATGGTGAGAAAAAACTGAGAAGTATAGGTTTCTCGGGGTGTTCGCGACGGAGGCGCTCAATCATAGGGCGTCCCTGTTCGAATTCTCCCAGCGAGGATGCGTGAAACCATATGCACCCCGGCTTGTCAGCAAGGCACTTTACGAGAGTGTCGTGAGTGCGGTGCTGCCCGCGTATCATCTTGCGAACCTTGGGGCTGCGCAAAGATGCTATGCGGGCTGCAAAAGCGTATAGGCGTATGCCGGTGTTGTAAAGCTGATTCACTGCTTCCGGCTATGAGTTATTCGGCTGGTGTTATTTCTGCAATGGCCTTGCGGATGCGTCGGACGGTTTCTTCACGACCGATCAGTTCTGTGATGTCGAACATGTGCGGTCCCTTGCATTCGCCCACAACGGCAAGACGGAAGGCGTTCATCACGTTTCCGAGGTGGTAGCCTTTGTCTGCAATCCAACCGAGTACGACGGGTTCAGCGGCCTTCGACGAGAAATCTTCAAGGTTCTCGAGAACTCCGATGAGCTCCTCCATGATTTCCGGCATCCCGGTTTTCCAGCGCTTTCTGATATCCTTTTCAGCGTAAGTGTCCGGCGCAATGAAGAAGAACCGGGCCTGATCCCAGAGGTCGTTGACAAAGTTCGCACGGCTTTTCACCATATCGATGGCCTTTGAGATATATTCGTCCGAGTATTCATCGGGGTTTATGCCGTTGGCTTTGAGAACCGGTTTGAATAGTTCCACGAGTTTGTCGGCGGGCATGGCCATAAGATATTCATGGTTGAACCATTTTCCTTTCTCGAAAGCGAATTTCGCACCGGATTTCGAACAGTGGTCAAGCGAGAATTTGCGTATGAGTTCATCCATGCCCATTATTTCGGTGTCATCGCCGGGATTCCATCCCAACAGAGCCAGGAAGTTTATCACAGCTTCGGGCAGGTAGCCTTTCTCGCGGTATCCCGATGAAATTTCTCCGCTCTTCGGGTCGTGCCATTCGAGAGGGAACACGGGGAAGCCAAGTCGGTCGCCGTCGCGTTTCGAGAGTTTCCCTTTTCCGTCGGGTTTGAGAAGAAGCGGCAGGTGTACGAAGTCGGGGCGTGTGTCTGCCCATCCGAAAGCTTCGTAGAGAAGGACATGGAGAGGCGCGGATGGGAGCCATTCCTCGCCGCGGATTACATGGCTGACTTCCATGAGGTGGTCGTCGACGATGTTGGCAAGATGGTATGTCGGCAGATCATCTGCGCTTTTATAAAGGACTTTGTCGTCGAGAATAGATGAGTTGATGGTCACCTTGCCACGGATTAGGTCGTTGACCTCGACATCGCGTCCCGGCTCTATCAGGAATCGCACTACATAAGGGGTGCCTTCGTCGATGAGACGTTTCACCTCTTCTGCGGGAAGGGTAAGGGAGTTGCGCATGGAGGTGCGGGTGGTGGCGTCGTACTGGAAGTTGGGTTTCTCCGCGCGTGCTTTCTCCAGTTCCTCGGGGGTATCGAATGCGATGTATGCTTTACCGGCATCAAGGAGCTGCTTTACATGCTCGCGGTATATGTCTCGGCGTTCGCTCTGCTTGTATGGGCCGTAAGCTCCACCCTCGCGCACTCCTTCGTCAATGGAGATACCGAGCCATGCCAATGCCTCGTTGATGTAATCTTCCGCACCGGGCACAAACCGGTTTGAGTCCGTGTCTTCGATTCGTAAAATCATGTCGCCACCGTGCTGACGGGCGAACAGATAGTTGTAAAGTGCGGTACGTACGCCGCCGATGTGAAGCGGTCCTGTAGGGGAGGGTGCGAAGCGAACCCTTACTTTCCTTTCCATATGGTGCTATATATGAGTGGAGGTGAGTATCTTTTTATGTTGTGCGGTTGTAAAAACCGACTGCAAATTTACAAAATAAATTTTAAAGTTTTTAACAAAAAATATCGTGGAGTGTCCTGGCTCTGCCGGATTCTATTGTCCTTCAGTCGCAAAACGGCTGTGGAGCGCATCGAACCTGCTGAGAGCCCTGTCTCCGAACTTGCTTATGGAGGCTCTGACTTTGGCGAGCGGCTTTTCAAGCATGTCGCCGTTTTTGGAGAAAAATTTGTCGGCGTAGCAAATGAGCTGTTCGAGATCGGTCTGCGGCATGTATGATCTGTCGGGTGTCAGAGCCGGGCCTAACCGGTCGATGTCATCGGGCGTGAGGCCTGCTCCGGTATGACGTTCAGCTATGCGTGCGTAAATCTCAGGGGCGCCTTCGGCTCTCAACAGGTCCGCACCGGCACGTCCGTGAGCGAGATACGGCAGTGATCCGTGGCAGTGTATTCCGGCGGCGTCTGTGAGAAATATCCCGATGTCGTGGAGCATTGCGCCGGCTTCAATCTCGGCAGGATCTATTTCCAATTGTTTCTCTCGCGCTATTTTCAGTGCTTTTTCGGCTACGGATCGGCAATGGCGCATGTAAATATCCCGCAGAACCGTGTCTGCGGGATAATATTTGTCTATGATACGTTGATAATCGTACACTGCGTGTGAATTTCTGTTTATGGAATCACATGTCGAGAATCCAGTTCCAGCCGTGAATATCTTCTGTCTCTCCAAGGCGGATGGCACTGAGAGTGTCATATAAACGTCGGGTCACGGGACCGGGCTGACCATCTTTGGCGATAACGAATTTCTCGCCTGTATCGAGATCGTGAATCTCTCCTACAGGTGAGCATACGGCTGCTGTGCCACAGGCTGCTGCTTCCTCGAATGTCGCGATCTCTTCAACCGGTATATGGCGCCTTTCGACTTCGAGACCCATGTCTGCCGCAAGTTGCATCAGCGATTCGTTGGTGATTGACGGTAGGATGGATTCGGATGCCGGGGTGATGTATTTACCATCTTTTATGGCATAGAAGTTGGCGGGTCCGCATTCGTCGAGATATTTCTTCTCTTTGGGATCAAGATAGAGAACCGCGGAATATCCCATATCATGGGCTTTCTCTCCGGCTACAAGGCTTGCGGCGTAGTTGCCTCCCACTTTGAAGCGGCCGGTTCCTTTAGGAGCCACACGGTCGAATTCACGCATTATGCAGATGTTTGTCGGTTTGAAACCGGATTTGAAATATGGGCCTACCGGGGTGACGAGTATGATGAAGCAATATTCATCAGCGGGTTTTACGCCTACCCGAGCTGTCATTCCGATTTCAAGAGGACGTATATATAATGAGGCGCCCGAACCGTATGGCGGGATGAATCGTTCGTTGAGTTTGATCGCCATCTCTGTCATTTTCATGAAAATATCGGCGGGAATTGGCTCCATTTTTATGCCTCTTGCCGAGTCCTGGATGCGGCGGATGTTTTCTTCTGGACGAAAAACTCTCACTTTGCCGTCTTTGCCGCGGAAAGCTTTGAGGCCTTCGAAAATTTCCTGCCCGTAATGGAGCGCTGTTGCTGCGATATGCATCTCGATTGTTTCAGACGAAGATATTTCAATTTCGCCCCATTTGCCGTTACGGTAGTAGCAACGTACATTATAGTCGGTGGGTATGTATCCAAACCCTATCTCAGACCAGTTAATGTCGGCTTCTTTCATTGTCGGAATCAGTTAATTTTATTTTGTTTGCTCTTTGAGTTTTTTTTCTTTTATAGTTGGCGCTCCTTTAGCAAATCGCTTTTTTAGTGAAAGCTAATGGAATACATTTGAAAAAATGTCTGAATATGCTGATTGATAAAAGGCATTTGTAGAAAGGTAATGCGTCTTTTTTTCAATCGTTATTTTCGGCAAATATACGGAATTATTTTTTAGATGCGCAATATCTCAACGTTTTTTTAAGATATTTGAAGAGTGTTTCGCCACGTGTATAGATACATGTTTCAGGTGTCATTAACTGAATCTGATACGGATACTGCATGTCAGTGGTATATTTGCTATCATTCCTATAGATCATATTATAATATTATATATGTAACAGTGAAAAGAGTATGGAGTAGCGGTCAGTGAGTGACATAGATGTTACAGACTGGTTTTTGCGGTATGTTCCGGTGCGATTGTGCATCAGGATCGGGTGTGTTGATATTACAGAATAAGAGTTGGCACTGTAATGCCGCAGCAGGTATGTTTTGTTCTTTGTTATGATTGTCTTCTAAATGGCTACAAATGACGGGGCTGCAATGTGAAACTTTTGTGTGTCGGTCTCTGATTTTAGTTCCTCGTTATCGTTGTGATTCGCGCAAATTGCTGCTAATCAATTAGTAGTGAGAGGTGCTTGACGGTAGTTTATATTGCCAACGTGGCGTTGCAGTAATGTAACAAATTTCAAATTGGCTAATGAATTAAAAATCAATAATATAGCAACTGTAATTAAATTTTTGTAAAATAAAATTTGAAAAAAGTTGCGAAAAAATTTGGAGATTCAGAAATTGTCAGTATCTTTGCGATGTAATCACAAAACGGTTACAAAACAGAAACGATAATCAACTAAAAAAGATCCCAGTTATGAGTTCCCAGAATTTCCAGACCAAGCTCCTCGCTCTTCAGGGCAATCTTCTCAACTTCGCGTACATGCTTACCTCAAACCGCGATGATGCCTACGACCTGCTCCAGGATACCACGCTCAAGGTTCTTGACAACGAGGATAAATATGTAGACAATGTAAACTTCAAGGGATGGGTGTTCACCATCATGCGCAATATCTTCATCAACAACTACCGCAAGGTGGTGCGCTCGGCAACGGTGATCGATCAGACCGAAGATCTCTATCATCTCAATCTCCCGCAGGAATCGGGTCTCGATGCCCCCGAAGGTTCCGTAGCGGCCGGTGAGATCACCGCCGCCATCAACTCCTTCAGCGACGAATACCGCATCCCCTTCTCGATGCACGTGGCAGGTTACAAATACAATGAGATCGCCGAG
>JAAVFL010000030.1 GCA_014800795.1 Bacteroidales bacterium | reverse complement strand
CTTACCAAACTTATGACCGACGAGTATGATATGATACGCAAGGGGAAGGGTGTCACCCACAGCGACCTACTTAAACTGTTCGGTGTGCGCGCTTTGGCCATATGGCTCGCCGAGGGGGAGGAGGGTATGCGCAGCTACATCGCCCGGACTCAGAGCGGCGAGGCGAGCAAGCAACTGAAGAGCTATCTGGCGAAGCTTGAGAAGAACTACGACCGGAACGCAGCGGCGCTTGCCGACCGCAATGGGGTGATCGAATCGCTGGCTTGCCTCGTGCCACCGCAGGGCACCGACGAGCAGGGGCAGCGCGCCTTCTACGAGCGCCGTCGCGCTGCCGAGAAGGTGTTCCCCATCAAGTGGCTCTCAAGCAATTAGCAATTAGTAATTGTTAATGGGTGATTTTCTGCTGGAGCAGGGCGCCCCGAGACCGATAACTTCGCTAAGCGGAGCGACATGAGATTCATAACTCTGCTGAAGTCGGACGGGCAAGGGGCGATAGCAGGGCTACAGTATAGCAACTGCCTGCAGGCGGTTGCTATACTGATTTGACGGAGGTTAGATCGAAGTAGTAAAAAATTGTCAAAATGTTGTAATGATGATTTAAAAGATAGCATTTTGCACGCGATAAGAGCGTTATCACTTGCAGAGAACCGAACAAGTTCGTATATTTGCAGTCGCTTAACCGACAACAAAAACATTAAATCAGAATTATCACATTTAGTATATTTTACATATGAAGAGAAATTTACGCCTTATCAGTCTGGCAACGGCTGCAATGGCATTCAACATGGCCTGGTGTCTTCCCGCCAACAGGCCCACTAAGGATACCGCGATTTATGATCCGGCTTCCAACTCAGTGCTGATCACAGCCGTAGCTCCGACAGAAACTGAATATGACTGGGATACATACCAGAACGAGACTCTCGAATACATTACCAAAGTAACTATCGAGCGCCATACTCCATCCACCGACTGGCCTTCAGAACCGATCGGTGTGCTGACCGACGTTGTTCCCGGCGGCGAAATCCGCTATGTCGACAACACTGTACAACCCGATGAGGTGTATGAGTATCGCGTAACATGTTGGGTCGATAACGAGAAAGGTTCTCCCACATGGCTGAGCAGCTATACCGGCATCCGTCCCGGAAAGCTCCAGAACTTTACTGTGACAACTCCCGACCACGAGACAGCTCAGTTCGACGTAAGCTTCACCGCTCCAACAGTTGACGAGAACGGAAATCCGCTCACTTCGATAAGTACAATTGAAGTTGAGATGATGATTCTCTATACATGGTATACTGTGGCAAGTGTTCCTGATATCGCTCCAGGCGAAACCTTTTCGTTTCCCGTTACCGACGGGGTAGAGATGGGGGCCAACTATAGCCTCCGCGCCTATGCCCGTGCCGGAGAAAAAGGTAACGGCGAAGCTACGGAAGCCGGTATCTACATCGGCGAGGATATTCCTTCTACCCCAACCGGGCTTGCATGGGAAGAATATTCCGATAAATTAGTTCTCACCTGGGAACTTCCCGAGACCGGCGGCCGCGGCGGCTCCATTGACCCCGACAATGTGACCTACAGCATCTACGTGCGCTATTCGGGCGATAAGGAATTCACTCAGCTGGCCAAGAATCATCCCGGTGAACGCTATGAAATACCCATCGATTTCACGGAAGAGGAGGTGATGCAGTTCGGTATCAGCGCTATCAATCCTACCGGAGAGAGCTACCATATGGCAGAGACACCGATGTTCACAGCCGGTCCGTATGCATCGTATCCTTTCACCGAATCGTTCACAGGCGCACAGTGGCAACACCGCGGTTGGATCGCCACCGGCTACAGCGACGGATACTACGCCCGCGAGGTATTCGATGTGCATGATTACGAGACAGAATATTATCCCAAAGAGGATATCGACATAATAGTAAATCCGCAGGATGGCGACGGCGGACTTCTCTCGGCCTCTTTCTACGGATACATGGAAACAGGATCGGAATATACCGTAACTTCTCCGCGCATCAACTTCGAAAAAGCACAGTCGCCCGTACTATCTATGTGGTACTACTATATCCCCGTCACTATCGAAGGCACCGACCATGAAGTACGCGTATGCGTTTCGACAGAGGGTGGAGAATTCGAGGAGATGTTCCATACATCGTCGCTCGACAAACCTGAGGATCCCTGCTGGCGCCAGATTCTTGTAGAACTTCCCGATCTCGCCGGCAAGAAATACGGCCAGATCCGTGTAGGTGTGATCCGCGGATCATGGACACAGGATGTCAGCCTAGACAACATCAGAATCGGAGAGAAAACCTCAGGTATCGGCAGTGTAACCGCCGGCAACGAAGATCTCCCTGTTGAATTCTACAATCTTCAGGGCATCCGTGTTGACAATCCCGGCCAGGGCGTATATATCCGCCGTCAGGGCAATACTGCCACCAAAGTTCTCATCAACGAATAATATTCTTAAATGAGGAACATGATTATCAGCTCCTCATTAATCGACTTGCGATAAAACTATAACCGATTAGCGGCCGGCGAACATGGGTGTTCGCCGGCCGCTAATCAACTTTGCAGACATAAGGAGAGTTATGAAACTGAAACTGCTGTGTATCACGATGCTTATCGTATCCGCCCTTACGGGGAATGCCCGAACCACCAGACTGAAAGTATTGCAGATGAACACCTGGATACAGGGAGAAAATATAGAGAACGGCGCGGAAGCCATTGCCGACGTGATCGATATGACCGATCCCGACATAGCGCTTCTCTGCGAGATTACCGGTGGCTGCTACGAGCGGCTGCTTGATCATCTGTGCGGTATCCTCGCCGAACGCGGAAAGCAATATTACTGCGACACGCTTCAGATGAGCATGGGCATAATTTCGTCGATAGCTCCCGATTCGGTATCGCGTTGTTTCACACTCGATGACAAGGTTCGTCCAAACCCTGTGGCAAAAGGGTGGCTTACATTCGGCGGCCACCATATGGCAATCTATTCGGTACACTGGGACTGGACCCATTACGAATGCTATATGCCACGCGGCTACAGCGGAACCACCTGGAAGAAACTCCCCTCCCCGGTATGCGATGCAGATTCCGTTCTGGCCGCAAACCGCCTTTCGTATCGCGACGAGGGAGTAGCCGCCCTGATAGAAGATGCCAGCAAAGAGCGTGCGAAGGGAAACATGGTGATTATAGGAGGTGATTTCAACGAACCATCACACCTCGACTGGCAGGCCGATACCGGCGGTATTCGCGATCACAACGGCATGGTAATCGACTGGGACTGTTCTATGATGCTGAGCGATGCCGGTTTCCGCGACTGCTACCGCGAGCTCTACCCTAACGCAGTGACACATCCCGGATTCACATACCCCGCCGGTAATCCATTCACCGATATTTCAAAACTGGTGTGGCTTCCTGACAGGGACGAGCGCGACCGTATCGACTTCATATATTACTATCCCGACAGCGGCATATCGTTAAGCGATGTAACCGTTGTAGGACCCGCAGCCGACATTCTCTATGGTAAGATAGTAGGCTCATCGACATCAGACCCTGTGATACAGCTGCCCTGTCGGTGGCCTAGCGACCACAAGGCCGTTTTTGCCACATTCGAACTGAAATAACCCTGAAACAAACAGACTCTGACCGCAGGATCGGCTTGATAATCCGTATTTTCCTGCGGTCAGAGTCTGTTTTTTTTTACCAGGGGAGTGTCCCGTTAAAAAATTTCGAGAAGAAGAGGAGCTGGGTATCGAGCGAATTAGCCCAGTATGACCAATAATGCCCGCCGGGACGCGAGATATAGTCGTGCTTGATATTGCGGTAGACCATCTCGTTGTGTAAACGTTCGTTTACATCGTAGAAGAAGTCGGATGTGCCGCAGTCGAATATGATGCGCAGATCAGGCTTTACGAGATAAAGCTGGCTGGCGATGGTATGGTTTTCCCAGTTTTCCGGATGTTCGGAATACTCCCCGAGCGAATTTTTCATATGCCAGTTGTCGGGGAAAGGGCGTATATCTACGCCTCCGCTTGTCGACCCGCAGGCCCCGAACGTATCCTGGTGACGGATTCCGAGCCACAGACCCCCCTGTCCGCCCATGCTCAGGCCCGTGATAGCGCGCGCCGACTTGTCGGCCTTTGTCTTGTAGCGTGAATCGATATCCTTTATCAGCTCTGTTGAAACGAAGGTTTCATATCTGAGAGTGGAATCCACAGGACTGTCCCAATACCATGAAACAGCGCAATCGGGGCACACGGCGATAACATTATGGCGATTGATAGCCTCGGGAAGATCCGGCTTGATATTTATCCAGTCTTTGTGGTCACCCCCGTGGCCATGAAGGAGATACACCACAGGATAATCTTTCCCCTTGTCGTAGCCGTCGGGAAGGATCACCACCGTGCGTATATCCTTATCCATCGACGGACTGTAGACAGAGATCGTATCAACTGTCTGGGCTGTTGCCGGCAGCATAATGATTGCCGTCAGAATCAGAAACAATACTTTTTTCATTCTTATTAAATCAATTTAGGGAAACATCCGCCTCTGAGCGGTATTTTCATGGTAAGTATAATTTTCTGCAAAGTAAACGATTTTTATCCGCACTTCAACCGTTTCGCCGCATTTTCTTCTATCCTTTATCTGCAACCGCGATGATATCCATATGCCCGCGTAAATCCCTACCGCCCGACAACTGATCTTCACAACAGGCAGTCTACGAAAATTAACAGGTTTGGTAGAGGGCTGATTTACGGGCAAAAGCAGCCTTAAAACATGTTAAAAATGGTGCTAATATGACATTTATCATATATTCACCATTTTTTATTTGGTAATTTTGCACTCGATTTGGAAGATTACGGAAAGTAATCATATTCACAGGCAAATAAATAGGAACAACTAAGAATAAAAAAGAGTAGAAAACATGAAGAAGTTCAAAGTTCAGTCGCTCGCAGCTATAGCTGGTATCTCAGCGACAGTGCTTACTTTGGCATCGTGCGGCAGCAAAGAAAGCCAGCAGATGCCCGACATGACCCCGGAAATCGCTACTGTGACAGTGCAACCGGGCACAGCCGATCTTACAACATCGCTTGCAGCCAACATTCAGGGCAAGACCGACATCGCTGTCCGGCCGCTCGTATCAGGGTTCGTAACAAAGGTACATGTAGACGAAGGTGCGTACGTTCATAGAGGCCAGCCCCTTTTCACCCTTGACCAAGTACAGTATCAGGCAGCTGTAGACCAGGCAACCGCAGCTGTAAACTCAGCCCGCACAGCCCTCGAGACAGCACGCCTGACCGCCAGCAACAAGCAGACCCTCTTTGACAAGAATATCATCAGCGAATATGAGAACCAGCTCGCCAAGAACTCGCTTGCACAGGCACAGGCAGCTCTCGCACAGGCAGAGGCAGGACTTACAAGCGCGAAGAAAAACCTGAGCTACACCGTAGTAACCGCTCCCTCCGACGGTTACGTAGGTTCGATCACCAACCGCGAAGGTTCGCTCGCATCCCCCTCGATGGTAACACCGCTCACCACCGTCAGCGACAACTCCGATGTATACGCCTATTTCTCTCTTAACGAAAAAGACATTCTCGATATCACCGACGGCGGCAAGCTCACTCTGAGCGAGGCTATCGCAAAGATGCCCCCCGTGCAGCTTCAGCTTGCCGACGGCACCATCTATCCCGAGACAGGCGAGGTAGCCACCGTATCGGGTGTGCTTGACCTCAGCACAGGTTCAGCCTCGGCACGTGCCCGTTTCAAGAACCTCAACGGTATGCTCCGCAGCGGCTCCACAGCTCAGATTCTTATCCCCCACCACATGGAAGGGGTGATAACAATTCCCCAGAAGGCCGCTTTCGAGGTTCAGGACCGCAAGTTTGTCTACACCGTAAACGATTCAAGCAAAACCGTCACCACTCCCGTGACCGTATCTCCGCAGAGCGACGGCAAGAACTATATCGTTACTTCCGGTCTGACCCCGGGACAGCGTGTGGTAGTAGAAGGTGTCGGCACCAAAGTGCGCCCCGACATGCCTATCAAGGCAGTAGATGCAGCCGAACTGGCAGCCCGCGCAGCAGCACAGCAGCAGGGAGCGCAGCAGGCACAGCAGTAAAGCCGGCGCCAACTACCAAGAGAGTTATCACCACACTAAATATTCATCACCCCTCTCTCCAGCATTACTTTCCACAGAAATGAAATTAGATACATTCATTAACCGCCCGGTACTCTCGACGGTTATATCAATATTCATTGTGCTGCTGGGTCTGATCGGACTTGCATCGCTGCCAATCACGCAGTATCCCGATATAGCTCCTCCTACCATCTCGGTATCGACCACATATGCAGGTGCCAATGCCCAGGCAGTACTGAACTCGGTTATCGCTCCCCTCGAGGAGTCGATCAACGGTGCCGAGGGTATGACATATATCGAATCTACCGCCACCAACACCGGCTCCGCCACCATCAGCGTTCACTTCAAGCAGGGATTCGACCCTGACATGGCCGCCGTCGATGTGCAGAACCGTGTGGCAAAAGCCCAGAACCTGCTCCCCTCTGAGGTTATCCAGGTGGGTGTGCTTACCCAGAAGCGCCAGAGCTCAATGCTCGTAGGTATCGCCCTGTATGCCGAAAGCGGGGACTACGACAATGAGTTCCTCGACAACTATATGAAGATCAACGTAATCCCGGTGCTCCAGCGTGTCAACGGTGTGGGCGACGTGATGAGCTTCGGCGGCGACTACTCCATGCGTATATGGATCAAGCCCGACGTCATGGCTCAGTATGGGCTTAACCCCAGCGACATAGCCGCGGCCCTCAAGGATCAGAATATCGAGGCGGCTCCCGGCTCGTTCGGTGCCCAGGGAAACCAGAGCTTCCAGTATACGATGAAATACCGCGGCCGCTACGAGACTCCCGAGGAATTCGAGAACATCGTAGTGCGCGCAACCCCCAACGGCGAGGTTCTCCGACTGAAGGATATAGCCGATGTAGAACTCGGCAAGGTGACCTACGACTTCGGTTCGTCGCTCAACGGCAAACCCGCCACCGTAGCCATGGTATTCCAGACCGCAGGCTCGAACGCGACCCAGATCATCAACGACTGTCTTGATCAGGTCGACCAGCTGAAAAAGGATCTTCCCGACGGGCTTGACTTCGCCATCCCGATGAACAACAACGACTTCCTCTATGCTTCGATCGATAAGGTAGTCCATACCCTCATCGAAGCGTTCATACTGGTATTCGTGGTTGTATATATCTTCCTTCAGGACCTCCGCTCCACTATTATCCCGGCTATCGCCATCCCTGTGGCGCTTATCGGTACATTCTTCGGCCTCAAGCTCATCGGTTTCTCGCTCAACCTCATCACCCTCTCCGCTCTCGTGCTTGCCATCGCCATCGTGGTGGACGACGCGATTGTGGTTGTGGAAGCCGTCCATGCAAAACTTGATGCCGGCTACAAGAACTCACGCAAGGCATCTATCGACGCCATGAGCGAGATCGGCGGTGCCATCATCTCCATCACCCTGGTAATGATGCTCGTGTTCGTGCCCGTATCATTCATGCCCGGTACCGCAGGTATCTTCTATCAGCAGTTCGGTCTGACCATGGCGATAGCCATCGCGTTCTCGGCCGTTAACGCGCTTACCCTATCGCCGGCTCTCTGCGCCGTGTTCCTCAAACCCCATACCGACGACCACGGAAAGAAACAGAACATCATCAAGCGTTTCCACCACTGGTTCAACGTAATGTACGATGCCCAGCTCGAACACTACAAAAAAGGCATAGGCTTCTTTATCCGCCACAAAGTAACAGTGGGGGTAGTAGTTGCCGCCAGCGTGGCAGCCCTTGTATGGCTTATGAGCAGAACCCCGACCGCCCTTGTGCCCAACGAGGATACTGGTACATTCTTCGTAATGGTGGACATGCCCCCGGGTACATCGCAGGAACGCACCAACGAGACCATGAAGCAGGTAGACCAGCTTCTCGCCACCTTCCCTTCGATCCAGTATCGTCAGGAGATTCTCGGCTACAGCTTCATCGCCGGCCAGGGTGCTACATACGGTACTTTCATCGTCAAAATGAAAGACTGGAGCGAGCGTGATAAGAAAACCGAAAGCGTGGATGCCGTCATAGGCCGCTTCTACGGTATGTCGAGCCAGGTGATCAAAGACGGACGTGTGATCGCTTTCGCTCCCCCTATGATCACAGGTTACTCGGTGACCAACGGTTTCGAGCTTAAGATGCAGGACAAGACCGGCGGCGATATCAACGCATTCTTCGCCGTTGTACAGAACTTCCTTGCCCAGCTCAATGCCCAGCCCGAAATATCCATGGCATACACCACTTTCAACCCCACCTTCCCGCAGTATCGCATCGACATCGATGCAGCAAAAGCCCAGCAGGCAGGTCTGTCGACCTCAACCATTATCTCGGCTCTTCAGGGCTATTACGGATCGATGTATGTCAGCAACTTCAACCGCTTCGGTAAGATCTACCGTGTAATGGTTCAGTCGGCTCCCGAAGACCGCGTATCGCCCGAGACCCTCAAGAACATCAAGGTTCGCGGCAGTAACGGAACCATGGCGTCGCTTGAGAACTACGTGACCCTGACAAAGGTTTACGGTCCTGACCTTCTCAACCGTTTCAACCTGTTCCAGTCGATCGCCGTGACAGGTAATCCCGCTGAAGGATATTCTTCAGGTCAGGCTCTCGCGGCAGTGGAACGCGTGGCCTCACAGTCGCTTCCCACAGGCTACGGCTACGAATACGCCGGTATGACCCGTGAGGAGGGCAGCGGCAGCGGCAACACCACAGCCATGATCTTCGGTCTGTGTCTGCTGTTCGTTTACCTGCTTCTGGCGGCTCAGTACGAAAGCTACTTCCTACCCTGGGCGGTTATTCTTTCGATTCCGTTCGGTCTTATGGGCTCGTTCATCTTCGCTCATATCTACGACATCTCGAACAATATCTACCTGCAGATCGCGCTCATCATGCTTATCGGTCTTCTCGCGAAGAATGCCATTCTTATCGTGGAGTTCGCTCTCGAACGCCGCCGAACCGGTATGTCGATCGTCAACGCCGCCATCGCGGGTGCGGCCGCCCGTCTGCGCCCGATTCTCATGACCTCTCTGGCGCTGATTATCGGTCTGCTCCCGATGATGTTCGCCAACGGTGTAGGCGCCAACGGCAACCGTGCCCTCGGCACGGGCTCTGTAGGAGGTATGCTCATCGGTATGATTCTACAGGTTCTATTCGTTCCCGCACTGTTCGTAGTGTTCCAGCTCATTCAGGAGAAGTTCACTCCTATAAAATGGAAAGACACGGAGAATACCGGAATGGAAAGCGAGATCGAGCAGTATTCACGCTGATGCGGCTATCCGCCCAATAAGTTCAATGAGATAACACAAACATGGTTCACCGCGGAGGCACAGACCTCCGCGGAAGAACCTTCCAAAAACCAAGCATTAGATTTCAACTATGAGACTTACCAATATAGCCTCGCTGTGTGTGGCGGCTGCGTTAGGTATGGGGATGTTTTCATCATGCCATATCTACAACAAGTTCCACATGCCTGAAGAAAACCCTCTCTCGAAAGAGTATGTGGAAGCTAAAGAGGCTGCCGAAAATCCCGACGTATTCGGCAACCTGAGCTGGCAGAAGGTATTCACCGATCCTCTGCTTCAGGACTATATCAACCGCGCTCTCACCAACAACAAGAATCTTGAAAATGCCCGGCTCAATGTGGATGTGGCACGAGCCAATCTTCTGGGTGCCCGTCTGAGCTATCTTCCCTCAGTGGTAATCAACGCCAATGGCGCAGGTGCATCATATGCCGGCAGCGATATGAGCTGGACCTACACCCTTCCGATGGCTATCAGCTGGGAGATCGACGTTTTCGGCAAAACGCTCAACACAAAGCGCTCCGCTTCGGCAGCCCTGCGCATGCAGCAGGACTACGAGCAGGCCGTACGCTCGCAGATAATCACCGGTGTGGCAACCTGCTACTACTCCATCGCCACCCTCAACGCTCAGCTCACCCTCTCGCGCCAGACCGCCGAAGTATGGAAACAGAGCGTTCAGGTAATGAAAGATTACAAGGAGGCAGGCCGCGTGACCCAGGCCGCGGTAGTGCAGAGCGAGGCACAGTACTGGTCGATCCTCGCATCTATCACCGATCTCGAAAACGGGCTTGAACAGGCCAACAGCTCCATGTCGCTTCTACTCAACGAGATGCCTCAGGTATGGCCTATCTCTGGATCGGCAGAGATGGAGATACCTGCAATGTTGCGCGAGGGTGTCGTGATGCGCGAACTTGCCGCCCGTCCCGACGTGCGCGCGGCCGAGGAGAGCCTTGCGGCAGCCTACTACACCACCAACTCTGCCCGCGCAGCTTTCTACCCCTCGATCACCATAAGCTCGAACGGAGGCTTCACCAACCTTCTGGGTTCATTCATAAAGAACCCGGGCGACTGGTTCATACAGCTTGCAGGCCAGCTTACCGCTCCCCTGTTCATGCGCGGACAGAATATCGCCCGCCTGAAAGGTGCCAAAGCACAGCAACAGCAGGCAATGAACAACTTCGAGCTCACCCTTCTCAAAGCAGCCGGTGAGGTAAATGACTACTATGTGGCGCTCGAGAAAAATACCGAGAAACTCGCTTACCTTACCGAGCAGGTAAAGAATCTCAATGAAGCGGTAGAAGACACCAACCTGTTGCTCGCCTACGACGGTCATACGACTTACCTCGAGGTTCTCACCGCACAGTCGAGCCTGCTGAGCGCTCAGATGAGCCTGCTCAACACGCGCCTGAGCCGCGAGCAGTCGCTCATCAACCTCTACCAGAGTCTCGGAGGAGCGCGTAATTAAACTGACCTTTAAAATTTTAATACCTACGATAATGATCAGTCAGTTAGCACACGTTGATCCGTCGGCAAAAATCGGCGCCAACGTAACCATCCACCCTTTCGCCTACATCGACAAAGATGTGGAGATAGGTGACGGCTGCGAAATCAAACCATACGCCTCCATTCTGGAGGGAACACGGATGGGAAAGAACAACCGAGTGTTTCAGGGAGCCATCATTGGCGCCGAACCTCAGGACTTCCGCTGGAAAGGCGACAAAACCTACTGCTACATCGGTGACAACAATACCATCCGCGAAAATGTGATCATGAACCGCGGCATAAAGCCCGAAGGAGGCACACGTATAGGCAACGAAAACTTCATCATGGCCAAGACCCACATCGGTCATGACTCTGTGGTAAGCAACCACTGTGTGCTGGGCAATGGAGTCGTGGTGGCAGGCGACTGCAAGATCGACGAATGTGTGATCCTGTCGTCGAACAGCATTGTTCATGAAAATTCGAATGTCGGAAAGTGGACCCTTGTGAAAGGTGGATGCCGCATAGCAGGCAATGTGCCTCCCTACATCATCATAGCCCACAACCCGGCCGCATATTTCGGCGTGAACGCCTACGTAATGCGCAAGAACGGATTCTACGACTCACAGATCGACGATATCGCCAAGGCATACCGCAACGTTTATCAGAGCGGTATATCAGTCTACAATGCCCTGCAGCGCATCGAGGCAGACATTGACCCCTCTGAAATCCGCTCTGAAATCGTAAACTTCATCCGCGGAAACAATCTGCGCATAGTGGCTATTCCGGTCGATATGCTCGACTGATCGCCTCTGCGCTATCCCCGCTTCTTAAAAAAATCTCAGCCCCACGGCGAAACATGGTGTTTCAGCAGCGGAGCTGAGATTTTTTTATCGATCTCAGTGGGGAAGGAGGATTACATAATGCGCTCAGCGTTTGCGGCGCGGATTGTCAGGAAACCATCCTTTGGCCACACGGTCGCGCTGTTCGAAAATCTCCTTTATAGTCCAGAACGACGAAAAGGAGAGGACACCAAGAAGAGTCTGCGGAAATATCGGCTCCACGAACAGGGACGCGAGTAAAGCAGCTATGCCGAGAATAAGGAACCACCACCAGCATCGGGTTCCGAAATAGTAGTAACATTTAATGACAACGGGATGAAAGATCCCTATTATCAGAAAGGTTGAAATACCAAGCAGGAGACCTGTGAAATACATGGTTTATACTGAAATTATAAGTTAGAGCTGTAGAGCGGGAGGATTGACACACACGACTTGTGCCGGTCAGCTTTTCTTGCGATGGCGGTCGTAAGCGGCGGCAAGGCGGGTGTGATAGCCTCGGGAGCGGGCTTTCGGACCGTTGTATTTCAACGCGAAAGAAAGCCAGTCTTTTTTCCGGAGGTCTTTGACCATATCGTTATTGGCGGCAATAAAATGGGTGAAGAGCTCAAGCTGATCGCGCTCCGAACGGCTCATAAGGCGCACGAATTCCTCGACACTACCTGTACCACACCGTTTCCAGTTGAAGCCGCCTATCTGGAACATTCCCCAGAAGCAACTCTCAAGAGCGCTTGCCGAATCTATTTCGCAGGCCGCATCGAAACGTGCATATTGCGCCGCCTGCTGCGACCCGTAGCGTTTCACATCCGGGCGCGCGAAAATCACAGGAGCTTTTTTCTGTGCCTTCGACAACGAAACGCCATGACGCGGAGCAAACCGCCGGTACATCGACAGGTCGAAATTGATGAGAGGCTTCCCTTCCTGCCAGAAGCCTTCGTGGCGCTTGCCGGTCTCTACATCTACGACGGCCTTTATAACGGCAGGCTCCACTCCCAGCTCTTTCGCAACAGCGTCGTAATCGCTGTCGGTGAGCGGTTGCATGGAACTTTCGCCCTTGTAACCGAGATGAAGAATCGCAGTATCGACCCACAGATTGGGATTCACTATATCCTCAAGATATGTGTCTATGACCGATGAGATATCCAGATACGGCAACTGGAGCGCTCCGTTCGCCTCAGGAATTGAATCCTGCGAACTCTTCGCATATATAGTGGATGCAGTAACCGCAACCAGAACAATCAAAGGCAGATTTCTCATAGAGGATACAGTATATGAAGTAGAAGAAAACAGAGGCAGCACCGACGAAACCGCTGCCGCCCCTGTGTTGTTTTACGTATTATGTTTTTCAGAGCTTCGCAGCTTTCTCGAGAGTGAGGCGAAGCTGATGCCAGAAGCGGTCGACAGCAGGAATGTGCATACGTTCGGAGGGGGAATGCACGTCGCGGAGTGTCGGGCCGAAGGAAACCATGTCGAGACCGGGATAGTTCTGCTGGAACAGAGAACATTCCAGACCGGCATGAATAGCCTTGATAGCCGGACGCTTGCCATACAGCTCCTCGTAGGCGTCTGAAGCGAGTTTCATGATAGTGGAATCGAGGTTAGGAGTCCACGCGGGATATCCGTCACCATGTTCAACCTCAGCCCCTGCCAGACGGAATACAGCCTCTACCTGACCGGCGATATCGAACTTACGTGAGTCTACCGACGAGCGCTGCGATGTGGTCACTAAAATCTGGTCGTTGTCTTTCATCTTCACCGAGGCAAGATTGGTTGATGTCTCTACCAGCCCCTCGATATCGCGGCTCATTGAGATCACTCCGTGGGGAGCGCAATAGAGCGACAGGATCAGGTTGCGGGTAGTGGTGGCGTCGAGGGTGAAATCGGGTTTGTCAACGCTCTCGAGAGTGAGCTTGAGAGTAGTTTCAAGACCTTTGTATTCACGCTCAATATCAGCTACATATTTGTTGAATGCGGCACACACATCCTCTTTCTTCGATGTGTGGACACCGAACACTACATGAGCCGCACGCGGAATGGCGTTGCGGAGATTACCGCCATCGATTGTCGATACGCTCACTTCATGATCTTTCATGAGGTTGAAGAGGAAGCGCGCCACGAGCTTGTTGGCGTTGGCGCGTCCGAGATGTATATCACCTCCGGAGTGTCCTCCCAGGCCGTCGCGCACATCCATGAGGAAGTAGTGGAAATCGGCCGGAGCAAAGGAGCGGTTGTAGTGGAATGTTGCTACGGTGTCGATGCCACCGGCGCATCCCACGAATACTTCGGCATCATCTTCTGAATCGAGATTGATGAGGATAGTACCTTTCAGCTCCCCTTTCTCAAGATTGTTGGCTCCGGTCATGCCGGTCTCCTCATCCATAGTGATGAGTACTTCGAGAGGGCCGTGAACCAGAGTGTCGTCCGTGAGTATAGCCAGGGCTGCCGCCACCCCGATACCGTTGTCGGCGCCGAGAGTAGTGCCGTCGGCACGCACCCATTCGCCGTCCACGATTGTAGTGATGGGCGTGGTCTCGAAATTGAAATTCTTATCGTTGCTCTCGCACACCATATCCATGTGTCCCTGCAGGATAACTGTCGGAGCGTTCTCACATCCGGCCGATGCCGGCTTGCGGAGGATTACGTTTCCGATCTTGTCGGCATGAGCCTCGATACCATGCTCTTTTGCGAAATCCAGAATATACTGACGTATTTTCTCCTCCTTTTTGGAGGGGCGGGGAATCTTGGTGATCTGATCGAAAATCTCGAACACCGCTTTGGGTTGAAGGTCTTTAACTTCCATTTGGTAGATGGTATTATGATAATTATAATAGTTTTAAAATAAGTTTGAGAATGGAAAATTCTGTTAAAATAGCCATTTCTCACCCCCTAAGTTACAAAATAAAATTTACATATGGTTAAAATTCAAGCTAACTTTCCTATATTTGCGCTCAAATTGGAGTGAAAGCCGATGAAAGCAGCTCTTGCAACAATAATTCTTCTGGCGGCCGCCGTTCTCCTCATGGGTGTAAAGGCGCTGTTCGTCAAGGGGGGAAGATTCCCTTCGGGCCACGTCCATGACCTGCCCGGCTTACAAAAACGAAAAAATAGAAAAAAGCAATAACTCATTTTTTACAACCAATGAAAAAAACAGCATTAGCTGCCGGGGCTCTCGCCCTTCTGCTCGCCGCAGCATCCTGCTCAGAAAAAAAGGAAGCCACACCGGCAGCCGACGCGCAAAAGGCTCCCGAAACCGCAACCGTGAAGGTTGAAAGCGACACGTTCGAACCTACCACCAACATCCGCTACTACTACATGGATTCAGTGATGGTGAACTATGATCTGGTAAAGACCTTCAACGAAACCAACCTGCGCACCATGACAGAGCTTCAGAACGCGCAGAACTCCCGCGAAAAAGAGCTCAATCAGCTTGCTTCGAACATCGAACAGAAAATGCGCAACAACGGATATCTCAGCGAGGCATCATACAACGCTGATGTAGCGGAACTCAACAAGAAGCAGCAGAGCGCACAGAACTATCTGGCATCACTTCAGTCAAAGGCCCAGCAGGAAGCTCTCGGCCAGCAGCAGGAACTTCTCGACTCTATCGACAATTTCCTTGCTGAATACAACCGCACCCGCCACTACGATGCAATCCTGCTTTACGCACCCGGCGAACACTTCAATCCCGCCCTCGACGTCACCGAAGATATCGTAAAGGGGCTGAACGAGCGCTATCTGAAGAGCCATCCCTCGATAGCAGACAAGAAATAAACCGGATCCTCACACATATATAGAGAGAACGGTAAAAACAACGCGCCTGCGCCGACAGATTTTTTTAGTCGGCGCAGGCGCGTTGTTTTACCCGTATCGCGCGGGAAGTTCAGGGCACGAGTTTTTTCACCTCGGGTGTCATCAGAGGTTCAAGAGCCTCGTAAGATATCAGACATGAGGGCATTCCGGCGGCATAACATGCTATTTCATACTGCTGATAGAGGAACACTACGCCATCACTGCGGAAATCGGGAGGACATACCGGAAGAGGCAGCGTATCCGGATTGATCAGCAACGCATCGCGCAGTGTGCCCCCTCCGCGCTCGCCGGAGGATTCAAAATCCTCTTTAAAATACTGATTCCACAATTCCTCCTTAATCAGTCCGATAAGCTCGGAACGCCCCGAGGGGATGAAACTGTTGGCATATGTCAGCGCCACGCCACTGTTGCGGTTGAAAGTCTGCGAAAGTGCAGTCGATCCGCCGTGGGCACCCCCGTAATATCCGTATCCCGAATAGGTATATGTGATAAGACTGTCGCTTTCGAATGTCGGCTTGAACCGTATGTCGAATTCATAATTCACCGATATGCTGTCTTTGACGAACTCCCCGAAATCGATACGTGATGCTTCCATCAGACTATCGGTAACCATTTTCACAAGAATTTTACCGTCTTGCAGTTCTCCGGGTGTGGGAGTGAACATCGGCTTACCGTTGAACATATTGGCATAAGAAAGGCGTCTGCCGATCCACGAGCGCACACTGTCAACAAGCGCGGAGTTTCCCGCAGAGGGGTAAAGTCCTACAATCTTAGCTGTGGCCCTGCTGCCTGCGAGCGTCAGGGAATCGCTGCTTACCACCGAATCTGTCGCGAACGATTGCATATTTCCTACAGCGACGGCCTCAGATACACTGTCGGAGGGTGAAGATACTGACGTACCCTCTGCAACAGAATGCCGCTTTCCTGCTCCTGTACATGCCGAAACCATTATCAAACACCCCGCCATTGCAGGGAGTGCTAATCTGTAAATTGATTTTTCCATTTTTTCTTTATTAAATTAACCAAGCCGTGGTTTACACCGCTTTCCACGGCTTACTTATGAGCGAAATTACACAAAACTTTCCATACACGGCATATAACCAACTCCAAAAATTTGCATCTCTATCCGATGAGTTGTAACTTTGTATGCGAAACAGCCATCATTATCATTCTACCATGAAATCACTTTTCCTACTGTCAATGGCGACAGCCATGACACTTGCGGCACCTGTCGCCGATGCGAAAGACTATTGGCAGCTCGACAGCTGCTCACCGGCAATCAATTATCTACCCTCCGCCGCAGGGGCGCATTCCGATCATCTCGAGATGGCCGGCAAACAGATAGCCACCGTAGTACGTTACGGCATTGACGACCGCGGAGCCTTCCGGCTTGAGAAGAGCTTTGTGTGGCCGATGCTCCGCACAATTCCCAACAATACGCATGCATCGCTCATGCGCCGCTCGAATCTCGACATTGTGCCACTGATCCACATCAACGGCGCTCTCGTGCGCGAGAAGGTTGACACCATCTCCTTCGACGGCAAGCTCACCGTAAAAAGCACTCTTGCCAACGGGGTGAACCTCACCAGAAGTTACTATCCCTCGCCCGACCAACCCGTATTTCACGAATATTTCACCATCACCAACAACCGCACCACACCTGTGAGTGTGGAAATTCCCGATGTAAGCTCGCTTGAGACCACACCCGCCGAGAAGGGAGTTGACGGCGCGTATGCGATTCAGGCGCTCACTTCCGGCAACGGCACCTTTACGCTCGCCCCGGACGAGACAGCCACCTTCAGCGTAAGCACTCAGGGGCGCCCTGCCGGCGGACCTCAGATAGCCACCGACGCCGCTGCCGACCTTGCCGGCCGCAACAGTTTTGTGAACGGACTGCGCGAATCGCTCGTGCTTGAAAGCCCCGATCCCGTTCTCAACCGTATGTTTGACTTCGCCAAGATACGTGCCTGCGAATCGATATACGCCACCAAAGGAGGACCGCTCCATGGGCCCGGCGGCGAAAGCTACTATGCCGCTATATGGGCCAATGACCAGGCCGAATATGCCAACCCGTTCTTCCCATACACCGGTTACGGATATGCCGACGAATCGGCGCTCAACGCCTTCCGTCATTTCGCAAAATGGATGAATCCGGAGTGGAAACCGATTCCGAGTTCCATAATCGCCGAGGGCCTCGACTACTGGAACGGCGCCGGCGACCGCGGCGACGCTGCCATGATAGCCTACGGAGCCGCCCGCTATGCCCTTGCGAAAGGTGACCGCACACAGGCCGAAGAACTTTGGCCACTGATAGAATGGTGTCTGGAATACTGCAACCGGAAGATTAACGCCGACGGAGTTGTAGCTTCCGACAGCGACGAACTCGAGGGACGTTTCCCTGCCGGCGAAGCGAACCTATGCACCTCTTCCCTCTACTACGACGCTCTTCTGTCGGCCGCAAGCCTTGCCGGAGAACTCGGCAAACCGAAATCCGTAGTCGCAGACTACCGCAAGCGCGCCGCAAAACTCGCCACCGCCATGGAACACTACTTCGCCGGCCCGGTAGAGGGGTTTGACACCTACGCCTACTACAAGGGTAACGATATTCTCCGCTCCTGGATATGCATTCCCCTTACCGTAGGACTGTTCGACCGCACCGAGCCCACCCTCGAGGCCCTCTTCTCACCACGCCTGTGGACCGAGAACGGACTTCTCACACAAGCCGGCACAGAAACGTTCTGGGACCGTTCCACCCTCTACGCCATGCGCGGCGCTATCTATGCCGGCGCCGAAGACCGCACGCTGCCCTATCTTCAGCATTATTCACGCAGCCGCCTGCTGGGCGAACATGTGCCCTACGCCATAGAAGCATGGCCCGAAGGCAACCAGCGTCATCTCTCGGCCGAAAGCGCCCTCTACGCCCGTATCTTCACGGAAGGCCTCTTCGGAATCCGCCCCACCGGTCTGCGCTCGTTCACCGTCACTCCGCGTCTGCCCCAGGATTGGAACGACATGGCACTGCGCCATATCCGGGCATTCGGCAGCGACTTCGATATAGAGGTGAAACGCGCCAAAGGCGACAAAATCAACATCATAGTGACTGAAAGAGGTAAAACGGTAGCCGACCGCACTCTGGCCGAAGGGACACCTATGACAGTCAAGCTCAAGAGTTGACCCCACTTAAACGCCCATCTCACAATCCATTATGGTATTCAGACCTCTCATTTCCGCCATTGCAGTTCTCGCATCAGCATTCACATCGCCAATCGCGGCAGAAACCGAAAACGCCGGGAGCATTATTGCAGGGCAGGCATATGACTTTCTGAATACCATAGGGGTGTGTCTTCACATACAGCATGGTCAGGATCCCCATAAAATTGCTCCGTTGCTTAAGTACACCGGTATCAGAAATGTAAGGGACGCTGCCGACGGCAACTACGACATGAGCGGACTTCTGTATCTTCATAAGGAGGCCGGGGTGAAGATCGTGATCGGACCGGGAAGCGGCGTAGGCGACCGAGACCTCGAAGCTACGGTTGCAATGGCACGCGACCTCCACCGTGAAGGCGCTCTCCTTGCCATCGAGGGGCCAAATGAGCCTAACAATTTCGGAGGTCTCACCTACCGTGACATCCCGGGAGGCAAAGACCTTTCATGGCATCCGGTTGCAGAGTTCCAAAGAGACCTTTATGCCATTATTAAAGCAGACCACGAACTCAAATCATATCCCGTCTACAGCATAAGCGAAGCAGGAGCCCAGACCGACAACTGCGTGCTGCAGTTTCTCAAGATACCAGAGGACACGGAAACCCTCATGGATCCCGGAACAGAGTATGCCGACTTCGCAAACTGCCACAATTACATGTATCATCCGGGATGGCCCGGTGCCCCCCACGACAATCAGGTATGGAATGCCGCCGACCCCGCCAGCAGCTGCAGAGCCGACGGTCTGTATGTCAATTTCGGAAGCGGCTGAAACATAATATTCAAAGAAAAGATTGCCGGATATCAAAATATTTACGTAACTTTGAGAAATTTATGAAGATGCATTCCACTTTACGGACTTCATCAATATATTGATATGTTATGGTAAAAAAGATCTCTATCGCCGCCATCGGCCTGCTCGCGGCTTTCGCTGCGACCGGACGCACACTTACACCGGAAGAAGCCCTGAGCCGTCTCAGGACAGACAATATGGCTATGAGAGCTACCGCTGCAGCAACGGCGCAGCCTAAGCTCATACATACCTCCTTCACCACAGAGGGAACTCCCGCCACATATATTTTCAACTCGGCTGACAACAAAGGATTCATGATTCTTCCGGCCGACGACAAAGCCGCTCCCCTTCTGGGATATGGCGACCGGCCGGTAAAGGCAGATGCCATGCCGCCGCAGCTCGTATGGTGGCTGAACGAATATGCACAGGAAATAGAAAGCTACAACGCATCAGGTGATAATCAAGGCCAAAGCTATGCAGCGACTTCAGCCCGGACCGCCGCCCCCTCCAAGGCTGCGGACCGCACGGCCATCGCCCCATTGCTCACCACTATATGGAATCAGGATGAGCCTTTCAACAATCTATGCCCCCGCTCAGGCCTGAACCTCACCTACACAGGCTGTGTGGCTACCGCCATGGCTCAGGTAATGAAATATCACAATTACCCCGACAAAGGAACCGGCACCGGGACATGCACCGTCGTAAACAGCTACGGAGTGGAAACCGCTTCATATACGATGGATCTCGGAGTGGAATTCGACTGGGCCAATATGGCCGACAGCTATAACGGTAACTATACCACCGCGCAAGGCGAAGCTGTGGCGACGCTGATGAAAGCCTGCGGCTACTCGGTTTCCATGGCCTACTCAACTTCGGCATCGGGAGCGCAGAGCAACGCCGTGCCTGTAGCTTTAGTCGACAATTTCGGCTACGACAAGGGGTGTCGCTTCCTCGAGCGAAACCATTACCCCCTGACGGAGTGGGAACAGATGGTATACGACAACCTGCGTGACTGTGGTCCGGTATATTATTCCGGTCAGGCAATCAGCGGCGGACACGCCTTCGTATGCGACGGCTATTCGACCGATGGCTATTTCCATTTCAACTGGGGATGGGGAGGAGCCTACGACGGTTATTTCCGCCTTACGGCGCTCGAGCCCGAGGGTGAAGGGATAGGCGGCTTCAGCGGCGGGTATAACACAGAACAAACCGCCGTGTTCGGAATCCGCAAACCGGTTGCCGGCTCTGAACTTCCTCAGCTCCAGCTTACACAGATAAGCAGCATGACCGCCGACGAGGATGGTTCGCGAGTGCTTCTCGACGGCCCGTGGGCAAACTACAACGGACGCACCATGAACACGGCCTTCAGCCTCGAATTTGAGCCGGTTGACGGAGGAAGTACCTATACCCGACAGCTTTACACCTACACGGAGGTTCCGGTCTTCCAGGGATTCAGCCAGTTCTCTTTCCCGAAATCATACATGTCTTCACTGGCTAACGGTTCATACAAACTTCGCATCCTTACCCAGAACGAGGGTAGCGACAAGTGGCTCCCGGTGCTCCACAACATCAATATACCTGATTACGTAGTGATAACCAAAAACGGGGGCACACTCACATATGTGAACCCGCAGCCGAACACACTCACATGTGTATCAGCTGAATTCACCGTCCCGTTCTGTTTCTACACTACCGGCAAAATTTCCATAGAGGTCAAAAACGATACCGACTCCGAAGTTCCGGCAAACGTGTCGGTAGCTCTTCTTTCAGGCTCCACGGTTGTTGCACGCAGCGGAGGCTCATTCTTCGACCTGCTGCCAGGTATCTCAGAGAGCCGCGACTTCGAGTTCGTTATGACATATTCCGACAGCTTCTCGTATAACACCACCTACGACATAGCGCTCTACGATACCATGAGTGGCAAGATACTCAAGAAACTCGGCACTGCACATACATCGGTTGGCACTCAGCCTACCATAACCTGTCAGAATTTCGCTATGGAAGGATCGACAACAGCCGCATCACTCGACAATATCAATTTCAATGCCACATTCACCTGCACACAGGGCAGCTATGCCAACGATATCGTAGTGGGCATCTTCCCGACAACGGGCGGGAACGCCGTGGCCGACGGTGTGGCCCAGGAAACGCTCTTCCTTAATACCGGTGAAAGCGCCGAATCGCATTTCCATCTTGATCTCAGCACGATATGCTCGCTCAACACATATTATCTCGCCCTGCCATATTATGTGAACTACCGGCTGGCGGTGAGCCAGCTGACCCCTCAGCTTCTTCCTGCGGCCGACGACAATCAGGTGATCCGCTTCAAGGCCACCGCATACTCCGGCATTGAAGCCGTAGACGCCGACGACGCTGAACTGCGCGTATACTATAACTCCCCGCTCAAGACAGCAGTTGTCAACGGAGCCGCCGACATCACCGGAGTGACGGTATTCACTGCGGACGGAACCTTGATTCCCGCCGCTACCTCCGCAGACGGAGCCACCGTAACTGTGGATCTGTCGACAGCCCCTGCCGGTGTAGCCATAATACACGCCACCGATACCTCCGGCAATACGGTCACATCCAAAATAATGGTACGCTGATGATACGCCCCCGCAAACTCCAGCTGATGCTTATTGCCGGTACGCTTGTGGCATCCGGATGCAGCTCACAGAAGCAGACTGCCGTGCATGATGCATCCACGGGTGCATCCGCGCGCATTTCCGACACCTCCGACAGAGGCGCCATAATAAGATCGGAGCAACGTTTCGATAAACAGATAGTGCGCGACGGCGGATCCCCCGGTGCGGTCAGCGCCATGCCCAAAGCCGTGGCATACCGCATGAGCGGTGACTATGCCGACAACGTAGCAATAGCTCTGACAGCCGACGGAGAGTCGATTCTCTCCTACCCCGCTCCAACAGATCTCGGTAAAGACTCCCCTCCCGTTTCACTCGGCGGCGGATGGTGGCTGAGCCGCTGCGGTATTTCCGCGAATTCGGTGTTCACCACCTATACCTACGCCACTTATTCAGCTCTGAAACAGGCGCCATCGCCGGAAGAGCTTCTGAAAGCCGTAATCCCCGGCGCACGCGTGACCCGCATCGAGCGTCTCTCAATGACCCCCCAGCAGGCTCTCGCCGACACAGCCGCAGTGTGCGCCGAGCTCCGTGCCCTCGCCCCAGCGATGGAACTGCCGAAGTAACGACCGGGGAAAGAATCGCAAAACGTCAAAAAAATGAGACATGTTGTAGAACATGTCTCATTTTTTTGACAGCCTTTGAAAAAGTGTTACTTTTACACCCAATTTTAAAAGTGTACAACATACACTAATCCGCCGAATTCGTTCCTCTGACGGCTCCATTTCTCATCTCCGACGCATAACTATTTGAAATGCAAGAATATTACAGTGACAACTCAATGATGCTTGTCGCAGTAGACTGCATCATTTTCGGACTAAAGGACAATCGTCTCTGCGTGTTGCTATATCGCCGAGGCTTCGAGCCGTGCAAGGGCGAATGGTCATTGCTCGGAGGATTCGTAAACAAGAATGAAAGTGTGGATTCGGCGGCACGCAGGGTACTGACCACCCTTACAGGACTGAACGATGTATATATGCAACAGTTAGGCGCATTCGGCGCCGTAAACCGCGAACCGGACCGACGGGTAGTGTCTGTCGCCTATTACGCCCTGCTCAATGTATCGGAAAGAAATACATCCGTCGGTTCAGTTTCCGACAATGCCGTCTGGGTAGCGGTAGACAGCCTTCCCCCGCTGGTATTCGACCATCAGGAAATGATCGACATGGCACTTGCCGCGTTGCGCCGCGATATAAAGGCCACTCCTCTTGTTTTCGAACTTCTTCCCGAAATGTTCTCTCTCACCCATATGCAGACGCTCTACGAGACAATCTACGGCTATCCACTCGACAAACGCAATTTCCGCAAACGTGTCGGCACAATGCCTGAAGTAATTGACACCGGCCTTATCGACAAAACCGGATCGCGCAGAGGCGCAAGGCTCTTCACTTACAGAAAACAGTCTCCCCCCACACCGGAAAACAGACCATCACATAAACCATCTACCATTTCATGAAAAGACTTATGCTATGCGCGGTTACAGCCAGCGCCATTTTTACTGCCGCAACTGCCGCAGAACGGCAGTACACCCTCACCCTGACGCCACAGGAGGATAGTCACGTTATATCGCGGATGATTTACGGACAATTTGCCGAACACCTCGGGGCGTGTATATACGAAGGCATCTGGGTCGGTGAAGATTCAGATATCCCTAACACCAACGGCTACCGTAACGACGCTCTCGAGGCATTGCGTGAACTTGCCGTTCCAGTGCTACGCTGGCCAGGGGGCTGCTTTGCCGACGACTACCACTGGCGCGACGGTATCGGCGCCCGTGACACACGTCCGACCTTGATCAACAACAACTGGGGAGGAACCAAAGAGGATAATTCGTTCGGCACACACGAGTTCTTCAACCTTTGCGAAATGCTCGGAATCGAGCCCTATCTGTCAGTAAATGTAGGCAGCGGAACTGTAGCAGAAGCTGCCGAGTGGATAGAATATATCACTGCTCCCAACGGTCCCAGAGCCGACGAACGCGCCGCCAACGGCCGGAAGGAACCATGGAAACTGAAATATGTAGGTATCGGCAACGAAAGCTGGGGATGCGGTGGCGAAATGCGTCCGGAATATTATTCGGATGTCTACCGCAGATACAACGTGTACATGCGTAATCAGCCGGGCAACCGCCTATACCGCATAGCATCAGGAGCGAGCGACTACAATTTCAACTGGACCGAGACCCTTATGAAACAGATTGAGCCTCACCGCATGGATGGAATCTCGCTCCACTATTACACCGTATCCGACTGGGGACACAAAGGCTCGGCCACAGATTTCACCGACGACGTTTACTACACCACCGTCGGTAAAGCCTTGGAAATTGAACCTGTGATAGAACATCACCGCGAGATACTCGACAAATATGATCCCCAGGGCAAGGTAGGGCTGCTTGTTGACGAATGGGGAACATGGTTCGACGAAGAACCCGGTTCCACTCCGGGCCATCTGCTTCAGCAGAACACCATGCGCGACGCCATCGTCGCCGCCCTGACACTGAATATCTTCAACCGCCAGGCCGACCGCGTAAGGATGGCCAACATCGCCCAGCTTGCAAACGTATTACAGACCATGTGGATCACCGACGGCGACAAACTGTTCACAACACCCACCTACCACGTATTCCGCATGTACCGCCCCCACATGGACGCACGCTACATACCGGTAATGCTCGAGACGGAATTTATCCGCGACGCCAACGGACGCGACGTACCGACACTGAGCGCCACCGCCTCGCAAGCCTCCGACGGAAGCGCCACCATCACTCTCGTGAACCCCACTCTCGACATCAGGGAGCAGATAGATATCCCCCTCCCTGACGGCATTCCCTCCAGAATTGCTTCCGCCCATATACTTACAGCGCCGGATGCACGTTCCAAAAATACGTTCGAATCGCCTGATGCGGTAAAAACCGAACAATTCAAAGACGCTAAGATCAAATCGGGGAAACTGAACCTCACTATCCCGCCGCTTAGCATAGTTTCCGTAACCCTGAGCAACGATTGAACAGCCCTTCCCCTCTCCTGACCGCCACAGTCCGAAAAAGCACAGCGCTAACTACAGCTTTTGCAGCGATAAGGTAAATATTATTTGGATAATTGGCGGAGAATGAGTAACTTTGTGGGCAATTTTCGCTAAAGCAGGCTCCGGAATAAGCGGCGGAGACGCCCGCCTGCGGGCATAAACATTTAAACAACATACATTTAAGATGTACGCAATTGTAGAAATCCAGGGACAGCAGTTCAAGGCAGAAGCCGGTAAGTTCCTGTATGTACACTATCTCGGCGAAGACACCAAAGAGGGCGACGAAGTAGTATTCGGCCGCGTTCTTCTCGTAGACGCCGACGGTGCCGTTAAGGTAGGCGCGCCCACCGTAGAGGGAGCCAAAGTAGTATGCGAAGTAAAGAAACCGCTCGTAAAGGGCGACAAGGTGATTGTCTTCAAGAAGAAGCGCCGCAACGACTACCGTCGTCTCAACGGTCACCGTCAGTACTTCTCGCAGATTGTAATTAAAGACGTAATTGCTTAACTAACCTCCAAAAACTCAAAAAGAAATGGCACATAAAAAAGGTGTTGGTAGTTCTAAGAACGGCCGTGAGTCAGAAAGCAAACGACTCGGAGTGAAGATTTTTGGCGGTCAGCACGCCAAGGCAGGCAATATCATCAAACGTCAGCGCGGAACCGTGCATCATCCCGGTCTGAATGTAGGCATGGGTAAGGATCACACTCTCTACGCTCTCGTTGAAGGTACAGTGGTATTCACCCAGGGTAAGGAAGGACGCCGTTTCATCAGCGTTCAGCCTCAGGGCGAAGCGTAAAACGCCGCTGTCAGACCCTCTGAGCCTGACAAAGAAAAACAGAAACCGTCGGTATCCGAATCCGGAAACCGACGGTTTTATATTAAAAAAGGGCATGTGATTGAAACAACCCTGAAACGGCGGACCGGCGTCGCTTCCAACGCCACTTGCTCCACCACAGCCTTCTGCCATCCGCCACCGTTGCCGTGAGCGGACCTTCCGGCCGGGATTAAGGAGGAGGGATTGCTATCCCATCCGTGTCTCTCGTGTGTTCACTATATCCAACACATACATAAGTAAATATGTTCACGGGATGGGTGTGCGCTATTTTGCAGAAAATGTAAACATCCGGCGGCGGGCGCTGCAAGTGGCGCTATTCGGCTAAAACCGACACATATTATTAACAAGTATGCCCGTATCTTTGCATCAGTTCAAACACAGCCGGAAATACCATGAAACTCCGGTCATCAAACAGACCATTACCACTAACCCATGAAATCTGTCAGACTATTTTTACCGGTACTCACAGTTCTCGCCATGGTTGCGGCGTGCAACCCGGCTCAGAAGCAGGCGACAGCCGCCTCTGAATGCAAATATGCACTTATGGCTGGAGAAACGCTTGATTCGCTGTATACCCATTTCGGTATTGCAGGAGAATGTCTGCTGCGCGAGAATTATCCTCACGACGAGAGCTACAAGGCAGGTTACCTTGCGGGAGAAGACACCAACGAAAAAAATCCCTATTCGTATCTCTGGCCCTATTCCGGAACTCTTTCGGCTGTACGCGCTCTCTACGACGCAACCGGCGACACCACATATCTCACACTTCTTGAAGAACGTGTGCTTCCCGGACTGAACCAATATTACGACACTCTCCGCACCCCGGCCGCCTATGCCTCATATGTTAACGGCGCTCCTCAAAGCGACCGTTTCTACGACGACAACGTATGGCTGGGAATCGATTTCACAGACCTCTACGATGCCACAGGCAACACTGCATACCTCGACAAGGCCAAAGAGATATGGAAGTTCATCGAGAGCGGCACCGACAGCCTTCTGGGCGGAGGTATCTACTGGTGCGAGCAGAAAAAGGGCGGAAAAAACACCTGCTCGAACGCTCCCGGATCAGTATACGCTCTAAAGCTCTTCAAGGCTACGTCCGACACGGCATATCTCGATGCCGGCCGCAACCTCTACAGCTGGACGAAAGAGAATCTACAGGACACAGCCGACTGCCTGTACTTCGACCATAAGCTTCTGAACGGCAAGATCGGACGGGCGAAATTCGCTTACAACAGCGGTCAGATGCTTCAGGCAGCCACTCTCCTCTACAACATAACGGGCGACGACCGATATCTGACCGACGCCCGCGATATAGCCGCCTCGGCCCACAGCCGTTTCTTCGACCGTAGCGCCACCGACAGCATAGGCGAATTCCCCCGCTTCGGCAGAGGCAACGTGTGGTTCATGGCCGTGATGATGCGCGGATTCCACGAACTGTTCCTTGCCGACGGAAATCCTGAGTACATGGACAGTTTCCTCCGCAACCTCGACTACGCCTGGGCAACCGGGCGCGACACCTCCACCGGTCTCTTTGAAGAGGATTGGGAAAATGCAACACCTGATAAACGCAAATGGCTTCTTACACAGGGCGCTGCGACAGAAATGCTCGCCACAGCCGCCCTCTACAGCTGCCGGTCCGATAAACATTAACCAATAACTTTCTTCACTGGCAGAGACCCTGCGAGAACGGTCGCTGCCGAGGACGCCCCTCCCTGCATAACCCATTTTTCACCTCTCCCTCCCCTTTCTCCCTCTCCGGAAGATTGCTAACTCAATTTTTTTGAAAAATGAAATCTATTACCGTCGCTATCGCGGCAACCGCCGCACTATTCATGGCTTCCGACGCTCAGGCGGCTCCCGTGCCTGTGTGTGCAGCCGACAACACTGCCGTGGCAGTAAAGCCCGATTACACCAGAACTCTCCGTCCAGCCAAGGCCGACCGGCTCTTTAAATCGAAAGCGGTGGAGAAGCATATCGCCGACATCAAAAAACAGATCAAGAATCCCAAACTGGCCTGGATGTTCGAGAACTGCTTCCCCAATACGCTCGACACCACGGTTCACTATCGTGTAGGCGAGGATGGCAAACACGACACTTTCGTATACACCGGCGACATACACGCCATGTGGCTCCGTGATTCCGGCGCACAGGTATTTCCCTACATCCAGCTTGCCAACGACGATGCCGAGCTGAAGGATATGCTTGAAGGTGTGATACGCCGCCAGTTCAAATGTATCATAATCGATCCGTATGCCAACGCATTCAACGACGGTCCCACCGGAGGCGACTGGATGAGCGACCTCACCGATATGAAGCCCGAGCTTCACGAACGCAAATGGGAGATAGACTCGCTCTGCTACCCTATCCGTCTGGCCTACGCCTACTGGAAAGAGACCGGCGATGCAAGCATCTTCGACGAAGAGTGGCTCGCAGCGATGGAGAACATATACAACACTTTCGTCACTCAGCAGCGTAAAGAGGACCGTGGTCCGTATCGTTTCCAGCGTAAGACCGAGCGCGCTCTCGACACCCTGAACAACGACGGCTGGGGCGCACCAGTAAAGCCCTGTGGACTGATCGTATCGAGCTTCCGCCCCTCGGACGACGCAACCACCCTCCAATATCTTGTACCCTCCAACTTCTTCGCTGTGGCATCGCTCCGCAAGGCAGCCGAAATTCTCTCTACCGTAAACAAGAACGAGGAATTCGCCGCCCGTTGCAACGCGCTCGCCGACGAAGTTGACGGCGCCCTCAAGCAGTATGCCGTTTACAACCATCCCGAATTCGGGCCCATGTATGCCTTCGAGGTCGACGGTTTCGGCAACTATCTGCTGATGGACGACGCCAACGTTCCGAGCCTTCTGGCTATGCCCTACCTTGACGGAATGGATCCCAACGACCCCATCTACCAGAACACCCGCAAGTTCATCTGGAGCGAGAACAACCCCTATTTCTTCCGTGGCGAGAAGGGTGAAGGTATCGGCGGACCGCATATCGGCTACTATATGGCATGGCCTATGAGTATCATGATGAAGGCTTTCACCTCTACCGACGACAACGAGATCCGCGATTGCATCACCATGCTGCTCAATACCGATGCCGGAAAGGGATTCATTCACGAATCGTTTGACGTAAACGATCCTACCCACTATACCCGCGACTGGTTCGCATGGCAGAACACACTGTTCGGCGAGCTCATCACCAAGCTTGTAAAAGAGGGCAAGATCGAGCTGCTCAACTCAATCGAGGTATGAGCCTGATACCTGAAGAAAAAGTTAATTTGAATATATAGGTACACTAAGGTAAGCATTCTCCCCGCCGTATGGTCTGAACGCCATACAGCGGGGAGAAAACTTTTATTCAATTGGTAATCCGCAATTTGATAACAGGGTGATTCCATAAGCGGGGTCGCCGGCTTCAATCCCTGCAAACGCGCTATCGCTGACCGTTAATTAATAATTACCGATTGGGGAGAGTTGAGATGGGCGGTGAGCTGGCGGAGAGTGCGGAGTGCGTTGGCACGGGCGCGCTCAACGTATCCTTTCCGATAGATGTCGGAGCGGTAACGTGCGATCAGACGACGCTTGAGGGCGTTTTCCTCCGCTGTTGTGAGTTTGCCGAGGCCGAACAGAGAATCGTCCCAGGTATCAATCACCTGATACGAGCCGGGAAGAGTGGACTCACGTATGGCGACAGTTTCAGGGGGAAGGGTGATGACGAGTGTATCGCCGCGCGTATCCCATTGCAGTTTTTCCGCATCGAAACTCACCTCGCCGGTAAGACGCGCTTTGGCAAAGAGCCACTTCCCGTTAATGGAATCGCGGAGCGCCACTTCATCCTCGATTTCGAGAGTGCAAAGCTTCACCATTTCGCGTATCCCCTCGATGCGCGTATCGCCTATCTCCATTCCCGACGTATCGTCTGCGGGAGCCGTGAAATGGCGGTAAATGTAGATGCCGCCCACAGCTGCCGATACAAGCAGAAGGAGCGTAACCGTAAGTCTGACTATATATTTCATAACCGTTAGGGATAGGTGGATTACCTGAACGTGATTTCACTGCTGTAGCCCATAGATGCAAGCAGGGCAGAGATGTAGCCGACAGCTTTGCTACGCGCGGTGTCAAGGAGCATATGCCCGTAGGCATCGTTCTGACGTAGTTCGCTCCTGACGGCACTGTTCATCAGCTCCTTGAGACGCGCCCGTTCGACGGGCGATATGGAGCTGCGCATGCCCGTGACGCGGTAGTGTTCCTCCGTCACCGTGGCATCCCGACCGGAGATACGCACTTCGATCTGCGGCAGACGCACTTTAACCAATCTGCGCGCCTCATCTACCTCCACATCGTCAGATTCAATGGCCGAAAGGTCAATAAAGGCCTCAAGATATGTGTGGTATGAATAGACCCCCACGCGATCACCCACCTTGAGCATATTGAGCAGAGAGGCGAACCCCGTAGCCCCGCTGTCGCTGATGGAGCCAACCTTGTTGACAGACATTTCCACAAGCGACAGACGGCTGACATCGCGCAGATCTGCCGCCATCTTCACAGCTGTATCCTCAACCTTCACCGCGCCCCGGCTACACGAAGCCAACAAGCCGGCTGCGGCAAAAGCTATGAGAAAAAATCGGATATTCATAGGCATAAGTGTCGGGACATCAGGGCCCGACACTCAGATAACGTTAAGAAAACAGATATTATTACATCTGTCCTCTACCATTCTCACCGGCTTTTCCCCGCAGTTTTCTTTTGAGGCGCAGGAATGGCAGTCCGACGGTAAAGTGGCATAGCAGGGCGAGAACGACGGTGGCCGCCGCGACGAGGGTCAGCGATGCCCACACCGGCAGGGCATTGAGTCCGGCAAATATAAGCAACTGCTCGATCGGGAAATGAAACAGATATATCTCGTAGGAGACGTTGTGGCGGTGACGGAGTATGGCCGGGGTGCGGGTGGTGAGCGAGAGGGCGAGCACGCAGACACTAACCGCTACAGGGGAGAGGATGATGTGTCCGTATGGAACCAGAGGGGTCAGCAGATAGAGCGTGAGCCCCAGACAGAACATCCGCAGCAGATTGGCGCTGAATCGGTCGCGGCTAAAATATATCAGTACACCGACGTAAAAATACGATAGCTGTCCGAAGAACTGCCGTGAGAGTATTCTCAACATTTCGCTGCCAGTGATTTCATAGAGATATGCGAATCCGAGGCGATATATGATTGAGAGCGCTATTATTGCTGCTACGGTTTTATATCTGTTGAGACGGAAACGGCGTATGACCCACACCACGAGCGGTACGGAGAGATACAGACACCACTCTACCTTCATGGTCCAGAGCGAGCCGTTAACGGCATCTACAACGTAGCTGTCGCCCTGAAAGACACCGGGCAGCGAGGGGTGGATCCAGTTGAGAAAGGTAAGATTGGCTGCCAGATATTTCCAGAATCCCGGTGAGCTGAAGTACTCGGCAGGGGTTAGATCGCTCGCAAAGACGAGTCCGGCGGCACAGAGAAATACGATGGTGAAATATGGCGGGAGTATGCGGAATGCGCGGTCTGCGCAATATTTTCTCAGGTCGGGGACTTTCTCGAACGACGGATAAACCAGAAAGCCGCTAAGTGCGAAAAATGCACCCACGCAGTCGGCCGACGATATGAAAAACCACACCGAATGATCTGTCAACAAATTGAAATGCGCCACCACAACGCCAAAGGCGAGTACGTAGCGAACCAGATCCATATTGGGAAAGTAAACCGGCTTACACGCTTTCATCTGATCGGGCAATTCTTCTCCGGAAATCATTACACTGCAAATGTACCACTTATTTCAAATCAGTGCAACAGTCTGCGAGAGTGACGGCACCAAAATAGGGCAGGAGGACGGAGAATCAGGAGAGTTTCAGAGCAATAAAGCAACCGGGCAGCAGAGCATGACGACACCCTGATAGCGACAAACGCTATTGTGACATGGCTGCCATCCGCTGCTCTGCTGCTCTGTTTTATTTACTTCTTAACTCCTATTACCAATTCAGGCACCGGCACGGGAGGCGGCGTTGCGCTCCACTATGGCGTTAGCCATCTTCACCGCCACGGAGATATGGGGACAGATGTGGTCGGCGCCGATTAGGCGGTCGATACCGGCGTGGACAAGGGTTTCGCGCACGTTGTCTTTCACACCCGACAACACGATATGAATACCCAGTTTCTGAGACGACCGGATAAGAATCTCAAGATTATGGAGCGCGGTGGAGTCGATGAACGGCACCTTACGCATGCGCACGATTCGCACCTGAGGCTTCTCAGCGAGGGTAGAGCGCATCATTTCGTCGAACTTTGTAGCCACACCGAAGAAGAACGGACCGTCGATTTCATATACCTCCACGCCGGGTAGAACGTTGAGCACCTCGTGGTGGGAGGCGTCGAGGTCGGTGCCCTCGGCAACGTCGAGCTGTTCGGAATATACCTTGATTTCGGTGTTTTCCATGACGCGGCGGAGGAAGAGCACCACAGCGAGCAGCAGGCCTATCTCAATAGCGATGGTGAGGTCGAAGACAACGGTGAGAAGGAACGTTACCACCATTACCGAAACGTCGCTCTTGGGGTTGCTGAAGATGCCTACTATGGTGCGCCAGCCGCTCATGTTGTAGGAAACGACAACAAGCACCGCAGCGAGGCATGCCATCGGAACATAGTTGATCAGCGGCATCAGGAATATATAGATGAGCAGCAACACTATGGCATGGACAACGCCGGCAACGGGCGTGCGTCCGCCGTTGGTGATGTTGGTCATCGTGCGGGCTATGGCGCCGGTGACCGGTATACCGCCGAAGAAGGGAACGGTGATGTTGGCAAGTCCCTGACCGATAAGCTCAGTGTTGGTGTTGGTGTGCGAGCCGGTGTAGCCATCGGCAACGGTGGCGCTGAGAAGCGATTCGATTGCGCCGAGCATCGCTATGGTGAAGGCCGACGGGAGGAGAAGGTTTATGTTGTCCATCGTAAGAGCGAAGCCATGAACTTCAGGGATATCCGTCGACATGTTGCCGAAACGGTCGCCGATAGTAGTGACATCGAGACCGCAGCTGTTTTTCATGATTGCAACTGCTGCCGTGACGAGGATTATGGCCATCAGAGCGCCGGGAAGTCGTTTCGATATCTTCGGTGTAACGATGATTATAAGCAGCGACGCAAGCGCTACTCCCAGGGTGGGGAGGTCTATGCGGTCGAAGTTGCGGAAATAGACGCCCCATTTCGAGAGAAAGTCGCCGGGAAGATCTTTAAGGCCCAGGCCGAAGAAGTCGTTGACCTGTGTGGAAAGGATCGTGAGTGCGATACCGGCGGTGAATCCTACGACAATAGGATATGGGATGAACTTGATGACCGTGCCAAGTTTGAAAAGCCCCATAAGCACAAGAATCAACCCTGCCATGAAAGTTGCTACCGCCAGCCCCTCGAGGCCGAAGCGGGCGATGATGCCGTAGACAATTACGATGAACGCACCTGTAGGACCGCCGATCTGCACTGAGTTGCCTCCGAATGCCGACACCATGAATCCACCGATGATGGCTGTGATAAGACCGATCGTGGGGCTAACGCCCGAAGCGATACCGAACGCGATAGCAAGAGGAAGGGCCACGATACCTACAACCACACCGGCTACAAGGTCGGCCTGGAGTTTCTTGCTGTTGTAATGGCGGAGTGCCGACCACAGCTTGGGCCGGAAATCCACCTTTCCGCTAAAATTCATAAACTAAAAACCTTTATATAAATACCTTAGAAATCCAGTAGGGGGGTTGCACCACGCAACCCGTTGAAACGAGACCGCAAAGTTACAAAATTCCCCCCTACACCGCAAAGAAAATGCGGACGCCGCCCACACCAACCGCATCAAAAATGCAAATATGTCCGACACCTGACGGTGCCTCGATACCGGTTTTTTGGGGCGGTTGCCGTGATTAGTTGCGGACTACACTATGCGGTTCTGAGAAAAATGGGTAACTTCGCGGCATAGTACTTACAAAAACCAAGAGCAGAATGCAGAAGAAAACTATCTGGGAGATGGGGCGCGACACGGTGGAGGAGTTCCGCGCCAAAAAGAAATTGCCTGTGGCGGTGGTGCTCGACAATGTGCGGAGCCTCAACAATATAGGCTCTATATTCCGCACTTCCGACGCATTCAGGGTGGCGGAGGTGATACTATGTGGCATAGCAGCTACGCCTCCCTCACCGGAGATTCACAAGACAGCGCTCGGAGCGGAGGATTCGGTTGCCTGGCGCTATTTCACGCAGACTACCGAGGCTATCGAAGCGCTGCGCTCTGAGGGATACACGATCTGTGCGCTCGAGCAGGTGAACGGCAGTGTGCCGCTCGACCGGTTCGAACCGTCAGAAAACGGGAAGTATGCTATCGTGGCCGGGCATGAGGTAGATGGTGTGGATCAGCGTGTTGTGGATATGGCCGATTACTGTCTCGAGATCCCGCAGGAGGGCACCAAACATTCGCTTAACGTAGCGGTAAGCACCGCCCTCGCCATCTGGCATTTCTTCCTCCGCCTGCGCTGAACGCCGCCGGATGGCGCGCATGCAGCCGAGCAGTTCCCGCCAGTAAATTATGCTTAGAATCAGGGCCAGACAACTTCGCGGTTGGAGAGGAGCCAGGTGCGGCCGTGGGTGTCGTTGCCTTGATAGAAGAGGTATGTGCGGCCGTTGGCGGTGTCGTTGAAGATGTGGGGATGACCGGATTCGCTGCTGTTCCACGATCCGGGTTGCCCGACGGGGAGGAAGGGCACGTCGCTGAGGCGCTGCCAGCTGACGCCGTCGGCGCTGCGGGCTATACCGATCTGCTGAGGCCAGTTGTTGTATGCGCCGGCGTAGAACATGTAGAGCCACGGACCGCGCACGATGACCGAGGGAGCCTCGATGCACTCCCCTTCCCACGGCAGTTCGGGGAAAAGGATGGATGCGTCGCATGCCTGGGTCCACTCGCCGCGCGAGAAGGTGGTTGACCGCGGCGCCCGCGCCACTCCGAGAATTTGCTTGACGCCGTCGGGGGTGCGCGATGCGAAATAGAGGAAGTATTCATCGCCGAAGAGTGCCACTTCGGCATCGATGGCGCGCCCGTTGTTCCAGTCGCCGGTGGGTGAGAATATCGGGTTTGTGGCGTTGCGGGTAAAGTGGAGTCCGTCGGTTGACCATGCGTGGCAGATGGCATCTTTGGGTCCGTTGCCATAAGTCTGATAGAAGATATGGACGGTATCGCCGCGCACGATGGCGCATGGAGCGCAGAGACCGTTTTTCTCGTATTCAGCGCCGTGGCCCGGAAGCAGTTCGCCGACACGCTTCCAGTCGATAAGGTCGCGGCTCTCGGCTATGGCTATAGCCCAGCCGTCACCCTCCACCCCGGCTCGCGGCGGCTCGGAATAATACATCAGGTAGCGGCCGCCGAAATCGACGACATGGGGATCTTTTGCAAAAGGCACACCGACACGGGTAGTGTCGGCAAACATCATATGGCGCTCGGCCACAGGCGCAAGCACCTGCGCCACCGCCCCGATAACGATAGCGGAAAAAGCTCCCGCCAAAACTAATATTCTTTTCATGGTCAATATGTTTTTCTTATTCTTTTACCACCCACTGGTAGAGCTTGTCGGAGGGACGGATCTTGGAGGGTACGGGGATGGAGAAGCTCTCGCCTCTGACGGCTTTCTCAACCGGACGCAGCCCCACGCGGATCTCATCGAGGGTGAGGATGATGGTGCCGGTAGTGGGGCCGGTTATCACTACCTCGTCACCGCGGCATAGCTCGCCGCTCTCCATGTAGAACTCTGCCACACCGAGGTTGGAGAAGTAGCGCACCCCCTTGGCGCGGTATTCCTTGGTGCGTGTGGCCGAGGAGCCGTATTTCGACGACCACTCGCCGAGGCGCTGTCCGAGATAGTAGCCATTCCAGAATCCGCGGTTGAAGATCTTGCGTAGCTCCTCGTCCCAGCGGGCGATCTTCTCCTCGTTGTAGGTCCCGTCGCAGATCGACTCTATAGCCTCGCTGTAGCATTTCACGGCGAGCGATACGTACTCAGGCCCGCGGGCGCGCCCCTCGATCTTGAACACAGTAACTCCGGCGTCGATCATTTTGTTAAGGAAATGAATGGTTTTCAGATCCTTGGGCGACATGATATATTTATTCTCGACGTCGAGCTGCTCACCGGTCTCGCGGTCGGTGACGGTATATGAGCGGCGGCATATCTGGGTGCATGCGCCCCGGTTGGCGGAGCTGTTGAGCTCGTGGAGGCTGAGGTAGCACTTCCCCGAGACGGCCATGCAGAGGGCGCCGTGACAGAACATTTCGATGCGAACCAACTCACCCCTGGGACCGCGGATGTTCCCGTCGCGGATGGCGCGGCTTATGACCGCCACCTGATCGAGGCTGAGCTCACGCGCCAAAACGACCACATCGGCATACTGCGCGAAGAAGCGGAGTGTCTCGGTGTTCGACACACTCTGCTGGGTGGAAATATGCACCTCTACACCGCGGCTGCGGGCGTAGAGTATGGCGGCCATGTCGCTGGCGATGATGGCCGATATGCCGCTGTCGGCTACGGCGTCGATCACGTCGCGGCATTTTGCCATGTCCTGGTCGTAGATGATGGTATTGACGGTGAGATAGGATTTGACCTCATGCTCATCGCAGATGCGGGCTATTTCACGAAGATCGGCAAGGGTGAAGTTGACACTCGAACGGGCGCGCATATTCAGTCCCTCGACCCCGAAATATATGGCGTCGGCGCCGGCATTGATAGCCGCCCACAGGCTTTCATAGCTCCCCACTGGAGCCATTATCTCAAAATCTTTGCGCTTCATGGATGCAAAGTTAGCTAAAAAGCCGTATATTTGCTAAAGAAACCTATAAGTAAGTTTGTAATGAAAATAGCTGTATATTGCTCGGCTCGCCCGGGACTTCCCGACGAAGTGGCCGCCGATGCCCGTCGACTGGGTAAATGGATCGGAGAAAACGGCCATACACTGGTGTATGGCGGATTGGCGAACGGACTGATGGACGAGGTAGCTACGGCTACAGCCCGTGCCGGAGGGAAGGTGATAGGGGTTGTGCCTCAGTCGCGCGTCAACAGACAGCACCCCGACAACACGGTGAACATAGCCGTGAACTCGCTCCACGAGCGAAAGGAGATAATGGAGGAGAATGCCGACCTGTTCGTAGCGCTCGACGGAGGCTTCGGTACGCTCGACGAGGTGATGTCGGCGCTGGCCACCATGACATTCTTCGATGATCCGAAACCGATTCACCTGCTCAACCGCCGCGGCCTCTACGAGCCCTTGCGCGCCATGCTTGCAGAGATGGCTGACAGGCATCTGGCATCGCCCGAGGTGGCAACCCGGCTACAGCTACATCCCGACATTGAATCATTGATAAAAGCTATTGAACCATGAAAATCTATACCCGCACAGGCGACCTGGGCACAACATCGCTCGTAGGTGGTAAACGAGTATCCAAAAGCTCCACACGCCTCGAAGCTTACGGAACCGTAGACGAACTCAACTCCTTCATCGGACTGCTTATGGCAACAGAAGGGGTGGACGACAACGCCCGCCGCACACTACGCACCGTTCAGAACAAGCTCTTCAACGCAGGCGCATATCTGGCGACCGACACCGCCGACAACCCTATGGCTGAGCCACAGGGGCTCGGACAGGAGGCGATCTCATATCTTGAGGAGCAGATCGACCGGCTCACCGACGGCCTGCCCGAAATGCGATGCTTCGTATTACCCGGGGGCACGGTGGCCTCAGCCCAGGCACAGGTATGCCGAGCCGTATGCCGCCGCGCCGAGCGCCGCGTGATAGCTCTCGCCGATGAGACACGCGTTGACGACACTGTGATCCGCTACCTCAACCGACTGAGCGACTACCTCTTCACCCTCGCCCGCCATCTGAACCACTCGGCCGGAGTGGCCGATATCCCCTGGGAGAAGGACTGAAATGTTAAAATAGGTCAACTACGCAGCTGTTTACTCAAAAAGTTATACCTTTGCGCGCCCGTAAGTAAAGGGGTGTGCCACGACGGTCACAATATTTTATCCGCCGAAGCGTTACATAGATAGCAAAACGGGCACGGCACTACCATCTGGTAGGCTTACCCTCGCTCAGAATAAAAACATAATACACCAATATATCAAAGTTTTACAGCTATGTACTGGACACTTGAACTCGCATCAAAACTTGAAGACGCTCCCTGGCCCGCAACCCGGGAAGAACTCATAGATTACGCCCAGCGTTCGGGCGCCCCCCTCGAGGTTATCGAGAATCTCCTCGAAATCGAAGACGAAGGTGAAACCTACGAATGCATCGAGGACATCTGGCCCGACTACCCCTCCAAAGAAGACTTCTTCTTCAACGAAGAGGAATACTAAGCCGAAATTAGGCGCAATCTGCGCCTTAAATAATTAAAATACAAGCGATTGACAAGTAGATAAATAAACTTGTCAATCGCTTTTTCTATCCTTTCACCGCAAAATAAACTTGCCTATTTTCAGACAGTTACTCCACCGAAAATTTGTTTACTTGTCTATTATAGTGTATATTTGCATCATATTCCGAACTTAATGAGTATTGATAAGTAAAGACAAGTAAATATGGGCAGACAAAAGAAACCAT
>JAAVFL010000029.1 GCA_014800795.1 Bacteroidales bacterium | reverse complement strand
GTCAGACTTACGGGCTATTTTATCGCCACGATGGGCAACGCTCATCGCGCCATTGTCATCCATCGTTGAGAGCATTGAGCCGGATAGCAGATATGTCTCCGTCTCATTCTCCAGATCATAACGAGGAACTCCCCAGCGGGTGTCAAGTGTAATGGAGGGAACTGAAAGATCCCAACCGTGCCCGAGCCAGCCGTTACCACCGTCGCTGTTGTAGCTTATACCCAACGATGGTGACATGCCGTTTCTGGCAGGAGGCATCTCAAAAGCATATTGAAGATTCGCAGAGCCACGATTATTTGCAGACGGGGGAGTTATGATATTAAGCTTCGCAGTAGGATCCGCAGCTTTAATATCATTCATCATTGTCGGAGCAAAACCATCGGTCTCCGGCGACTCCGGTGCCTGAATGACACCGTTGATCATATCGGTGAAGTGTGTGGTCTTTGACTCTACATAAGCCAACTCCTTGTTGACAGTAATGCGGTCAAGGGCCACCCAGTGTTCCTGCTCGGTGTCATAATAGAATGTGCGTATGTCATCCTCCGTATAACCACTCGGAATCCTCGTGCGGTCGTAACCGAGTCTTACCGTAGCGCCTTCATCGGAGAAATGAGTGCCGTGAGGAAGGAATCTATACCCTTCTCCCTGCGCCGTGACATTCGTCATGGCGAAATCAAGTTCAGGCATGTCGTTCTCAGCAAGCACTGACACCGACAGTTCTGTGTCACGCAGAAGCGTACCTCCGGAGAAGGAGATGGCACCTCCGGCTACAGAGAGACTGTCCGCCTGCCCCTTAAGGAACGACCCTTTTACCGATTCACCATCAGGTATTCGGGAATATTTGTCCTCAACTTTTTTATGAGTTTCTGCCATCACCGACGACGTGGCAGTTTTCCCGGTGTCATTTACTTTTTCCTGCTGTTGCGGAGCAGAAATACCGCTTTCGTCGCCCATCGACTCCGGTGAGGTGTCAGGGGCTTCAGCCAATATATTTATACCGTTGCTTCCCGGCGAATTGTTAGCCTCGGCAGATGGCCCGGAGAGGAACCATGCACCTGACAAACCTACCGCAGAGAGTATGGCAATGGCAACGGTTATGGAATATGACCGTTTCATAATTAGAGTTATTTTACTGGAAATGTGATATTTATTAGTTTGCTATGATTTTTTGGGTATGTTCACCGTCAGAAGTGATGGCTTTGACGATATATACACCTTGAGAGGGAACTGAGAATTGCCTGGTCTTGATATGGTCTCCTTCCATTTCTCCTTGGAAGACGAGCTTTCCTGAAGTATCAAATACCATAAGTGTGGCAGGTCCAGATTTTTCTCGTTCAAGGACAGCATCAAAGACATTTGCTGTTCCATCTTCCGAACGAACAGAAAGCTGGCTATTGAACTCTTCGAGACCGGAATCATAATTTTCATGTTCAGTCTCTGCAATGACAACAGGATTCTTCGGCTCGATGCCGTTGGGGAGTGACGGATCGCATCCATTGCCCACATGCACCGTATATGAGACTGTACTGCTTTTGGGAGTCTCGATCTGTACATTGCCGTTTATCTCAAAATCCTCTACAGGCTGCCCGTTGATGGTCAGACCGGTTATATGGGTATCGCCACGTCCATACTTGATACAGATACGCCATAAACGAAGAGTCCATGCCGTTTCACGATGTACTTCCTGCCCGTTGTGAAGATATATGACGTATATCCCTGAAAAACGCAGCCCTAATGTATCGCCCGGTTTTACGACCACACCTTGAGTAAGGCTCGTATATCCTTTGATTATGAAATGTGCCCTATCGTCATGAACGTCATAGCCATATTGAGTAATATCTTCTATAACAGATGGTTCAGCTCCTATGCGGTAATTAGAGCCTGTCTCGGTTATAGTCCATTCCACATCTCCACCGGTAAACCTGCGGTCTGTATGGGAATACGTAGAATATAAGAGATTGCCTTTGCCATGAATATCATTGCCTCCACCCTGTGTTATGGTAAGGGTATAGGTGCCGGTGGCAAGATTATCTATACGATGAGTGAGACCCATAAACTGTCCGCTTGCAACAACCTCATCCTTTTTCATTCCCTGCACAGAGTCAACAGTCAAGACATACCTATATATCGGGGTGCCGATATTTATGCCAATATCAATTGATCCATCTTTCTGAGGTGTACCATTCAGACAAGAAGTAGGCGTAACATCTACATCAGCGGAAATGCCATCGTAATATGCGAATGTAAACACATCTGATCCACTGCCGTCAGAATCCCAAAGAATATTGTTGAATACTGTCTTGCCACGGGCCACATCCGGTGAAGAACACTTTACCATAATTGTATTGTTCAAGTCAAATTGTCCTTCTCCGGTCGGATCTATCAGCATCAAGGTACGGTTCCTGCTGTAATGGTAGAATTCTTTATCCGGAGTAAGATTATGTGCAAGTTCCGCCATGTAGCCCGTTTCTACCGCACCGTTTGACCTTACAGATGTCAATAGTAAAGGTGTATCAGAGGCTTCCGCACTGATTATTCCACGAAAAGCTTCTGTTGCGTCAGGTATGGAGATAGTGTACAAGGAACTGCCTACTCCATCAATACGCATCATTACTTTACCTTCAGAGAGCAAGACAGAAATATCACTTCCACTTATGTCCGTGGCAATATTTGACGTGCCCGCCTCACCATTATTGATAGTCTTTACATTTCCGTCTGCTCCAATCAGAAAACCATAGGCACATTCTGTTGTACTGGGCTTGCTGAAACCGACCTTAAATGCCGGATGGGTAGATGGACATGTAAATTCAATCAGACCTGTATTCCCAATCAGTTCGGGCGTTAAGGCTATTCCCGCAGTATTTTCGTTTTGACTAATCACATCCAAGAAACCATTGGATATAATTTCCATTCCTGATCCGGACCACCTTGTCAAGGTCGTATCTGCCACCGTCGGGTGATTGGTACGAACCAGCCATGTACGGTTCATGATATGCCAAAGTGTGTCATTCGGGGAAGTATAGGTTTCCAATGAGCCACCATCATCACCCCAGAACAGAGAACTTTTATCAGCCATTGGATTGCCGAGCTCACGACCCATGACAAGGAGATGGGCTTCCGAAGGCAGACCGTATGAGTTGGAGTTATGATAACTGTCATTTTCCGGCAATGATGAATATACAGGCCCCTCTTCATACGAAGTTGCCGATATAGGCTGAGAGAAATCGCCTGTACTGTTCCGGGCTATAGCGGTTACCCTATTATGATATACACCTGCCTCATCTCTATCCCAAACAAGATTACCATCGGCGTCAAGATAGGAGTCATTGAGTGTCACCCCGTACTTCATCGCAAGATAACTTTCGGCCTTCCTTCTCTCACCGGGAGTAAGAATGCGGTTATAGACAAGAAGTTCGGGCGTATAACCTTCAAAGCCTTTATTACCAAAATTACTCGTATCAAATGGCCCGTTGAAATGACTATCCGAGGAATTATAGGCACCTCCTATTGTGAGTGTTCCCGCAGGTCCACCCCAAACGGATGTGTTTGGATTGGCAGCCCGATAATACGTCAGAACTTTTGTTGCATGTTCCTTGAATACATCCTGAGGAATGGAGTCTTTACCCGTATGCCGTAAATCCTCACCATACCTGTCACCATAGTCAAGAGGCTCAATGGAGCCGGGACGGATGATTTGATCACTCGTGACAAGACTGCCGCCTCCATCACCACTTGCGATTCCGTATATTACGGTTTCATCCGTGAAAGTATAAGGAGCAAACACCCCGATAAAAGTACCCTGAATTAAAGATGAGCGGTTAAGTTCTGTCCACTTGGGAGAATCACCTTTCGAGAAGTCAATGGACGGATTGAAGTTCAGGGCTTTTACCTGACTTCGATCTTGTGTGAACACATAAGGGGAACCAACACGCCCCTGCGCATACTGCAACACTGAATCTCCGGCGACATCAACCCATTGATACTTTCCTTGTAGGTCCGGACCTACCGGAATGGCCTTGAACCATGCGTCAACACCTTCCACACCTCCCGGTGACCGGGCCAGCAGAAAAAGTGCTGATAGACCGCAAAGGCTTGAAAAGAGAAGAATCTTTTTCATAAGCACTTGATTTTAGATTAACTTGTATTATAAAAGCATTAAGCTATATGTTCGTCTCTGATAATGATTTATACTGTCTAGATTACACGTCAGTGAGTGGAGTATTCTATCGTATGATAATATCCATATCGCAAATATACGCAAAATTACATTACAATCATTATCTTAATGGTGAAATTGGGCAATATTTAACAATTATTAACTTTTATATTCAAATATCTTGATTAAGAGATATGGCATAGCAAAATATATAACTTAATAAAATTTACTGAATTATCTACACCAATACTATGTAAAATAGAAAATAGCACAAGATTTGATACTTAGAAGAAATATATGATAATCTATAATAGAAATACGTTTATAATGTATTAAGGAATATTCAGAGATGGTTTGGATTATCACACTTTTGGGTGGTGTAAATCCAATAGCATATCATTAACTTTGTCTAAATTATATAGCATATGGAATCACTCTATAGTAGAAACAGAATATATCTATCGCCTGAACAACAGGAGAAAATCAAAACAACAAGAATCCTGTTGGGAGGGGCCGGATTGGGCAGCGAGATAGCAGAATGCGCCTTAAGACTTGGTTTTGAAAAAATTACTATCATCGATGGCGACAGAGTGGAGCTAAGTAATCTCAATCGTCAAAATTACACTCGGGAAGATATTGGAAAATTCAAGGCAGAGGCCCTGACCTTAAGATTGCTGTCTGTAAATCCAAACGCAGACATAAAATACCACAATGGATATATAACCTCAGAAAACTTAAACAGCCTTATAAAGGATTGTGACATAGCTATCAACGCACTCGATTTTAAGGATAATACCCCTATATTATTTGACGAGAGATGCCGTCAACTGAACATACACTCCATACATCCGTATAATTTTGGATGGGGAGGCATGGTAATGATTGTAGCTCCAAACGGAATATCTTTGAGAAATATGATGAAAGAGGGAAATCCGGAAGGGTTTGAGTTTGCCATGGCGAAATATATAGATGGTTACAGTCAGTTCTGGGACCTATCAGAAAACCAATGGCTTCACAAAATATTAGTCGATTATTCCAAAGAGGAATCTAAGACTCCAATACCGCAATTATCCGTTGGATCATGGATCACAGCAGGCTTGACTGTAAACGCAATGGCGGAACTGACACTCGGGCACGAGGTAAAGTTATGTCCGAAATTTTACATGGCATCACTGTTAAGCGACAGAAATTGATTTACTGCCACTTAAATCAGCTTATAGTTGGTTGCAAATGCGATAGCCTCGCTGATACTTTTGACTCCAAGCTTATCAAATATAGATCTGCGTCTGGACTTAATCGAATCTTTTGCCCTATGCACTCTTTCCGCAATCTCATCTACGGTTAGTCCTCTAGCAGATAATCGAAGAACTTCCTTTTCACCATCAGTGAGTCTGACGCTGGGAACATTAATCCAGCGGTCAAGATCCAAATCAAATCTCCAGTATTCCGATTGCCCCAGTTTCCGGACTTCTATATTACCGGCTTTATCATGGTTGGATAATGAAACAAAGCATATTGCCAGCCACATATGCCCATACGGATCCATCGCGAGAGGAGTAAGCTTATGATTGACCAGCACATCTTCCCCATTGTTGATGATATGAAAATCGTAGCTGATGCTGAAAAGAGGACGTTCCTCAATAGGGTGGTTATTGAAGAATCTAAAACCGATGGCATTAATCTTCAACAATAAATCCAATTCATCGTCAGGCACACGGGTGGTATAGAAATTATAACCCAAAGCCATTACCTCTTCGGGAGAGAATCCACATAAAAATAACGGATTGGGCGACACATAAAGAAAATTCTGAGCACAGTAGTCTATTATGTAGATACTTTCATAAGCTATTTGAGAAAGAGCCTCAGCAGTTCGGATATAGTATTTAGCGCGTGCATAATCTTCAGGTGTTATGCCGCTCACCTTATTGTTAGAGTTGAAGAATCTGTATGACATTTTCTACTTTACTTGTTTCTTTGTACAAAAATAGTAAAATTAAATTACATTCGTTATCTTTTTTAGTAAAAACACACTAAAAGGTGAAAAAGTTTTGTGGAAAGTGATACATTAAACCTATTCCACCCTTTTGGGTGGTGCAAGAGACGCAGCCCATCATGTAATTTAGCATAAAACTAACTAAAATGGAGCAACCTATAATTAGAACAGTAGATTATACCGTTTTTGAGGCTGATGAATCTGTCTTGTGGGACCTCGCCACATTCGTTGTGACGGAGAACTACTGTCATCACGCTGGAGAAGACTGTATATGCCTAAGCGATATTCAGAGAATGATTACAAAGGTATATCAGGAAGAAAACGAATTGGCTGAAATATCAAGAATACTCATAGTTCGTAATAATGTAGGAGAAATAATTGGGACAATCAGATCCACCCTCTGGGATAGGAAGAAAAAACTACCAATGGAAAGATTGTTTGGCATAAATCCTCTTGATTGTGATTTCAGCAAAGATATTTCCAAATTCTGGCATATTGGAAGATTTGCAATAAACAGAGAAGGGTCTAAATACTCCAAATCAATACTCAAGACTCTAATTTCAACTATAACCACACCGATTCAGAAAGAGCCAGCGGGTTGTCTCCTTGCCGAGGTTGACCGAAAACTCTTCAAGAATCTGAAAGTTCTCGGAATTGAAGCCCATCAGATAGCCCCTTCAATCCATTATCTCTCTTCCGAAACCATCCCAATCTATTCCAAATCGAGCGAATTATCAGTAATGTATTCATAATTTCCACTCTTTTGTGTGGTGTTTACCTGCGCACATCATTGTAATTTTGTAAAGTCGAACTACAAGGAATGATATCAAACCGAAACAGAGCATACTGTATAAAATGTCGTAGAAGCCAAACTGCGTTAATGGGCGGCAGACAAATTGAAGATAAACTTCATCATAAATACTAAATAGTTATGAATCGATTTGAAGAATCTTTGAAGGCATTAGATTTGCTGGATGAAAACGGAGCAATAACTTTGAAAGGTGGTTACACTGCACTTTCTCTGCACAAGGCTGACGATTCAACAACACCCATTTCCGGAAATGTCAATGTTGATGTTTCTGGTTGGGCTTGCGCATGTGATTGCAAATAATCCGTTCTGGAGGGAGCAAGAGTAGTGGCCATAATCTTGCCCCCTTCTTCTTTGTACTATAATTAACTGTCATTTTATGAAAAAAAGTAGATATAACGTTTCTTTCCCGTATAAAACAGCATATATCCTATTCAATACAAAGACTCAAAAACTAATTCTTTTAACTAAAGAATTTCTTGATTTCTTTGATTCTGTCAAGGATGTCGAAAGTTTACCGGAAGATTATATAGGAGCTTTAAAATCAATAGGAGCAATCGTTCCAGACACCTATGACGAATACATAGAAGTCACTAAATCATTGGAATCTGTTGACAATGATGATACGATGTTTCACGTTATAATCAATCCAACATTGAATTGTAATTTTAACTGTTGGTATTGCTATGAAGATCATAGCAATAAAATGATTATGGATTCTCAGGTACTCCATAGAACCAAGTTGTTACTATATAAAAAGGCTATTGAGAATCGGTTTAAAACAATTAAACTGTCCTTTTTTGGTGGAGAACCATTGTTACAATATAATAGAGTAATAAATCCACTTCTGCAGTATCTAAATGAATTGAAAAATACTTGCAATTTTTCAACAATAGTCCATATTACTACAAATGGTTATCTGTTAAATAAAGAGCGTATCCTTGAGTTAAAGGAGTTGGGCGTTAATAGTTTTCAGATAACATTAGACGGAAATGAAGATAAACATAACCAAGTTCGATTCGTTTCAAATAATGTTGGTTCATACGCAACTATCATTAGAAACATAGAACTGATTTGTCAATCTAAGATGTATATTATCATTAGGATAAATTACACATCAAGCAACTATAGTTCGTTAAAAGATGTATTCCATCATTTTGGTAAATTTGACTCCAAATATAAACAGTATATTGTTATTTCATTAAATCAAGTTTGGCAAGATATAGGAAATTTATCTGATAACGAGATTGAGAGTCTTTACGAATCAGCAAATAATGCAGGTCTAACCTTATTGAGTGATCTCAATGAAGGTAGATTCCAGTACGCTTGTTATGCAGACAAAAGGAATCAGGCAGTTATTAATTATAATGGTTTAGTTCACAAATGCAATGCCAGAGATTTTACTCCTGAATCAGCAGAAGGTATCCTTAATGATATGGGAGAAATAGAATGGAATGAACGGTTTTATAAAAGAATGTCGATCCGGTTTAAAAATTCAGTTTGTAAGGAGTGCTATATGCTTCCTATGTGCAATGGTGGATGTAGACAGTATGCGCTTGAGCATGAAGGTCAAAAATATTGCATCTTAAATTTTGATGAAAACAAGAAGTTAAGAATGATAAAGTCTTTAATATTCTGTCATAACGTTTCTTCATCAAAGATAGATGAGAATATTTTAGAGAATGCACAAATGGAATCCTCATAACTATGATTGCTCATACAAGTGTAATCAGAAACTTATCGGGATTAATTATTATGTCTTCATATTACATCTTACATCTTGAGTTTGTATGCAAATAAAACAAAGGAGAGTATACGTTTGTGACAATGTAGAATATAGGTTAGATTCATATGAGCCAGTTTACTTTTTATAAACAACAAGATGCTATGCAATGTGGTATAGCATCTTTGGCTATGGTATGTCGTTATCATGGTGTTAAATACACTTTATCTGAATTAAATGAACGTTGTGGTAATACAATTGAGGGAGTATCAGTGCAAAGCATATCTAGTACTGCTACAAATATTGGATTAGAAAGTGTTGCCGGTCTTATGGATATAGAAAGTCTAAGAAAAACCGTATTTCCCTGTATCTTACATTGGAATCAGAACCACTTTGTTGTATTATATAAAACTTCAAAAAAGTATTTTTATATAGCTGATCCTGCAAAAGGCTTAATTAAGTATACAATTAATGATTTCAAAAAGCATTGGTGTAGTACTGTCACAAATTGCATGGAAAAAGGAGTAGTCATTTTGTTCCGCCCAACGTCAAAATTCTACTCAGATCGCAAGGATTCAACAAAAGACATACCACCTCGATCGTTCAAGTTTCTTTTTAGGTATATTACCTCATATAAACAATATTTTATTCAAATTGTCACTGGACTAGCCCTTGGATGTGTACTTCAGCTGATTATGCCTTTTCTAACACAGGCTATTGTGGATTTAGGCATAAGGCATAAGGATATCGGTTTTATTTGGCTGATACTTCTTGGAGAACTGATGATAGTTATTGGCCGTACAGCAACAGATTTTATACGCCGATGGCTATTACTCCATATCTCCATGCGTATTAACATATCTCTTGTGAGCGACTTTTTTATAAAGTTGTTAAAATTACCCATGTCTTTCTTCGACACAAAACTCATGGGAGATATTTTGCAAAGGATTGGGGACCATACCCGTGTGCAAAACTTTCTTACAGGACAAGTACTTAATATCATCTTCACATTCCTCAGTTTCATTATATTCGGTATCGTCCTATATGTATATAATCCGTTGGTTTTTGGAATCTTTGCGATAGGTAGCATTTCCTATGGATTCTGGATAACGTCTTTCCTTAAAAAGCGTAAAGTCATTGATTATGAATTATTCGAGCAACAAGCAACTAATCAGAACAAAACATATCAGCTCATAAACTCCATGCAGGAAATAAAGCTCCAGGATTGTGAACAACGCAGAAGGTGGGAATGGGAAGATACACAAGCTGATCTTTTCAATGTTCAGATGAAGTCTTTAAAACTTCAACAAACTCAGGAAGCTGGCTCTATATTTATAAACGAAGTCAAAAATATAATCATAACTGTACTCGCGGCAACCTCTGTGATCAACGGGCAGATGACGCTTGGTGCGATGCTAGCTGTGCAGTATATTATTGGGCAATTAAATTCTCCAGTGGAACAGTTAATGTCATTCATCTACTCACTGCAGGATGTCAAGATTTCTCTTGAACGTATCAACGAAATACACGAAGGGAAGAATGAAGAAACAAAAGAGAATCAAATAACTGAATTTGAAACCAATAAGTCAATCAATATCGAAGCCGTTGATTTCAAATATGATCCCCATGCTCTAAAAATGACAATCGAAGGGGTTTCTTTCCATGTTCCGGAAGGAAAGGTGACTGCTATTGTTGGTGCATCAGGAAGCGGCAAGACAACGCTTATAAAACTCATGCTTGGATATTATCCTGTCATGTCAGGGTCAATCTCGATTGCCAAAAGAAACATAGATGAATATAATCTCAAATGGTGGCGTAGGCATTGTGGTGTAGTCATGCAGGACGGTGTGATATTCTCGGAATCAATCGCCCGCAATATCGCAGTCGATGATAGTGAAATAGATGTAGAGCGTCTTGAAAAAGCAGCCCAATTAGCCAATATTCATGACTATATTATGGGACTTCCACTGAAATATAATACTTTAATTGGACAAGATGGCATAGGTTTAAGCCAAGGACAGAAACAACGAATACTCATTGCTCGAGCAGTCTATAAAAACCCAGACTTCATCTTTCTTGATGAAGCGACAAATGCTCTTGATGCTAAAAACGAGAGAGCAATCGTAGAAAATCTCGATGAATTCTATAAAGGAAGAACTGTCATTGTTGTTGCTCATCGCCTATCTACTGTCAAGAATGCTGACCAGATCATAGTTCTCGATAGTGGAAAGGTGGTTGAATCTGGAAACCATTCAACTCTTATAAAGAGGAAAGGAACATACTATAATCTCGTTAAAAACCAACTTGAATTAGGAAACTAAATTCTAAACTCTAACACAATAATGAAAATGGAAAATATAATAATTATAAAGAAGATTATGATGTTGTTTTTTTTATCTATGTCAATCTTTTTCTCATCGTATGCTCAAGAGCAACCCGATACGTTAAAGGCTCAAGAACTAAACGAGGTGGTTGTACAAGCACAGATGCAACGCACATCATCGGTAAAGTCAACTTATACCCCGTCAGGAAAGCAGAAAAATGTAGCTCAGAACGCTGTGGATCTTCTACGACAGATGGCTATCCCTCAGATCCGGATAAACCCTATTGATGAGACCGTCACCGATAATACAGGCGGTAGCGTAGCCATTTACATCAATTTTCTTGAGGCTACCAAAGAGGAAATGGAAGGATTGCGCACTGCGGATGTAAGACGTGTGGAATATCTCGAATTTCCCACCGACCCTCGTTTCCGCGGTGCGGAGAGAGTTATAAATATTATCGTACAGGAATATGCATACGGTGGTTATACAAAGATAACAGCGAATGAGAATTTCCTTGTGGGTCTGTCAAGCCGTGTCAACATCTTCTCCAAGTTCACTTACAAGAAGATGACCTACGACTTGTATGTCGGTGCCAACAACTGGAACAACCACCATATAGGCAACACGACAGAGGACATTTACCGACTTACAGATAACGACGGCAAAGAATATTCAGTAACACGCAGGGAAACTCTCGAATCATCATATTACAAGCAGAATCAATATCCCATTACCTTTCGCGCTACCTATAACAGCAACAAGATTCAGATACGCAATCTGCTTGCGTTTACCAACTTAGATATTCCCACCAATAAATACTCCGGGAAATTGGAGTATTTGCCTAATTCAGCACAAGGATATTCATTTGACAGAAAGAATCCTAACCGATCAAATTCCGTTGCCTATTCAGGTGCATATTTTTTCGCTCTTTCAAAAGGATTTTCGGTTGACTTCTCTCCATCTTTCAATTATTCTCACAGTAATGACTATACTGATTATTCAGCATCAAATCAGCCGACAATTTATCGTCATGCTAAAGAGAACGCATATTATTACCGTCTAAATTTATATATCCGAAAGAGTTTCGGCCAGAAACATTCAGTGATGCTCGGGACCAATCGAGGAGAAATTATCAATCACATCAACTACACAGGAAATGATGAATACAGGGATAAATTTCTCAATGATTTCACTGCTGTGATGGTCGGATATGATTTCCATACGCAAAAAATAGCAGTAAATTTTGATGCCGGATGGGCATGGGAAAATAACAATATAAACAGACAGAAAAACAGTTTCAGTTACCCTATTACTCATCTCAATGTGAGATACGTTCCAAATCAAAGAAATATTTTTTCAATATATTTCCAATATGTCACAAATAGTCTGGGGGTTTCTCAAAAGTCCTCAGATATTCTTCGCGAAAATGAGTTTATGTATATTACAGGAAACCCATTGTTGAAAAACAGCAATCAAACCATTGGAAACGTATCATATACATGGATGCCGTCAAATGCTTTTAGCATTAGTGCATACGGACGATATTTTGGTATCTATGATCGCCAGCTGCTTGTCTATACTCCCTATATGGATGGAAAAGCTTTGTTACGATCATATATCAATAACGGTGATTATCTTAATGGTGAATTTGGTATTGCTCTTAACTGGAAACTGCTTGATGGGAAACTACAACTCTATGCCAACCCCTGTCAGTCGTTCTATAAATCCACCGGAATTTTTAATGAGAAATACAATCCTTTTCGGATGACAGTTCAAGCAAGCTATTATCTCGGTAGCTTCTATTTTCAAGCCTATTATGATAGCCCTCAAAAAAGTATGGATTCGGCATCACCTCAAATAAAGGAAATCCGTAATTTTCATAGCATGACTGTTGGATGGGCCAACGACAATTGGAATCTACGAGTCATGGCTGCCAATTTCTTCAACAAAGGATGGGAAGGTGCGACTAACACCACTGTTTCACCTTATTATAGCGGGTTGCAGACTGTCATCGGCACCTCATCACACACTCGTATAAACTTCACAGCCACTTATACTATCGGCTACGGCAAGAAAGTACAGCGAGGCAATGAAGTCGGAGAACAATCTGGAGCAGCCTCAGCAATCTTGAAATAATCACAAATAAGATTAGCAAAAAGGTATTATCATTATTATGAGCTATAATAAAGAAATAACTACTCGTGTTGAAGGCTCTGTTAACAGGATTTGTTAGAACTGTAGTTTTGACAATGATAGTTTACATGATGTGAATCTCTTAATAATTATTATTAGGAATATAAAATTTCTATGGCAAATATACTAATACTTGTCCATATGATTTGAAACTAAACGTATTAGATGTTTAATGATATAGAAATAAAAATGGATAAAGAATCTCAAATAGAACTCCGTTCAGAGAAAGTTAGAAATCTTCTTGGTGAAATCCCTCCAGCTCTTGTAAGATGGGGAACGATTATAATTGTGGTAATCTTTATTGCACTAATATCAGTAATTTGCTTTATGCCTTATCCATATTCAAAAGGAGAAAGTATCATACAGCACATTTTAATGTAATTGAGATCCAAATATTTTGTTTTAGCTAAACTAAATCTCAAAATCATAATCAATCATTTAAAAAGTATGTTATAGGATATTAATAATCACCCTAAAGGGTGTTCGTGCAGATTGTTACAAAATGTAATTTTGCAAAATAACACTACTGAGGTATGTTAAATATTTTTCTAATATAAAAACCGTGCTTATGAAAAAATCCCTGAATGAAGTTGCTATTCTTCAGCGTATGAGTCGTGAAGAATGCTCTAATGTAAAAGGAGGTGGAGCGAGCTCAGCCTCCTTAACCACTGCAGGTTCTTTCTGCCTGCAACCGACTTTGTCCTCTGTCTGCGACTGTCTTCTTGCTGGTTGTGGTTGTCTTCCTTCGCAAAGAGCTTGTGACATTTGTCTTGCAGGTACAGAATCAAGCGATAAGTAACCATCCGGGAGACTTATTATGTTAATAGGTCTCCCAGATTCTTCAAATCTATGAATAAAGAAAGTAAATATAACATAGCCGTTCAATATAATGATGAAGTGTTACTATATAATACTTTATCTAACGCTGTCTGTAGATTATCAGCTGAGGAATTTGACACAGTTACAGAACTACTGGACAATACGGATTTATTTGAAAAAGAATATCCTGAACTTTTCTCTCAAATGAAAAAGGATGGATATATCGTTGATGCCTATTTTGACGAATTGGAGTACATCCGATTCCAAAATAGAATGCAGATATATGGAGATAGACGACTTCATATCACTATCAATCCAACATTAGACTGCAATCTCACTTGCTGGTATTGTTCAACTGAGTATGCAAAGGCTTCTCACAATGGTCGAATGTCAGATGAGACTGTTGAGGCTATTAAACGGCATATTAGATATCAAATTAAAGAAGCCAGAATTCCCGCACTACACTTAGATTGGTTTGGAGGAGAACCTCTAATGTTCTTTAACGAAGTTATTTATCCAATAGCTTCGTTTGCAAAAGAGCTATGTGACAAACATGGCGTTATTCTAACCCAGCACGCCACAACAAATGCTGTTCTTATGACCTCAGAAATGATGGATCAGATGAATCAATTGGGATTCACTTCATTCCAAATACCAATTGATGGAAACGAACAACATCACAATTCAATAAAGTTTACTTCTAATAATGAAGGCACTTTTAAAACTGTAGTTGCTCATGTGAATGAACTTGTTGAGCGACTACCTAATGTGCATATAATTCTTAGAATTAACTATGACAGAAAGACCTTATATGGAATATCAGAAATAATACCTTTGATTTCAGAGAAAGCAAAGAGACATATTATGGTAGATTTCCAAAAGGTATGGCAGATACAATGTAATGAGAAGGATAAGAAACAACTTTCCGATATGAAAAGATTATTCTCTGAGAATGGTCTTAATTCTGAATATTGGGCATATCATCCCCATCAATTCTATCGGTGCTATTCTGATAAACTTCATCATTATGCAATAAATTATGATGGTCGTATTTTTAAATGTACAGCACAGAACTATGCAGATGATAAATCAATTGGGAAACTCAATAGTGATGGTACATTAACCTTCAAACATGATCTGCTATCGAAACTCCTTTCCAGAGCAACTTTTGAAAATGATCGCTGTATAAGTTGTAAAAAACTACCTCTGTGCATGGGTCCATGTATGATCAGAAATCATGAAGCTCGCACACTGGGTGTGGATCTTCCTTGCATGTCCCAAAATTCTCAATATCCATTTGAATCTTATGTAATTGAAGTCGCAAGGAAACGAGGATTAATCTAATCATTTGAGTATTAAAACGACATGGAAAGTATGCTATTCGATTCTGATTAGCATACTTTTTATCATAAAGTAGGAGATAAACATTAATCATCAGATGTTTATCTCTTTCTCTTGTATTAACATGTCTTATAAATGTCTAACACTACATTTGTGACACTTACAAAAGATTTATGTCCCCCATGGTGATGTAGCTGTTGTTGAACTTGTATTTATCCTTACTTTCAAACACAAGTTCTGTATACACCCATGACAGTCAACGAGTATACAACTGGAGAATTGAGAGGTGAAAATATAGATCTCTTCGATAATCTTCCTTTTCTATATACATGATTTCGACTCATGTATCAAGTTTATGTGTGTAGAACTAGACTTTTGCTTCGGGCGTCCTTCAGACTCAAAATCATCTCCGACCTCTATGTTGTCAGCCGTATACCTCTCACTATTGGGCGTGTTCGGGACTTATATTAGATATAATACACACATATAGGGCAAAATAATCGAAAATAACACCCTTTCGGGTGTTATTTTCGATTATAATAAATTGTAACTTTGCAATCAAAATAATTGACGTCAATAATAATATTGTTGCCTCTGTCCTCAAAATCCTGGATTGAAGCATGATCAATTTATTGAAGCCATAATAAGAATCTAAAAATAACATTTAATATTGAACTCAAAGTAGGAGGCAGATTACCTGTACTTTTATATAAAATCATCATTTAAGAGTGAATAAATATTTTGAATAACTGATAGAACGCATATTAACTTCAAATACAACTTATATGAAACATGCTTTATTCATCGTTTTCACGCTATTCATAGGACTAACGTCTTGTATACAAGATGAACTGTCTACAAAGGACAGCGTGGAATATCTCTCAAAAGAGTATTGTGGAAATGATACGGAAGGTATCACCCAGGAGACAGCGTTAGAGACATATGAAAAACTTCTTGAAAAGTTTGCCGACTCAAAAAGTCGGGGCAACGGAGAAACCGATTATCCAACATGGTTTGGAGGAGCATACGTCAATTCAGATTCTCAATTAGTCGTTAAAACAACTGAACCTGATATTTATGAACTATCCACACTAAAAGATATAGAAATATCTCTATGTAAGTATTCGCTAAACGATTTTAACAAAATAACGAATTTGATAACGCAGTTAGCGAATGCTGGGGATAAATTTATTCTTGATAATATAATCATGTATGGAGAGGATATTCAGTCCAATACTTATGTTATTGGTTTAAGAAATAATACC